>NZ_CP136241.1:1549420-1859304 GCF_046529725.1 Methanosarcina hadiensis | reverse complement strand
CATATCGTAAGCTCCAGAACAGAGGCTGTCCGGAACTTAACGTGATACCCAATAGTAATTAGGTTCTAATGCAAGAAATCAGTTTGCCTGAATGGGAAGAATATACGTAATCTTTCCGCATGAAGTGAAAAAACAGAGAAACTGAAATCTGGACCAGGCTTTACTAATAAAAGGTTTTGCCTGGAGCTAAAATTTTTACTGGCTAGTAGCTACAAAAAATTATTACTGTACTTAAAATTATTACTGTACTTAAAATTATTATTGTGCTTATACAGGTTCAGTATTCAACCTTATTTTCCAATTGTTCCCATGCCCTGAAAGCTTCAAGAGCTTCTTCCCTCAGGAGCTGTTTGAACTCGATTTTTCTTTCTTTCATAGGGCGTGAGATTTCTTCGTATATAAGGGAATCATCAAAACCAATATCTTCGGCATCTGACCTAGTACTGGCAAAAAACACCTTATCTATTCTGGCCCAGTAAATGGCCCCAAGACACATTGGGCAGGGCTCGCAGGAAACGTAGATACTGCATCCGCTGAGGTCAAAATTATTAAGTTTTTTGGCTGCCTCTCTTATGGCACCGATTTCGGCATGGGCAGTGGGATCGTTAATTAAGGTTACCTGATTGCAGCTTTCCGAAATTATTTTTCCATCTTTCGTTATTACGGCACCAAAAGGTCCTCCGCCTCGTTTTACATTTTCGAGAGAAAGTTCAATGGCACGCCTTAAAAATAAATAATCTTTTTCAGGTATGGTTTTCCCCTCAGGCATTGTTTTCCCTATTTGTATCTTCATAGAGATAATAAATATTATGATAGAATAACCTTTTAAACGGCAGAATATGCTCTTATGGAAAAATAAAAGCATCTGTCAGTAAAAAGACTGAAAAAAGACTGAAAAAAAGCAGTTTATAGAACAAGCCTTAAGTACCAAAACAGATCAAACCATTATCCGGAGTGATAATGTTGGCAACCAGAAGCTTTACTGCTGAAGAAGCAAAGACCGTTGGGGAAAGACTTGGAATAACCTGGGATAAATTCGATGTTGACCAGTTCCGAAGAGGCATGGATGTCGAGCTGGAGCATGGAACAAGAGACCCAGCAACAAATGTCACAAACGATGACCCCATAATGACAGGGAAGATTGCCCTGGCTCATCTTAACGAGTTTCCTGACTATTACGATAGACTGGAAGAAATGGAAGAGGAAGCCGAAAAGTATTGGGAGAAATCCGAACATTGAAAATTAAAATGATGAAATTCGCATGATGAAAACTCAAATGATGAAATTCGAATAATTGACTTAAAAACGTTTACCTTATTTTTTAATGATTCATAAATCAATCTACATGAGTAAAGCTAATAGAAATATAAAGCTAATAGAGATGTCAAAAAATTTAAAAAAAGAAATAGCTTCATCTGACTTCTTTAGAAAAAGTTTTCGGTATGCATATGAAGTTTAAGCATACCGAAAAGTTATATTGTTAGCTTGTTTCTATCCTTGAGCCTTTACTTCTGCCTTGGATCCGTTATTTCTGCTCCGAGTCCTTTAAACCTCATCGGGTTCCGGAACATACCAGTCATCATAGTCATTTCCGGTTTTGGATTCATTTTTCTGATTTTCTTTATTCCCCTCATCTTCGTCGGGCTCAGGAATATACCAGTACCCGCCTTCAGGATCATCGTAACCCTCTTCGTTTCCGGAAGTAGTGTTGTTTAACTGCTCATAAGCCTGGGTCACGTTTACGTTATTTAGAGTGACATTTTCCTCCCCGCCATACCACCTTACAGGCAGCGGGTAATCCAGGTTTCCTCTGTATGTTTCGGGAATGAAGATACGGGTTCCCCTGTTTTTCAGGGCTGCCTCAAAGCCGGGATCCATTGTATCAAGCAGTGACTTACATACCGAAGCATCTTCATACTCTTTTATGCGGTAGTGAGCAAAACGTTTGTTATAAAGGGCGGAGGGTGAATCGGGATTGATTGCAAGAGCACTTTCGTAAGAGTTTATTGACCCGTTAACATCTCCCAGTACATTTTGTAGATACCCCTTATTATACCATGCCGTTATGCAGTCAGGTTTTAACTGGATCGTTTTGTTAAAGCAATCAAGGGCAGCATTGTTGTTGCTTATTGCGAAATTAGCACATCCTTTGAAATACCAGGCTGCAGGATTGTCTGGAGCATATTCAATGGCTTTATCATAAGTTGCAAGTGCTTCCTGATATCTTTCCATCTTGGCGTAAGCAAATCCTTTGTTGTTAATTGCATCAATATTTGTTGGGTCCAGCTTAAGGATCTGATCATAACAGGCAATTGCTGCTCCGAAATCTCCCGTAGCTTCCAGAGCCTTGCCCTGACGGTACATGATCTCCCTGTTCTCAGGCGTAATCTTAAGAATCTCACCATAGGTTGAAGCGGCTTCCTTATACCTGCCGAGTTCTTCCAGCAAGGAAGCTTTCTCAGCCAGCACTTTTGAGTTGGCAGGGTCAAGCTCCATAATTAAATCATAGTCTTGCAGCGCCGCTTCCAGCCTTCCGGACTTTGCTAAGGCGGAAGCTCTGCCTTCCAGAGCCTCTATATTTTCAGGTTCAAGTTCAATAAGAGGATTATAACAGGCAACTGCTTCTTCGTACCTGCCAAGGCTTACAAGGGCAAGAGATTTACCCTGAAGGGCTTCCGAATCACTGGCGTTAAGAGCAAGTAACTGATCATAGTAAGCAACCGCTTCCTCAGCCCTTCCGAGATCACTGGAGGCTGAAGCCATCCCATGCCAGGCATCGCTCGACTGAGGATCAATATCCAGGGCTTTTTGATAACATCCAAGAGCCTCCTGGCTTCTGCCAAGTTTGTCAAGGATAGAACCTTTCTCATACCATGCATCGGTGCGTAAAGGGTTAATTGCAAGAGTTTTTTCATAAGAATAAAGCGCGTCTTCATACATCTCAAGTTTGCTGTATGTTGAGGCCTTGCCGTACCATGCTGCGTCGTAACCGAATTCCGGACTCAGGCTGCTGAGATTTTTTGAAAGGTCAGAGCTATCTTCAGAACTTACACAATTATAGCTCAGAAGGTAAGACCAGAAACCTCCTGAAATTGCTTTTTGCGGACTGATACCTGAATTATTACTTTGAACTGATGAGGAAGTCGAATTTCCAGACAGTATTTCCATATCCTTATTCAGCCTGAAACGAGCGACAGAATATTCTGAATTTATCTGAAGAGCCTGACTGTAGCAGTCTGAGGCTTCCTGGTATCTTCCCAGCTGGTCAAGGAGAAGACCCTTGTTATACCAGATTTCGGCGCTATCAGGTGCAACGGCGAGAACTCTGTCATAGCAAACAATAGAGTCTTCGTATTTTCCTGTCTTTGCCAGGGCAAAAGCTTTGCCGTACCATGCAAGTGTGTAATTTTCATCAAGATCTATGGCTTTACCATAACTTTTTACGGCGTCTTCATACTTCCCAAGCTTTGAAGAATCATACCCTTTTCTATACCAGACTTTAGCATACCCTGGATCCAGTTTAAGGGCTTTATCATAGCAATCAAGAGCTTCTGCGGACCTGTTGAGCCTGTCAAGGTCCTGTGCTTTCTGGTACCAGATTACCGCATGTTCGGATTCCGTCTCAAGAACGTTATTATAACACTCAAGGGCAGACTCGTAATTTTCCAGCTTGTCAAAAGCCAGCCCTTTATCGTACCAGATTTTAACTGCAGGAGATTTAAACTCGGCGACTTCAGAATACCCGGGGAGTTCAGAGTCGTAAGCATTAAGGCTTTCAAGAAGATTATCTGCAGCTTCCTCCACTTCAAGTCCTGCATCGGGGTTGAGGGCTCTATCATAGCAGACTATTGCAGCGTCATACTGTCCCATTGCGTTAAGCACTGAACCTTTGCTGTACCATGCCTGAACATTATCAGGGCTGTAAACGAGTATCTGATCATAGCACTGCAGAGCTTCTTCATTTTTACCGAGGTTCTCGAGACAGAAACCTTTCTTTTGTAGAGCATTGAGATTTTCAGGCTCTGAAAGAAGGACAAATTCATAGCAGGTCAGAGCTTCCTGATACATCTCTTTCCTTTCAAGATCTACGCCTTTATTGTACCAGGCCTCTATACAGTCAGGGTTAATAGAAATGGCCTGTTCGTAGCATTTTATTGCATTCTCATAATCTCCGGACGTATCATACATTATTCCTTTTTGAATCCAGAGTTCAAAATCCTCAGGAGTAATGTTAAGAGCTTGCTCGAAGAAGCCCATTGCTTCATCGTAGTTCTCAAGCTCAGCACATGCCTTTCCCTGCATCTTCAGAGCTTTTGAGGAATTGGAGGCAGATTCAATTGAACCGTCATAAGAGGCCAGAGCTTCCTGGTCAAGGTTGAGCTTCTCAGAGGCGATGGCTTTCTGGAACCATACTCTGGAAAGGTAGCTATCCGTGGCGAAACTTTTCTCATAGCACTTAATTGCCTCCACATAATTTTTCTTCCTGAAGTACTCATTTCCTTTTTCGTACCAGCCTTCGGAAGAATCCGGGAGCGTTTCAATAGCCCTGTCATAACAGCTAATCGATTCTTCATACCTGCCCAGAGCGGAAAGAGAGCATCCTTTTCCATACCATGCCAGAGATGAATTGGAATTTACCTCAAGCGCATCATCAAAACATTCTATAGAATGTTCATATTCTTTCAAAGAATATAGATCATTTCCTTTATTCAACATGCCTTCTGCAGAAGCAGGCCGCTGTGCAAATACTTCTTCAAGAGTGGAAGCAGAAGAAACAGGTGTTTCATCTTCTACCGTATGATTCTGAGATTCAGCTGCTCCTACTGCAGGCAAAAGACCTGAGGCAAAAGATAATGCAAAAGCTAAGAGGCTTAGAGAACAAAGGATTAAACAAATTTTTTTAATTGAGCTCATTAAATACCCCGATTTATTCTAATGAGTTCCTGCGGAAAGTTTCCATAAGCAGTCTGTCGATGTTATATGTCATCTGATATGTACTTTATTAAACTATGCAAATAAGATATCCAGAGATACAAATAACCATACAAATAAGTAACTATATGAATTTCTTTTTATATGAACACTCATACCCCCAAAGAAAATTATATAGTATGGATGGAATATCTTCCTGTATATTGCTCAGTTAATATTGCTCGGTTAATACTAATTCAATTTGAAGAGCTTCTACAACATATTAATTTGAAGGGCTTCTACAATATATAACTTATGCAGTATATTAAGGAAATTGCAAAGATTCTATGGGAACTATGGTTTCCTCATATAAGACTACTGTACTTCACTTAATTGTTATATTATTAAAGACATTCTATTAAAAACAAACTTCAGGCGAGGGAATTCTGTTTTTATAGAGAGTAGCCGTGATCGTTACGTATAGTGGTTAAGTTTGATGATTGGATTTCAATGTTCTGTTTTAGTATATTTCAGGGCTTTTATCTTACTGAGACTATAACTTTTATTTCGCCCTAAGCAAGTAGTATTGTTACTTAAACAGCAAAAACCTTTTCAGTACAAAATTTCCAAAATATACGCAAAGTATATACATTAATATTCCTTATTGCAGAAGCATGAAGAAGGAAGACCTGGATTTTTTTCAAAAATGGTTTTTCGATTATGTAAATCAGTTTTCCTCACCTGACTCTTTTATCAAGGAAAATATTGAGTTAAAGATCGAACATACTGGCAGAGTACAAAAAAATATCCTTGAACTTGCAAAATCCGAGAAAATAAGCAAAGAAGAATGCATGCTTGCTGAAACGATAGCTCTGTTTCATGACCTGGGCCGTTTTGAGCAGTTTATGAAATATAAAACATTCAGAGATTCCGAATCAGAAAATCATGCTTTGCTGGGTGTGAAAATTCTGAACAGGGAAAAAGTCTTATCCCGCCTCTCTGCCAGGGAAGAAAATCTCGTCCTGAAAGCTATAGAATATCACAACATGATGGAAATCCCAAAAGATATGGAAAAACAGAGCAAGCTTTACTTTTTTTGCAGATTAATAAGGGATGCAGACAAGCTTGATATCTTAAGGCTTGCCAGTGAAGAATATTCTGATGAAGATAAGAGTCTTAATCCTGCACTTGAGCTATATCTGCCAGATACAAATGGATATTCGGAACCTATAGTCTCAGAGATTCTCAATAACAGAATGGCAAAAATTGCGGATATGAAAAACAGGAACGATGTAAAATTGCTCCGCCTTAGCTGGGTTTTTGACATAAATTTTCCTGCGACTTTTTCCCTTATTAAAGAGTATGGCTATCTTGAAAAAATAATATCTTCCCTGCCTGATATAAAAGAAACGAGCCTTTTGAAGAGGCATCTTGAAAACTATTTGAATTCGAAAGAATCAGGAACCATAAGAAGCAGCAACGAGATTTAAAAAAGGAAACAAATCCTTAAACAGGCAAATTTTAAGCAACTTTTGTCAACAAGGTTATGTTCCATTTTTGTTAAAACAGTTACTCCATATATCTTCTCCGGTTCTCAGACCCCAGGCTGCGGCGGTAATCCGAACGAACCTGGTTTCTTGATTGCTCCTCGAGAATGACTTCAAGAGAATCCTCCTCACCCTCTTTCTTTTTGCCATCAATTTCTCCTTCTTTTATGGCAAATTCAGCTTTATCTTTGTCAGCTATGAAGTTAACCGCCTTGAGCCCGGAAGGCTGGTCAATGAACTCCACATCCATTCCAGGAAGCTCTCGGAGTCTGAAGCATAGGGCTTCCATACCAGGATTCTCAGTAGCATAATGGGTTGCATCAATCAGACAGAGATCCTCATTCGCTCTGAGAATGTCGTGTTTGAGCTCCGATGAGATGAAAGCATCAACTCCGTTCTCCCTGGCGATCTCAAGGAATTCGTTTCGGAAGCAACTGCCTCCTGCAACCATAACCTTACTGATCTCCTGCTTTTCTCCTGCATACATGACAGGAGTCTGCAGACAATCCGAAACACGTGATGCAAGCTCGGCTGAAGAACAGGCTTCAATTTCTCCGATCCTGCCGATTTCTGCAGTCCTTATATTTTTAAGTCCCAGCCTGGCTGCAAGGACATCATTAATTCCTCCCTCGGCTCTGTCGTAATTTGTATGCATACTGTATAATGAGATCCCGTTTTCAAGGGCAATCTTAAGGGAAGCAGCCAGAGGTTTCGAAATTATATTTATCGGGTGAAAAATCAGAGTGTGATGTGTAATCAACATGTCGGCTCCGATTTCTGCAGCTTTTTTAAGCACGTAAGGGTTTGCATCCAGAGCTACTGCAATCCTGTTTACCTCGTCTTTAAGCCCGAGGATCAAACCAATCCTGCCTTTATCAAAGTCATCAGCAAGTTCAGGTGGAGCTATACCCTCAAGAACCTGCACAATTTCTGTAAGTTTCATGGAAAAGCCTCCATAAGGAAAAATTAAAGTTACTGCTTTTCGTTTATCAGAATCCAGTTTAAGCGTTTATGGCATTTAATTCCAACCCTGAATTGAAGCATAATCGGCTTAACCTGATACTACCATAACTTAATTTGATATTACCATAAACTTAATTGATATTACTATAAACCTAAATTGATACTACCATGAACTTAATATGATACTACCATGAACTTAATTTGATACTACCCGTCGCTTCTAATCTATCAGTAAGTCTTAATTAAAGAGTTCAAACGATTTTCTGCCAGTTTTACTTATTTTGGTTCCTTCTTTATCGGTAAGTTCTCCAGATATTTTATCTATAATTTCTCCAGATTTATTTCTTCAGGTGTCGCAATCCTGTTTGCTTCAAACCGTCTTACAACCTTACTTTGAAAGAATAGACATTTATCAGGAAAGTTGCCAAAAATTAGCAAAAATTAAAATACAATATATGAAGATATTTTATAGAGACTTAGATAAGGTTATTTAGTAAGTGATCCAAATTTAATCAATGAAACTAAAAGAAGTGATATTAAAAGAAGTGATATTAAAAGAAGTGAGACTAAAAAAAATGAGACTAAGAAAGTGAGACTAAAAGAAAAGTAAGAATTTCTGCCATAGCAGAAACAGAGAATGAAATAACTTTGATTATGCAATAAAAATTACACTTATGATATTACACTTATGATAGTGAAAAATCATAAATAAGGGTCTGACGACCATTAATTCATGCGGGGTATTCTGGGGGCGGGGAATGTACTACGCATAAATATAATAAGACTGTTATTGAATAACTTAAATAAAATATTTTTCTCAAAATAATTATAATACTTGAAAAGTCGTAAGTTTTACAGAAGCAAATTGTATGTTTCCGGTACCCGGATCCAAAAGATTAAGCATTAAAATCAAGGAAGGTAACCATGGCTAAAAAGATTTTACTTATTGGATTACTTACCGTTTGTGTTTTCTCCATCCTTTCAATGACTGCTGCGGCAGAGGATGTGGAATGGGTGGAGAAACAGGATGGTGCAAAACTTTACTGGGGGCAATCCGTAACCGTGGATGGTTACGAAATAAAAGCAGAAGACTTTAATGAGGATAAGATGGTTTTCGTCTCTATCTCAAAAGATGGAGAGAAACTGAAGACATCTCCTCTTACAGCAGGGCTTGAATTTGAATACAATGACGAGATAAAGGTTTATGCCCAGAAGGTGGATCCTAATTACGAAGTAATTAAGAAAGACGAAAAGGAGTTCAAGACCGGTAACTGGAATCCATATGCTGAACTGGACATCCTTATACGAGGCAAGCCAGGTTTTGACATAGACGTCGAGACTAAGAAAGATACGTACGATTCCAAAACCACGGGAGATAGCAGAATCGATGTATCAATAAAAGTTAAAAATGACGGAGACGCGAAAGCCAAAAACGTTGTTCTGACCGTTAATACTGCTGGTCTGGAAGTGCTTAGCGGAAAAACTAAGCATACATATACAAATGTCCTTAAAGACGCAACTCTTGAGCCCATTAACCTTACGTTGAAAACCTCAACTCCCTGGGAAGATACGGATCTCAATATTACTGCAACGACCATATGTGAAGATGCAAAAGGAAAAAAGTACGAACATGTAGGTTTCAAAGAAATAACTATTGAAAAAAAATGGGACCTTATTGTCTCGAAGAGGTTTATAAAAGAACGCCACATGGGGGAAACAGTACCTGTGTCAGTTACTGTCAGGAATGCAGGCCTCTGTGACATAAATAATATTGTACTTAAAGATTCGGTTGTTTCTAATATGCATCTTCAAAACGATGCAGCACTTGAGAAAACACTTTCTCTGAAGCCGGGAGAAACATCTGAAGACATCTTCAAGTATACACTTGTTCCGGAAAGACCCGGAGAATATACTTTCCCAAAAACGGTAGCCACTTTTACCCTTTCAAACGGGCAGAGCGAACAGGTGGAATCAGATAATTCGGAAAAGATAACAATTTACGGGCCTTACATTGAAATTACGAAAACCGTTGACAAACAGCAGCTAAATCCCGGAGACAAACTTACTGTAACGGTCACTGCAAAGAATACTGGAAATGTTGATGCCAGCGTAACCGTGACCGATACCGTGCCCTCAGAAACTAAACTCATAAGCGGAGAAACGAGTTTTAAACAGGTTCTTGACAGCAATGGTGGCTCGAAAACCATCACATATATTATGCAGATGAATAAAGAAGGGGAAGTTAAAATACCTGCCTGCAAAGCAAGTTTCCTCGATCTGGACAAATACTCAGGAGAGGTCTACTCAGAGGCTTCCACAGTCAATGTAGGAGCAATTACCCTTGAAGGAAGCAGTTCACAACCAGCAGGATCAACTGATTCCAACGTAGAGAAAGAGGAATCTTCTGGCCAGAGTACAGATTCGGAAGAAGGCTATGGGGACACACCCGGGTTTGGCTTCTTCTTAGCTGTTGCAGGACTCTTCGCGTGTGCAGGGTTTATCAGGAAGAAGTCTTCTAAGAAGTAAGAAGTCTTCTAAGAAGTAAGAAGTTTTTTAAAAAGTAAGAAGTTTTCTAAGAAGTAAGAAGTCCTGAAAAACCAGATTTTAACCAGATATTAATACTGCTCAGGATTCTTCCGGATTTTCCGGAGAGTCCATTTCTTTTCTTCCTATTTTTCTGTGCTTTTTTGTCCAGATTGCCTTTATTCCTGTTCTAAACAGAGAACCGAAAGAAGCGAACTCAAATATTTCCAATCCTGAGTAAAATAGAAATGAACACTCTATGTCCAGACTACCTGAAGATTATATCAACTGGTTAATAAGGAACGCAAACCAATTGAATAATAGACAAAGAATTGGCAACCTGAAAAAGGAATTAAAATCTGAAAAAGGAATTAAAATCTGAAAAAGGAATAATCATGAACGGATCTCAAAACAAGATCAGAGAAAAAACTCTCATCCTTACTCATGGAGACTCCGATGGGATATGTTCGGGAGCACTTGCAAAGAGTGCTTTTCCTGATGCATATGTATATTTTACAAGCCCTGTCAGCCTTCTTGACAAACTGAACATTATAGAAGAGGTTGAGACTCTTATTGTCTGCGATATTGCAATCGATGAAAGGTACTGCACTGAACTTCGCGCCAAACTCGAAGAGCTTACGGAAGGATGCAGCCTTTATTATATAGACCATCACCCTCTTCCGGAAGACTGCAAAAAAGAAAGATGGTTTTACCACGATACCAGTTTATGCTCATCCGAGCTGACTTACAGGGTTTTTGAAGACCGCTTGAGTGAAGAGATGAAAAGAGTTGCTATTTATGGAGCTATCGGTGATTTCTGCGACAACACTCCCTGTGTAAAAAACTGGGTAAAGGACTGGGACAAAAGAAGTCTGTATTTCCAGGCCGGAACCCTTATCCAGGCAATACTTCAGAAAGGAAGAGATTATGAGTTTAAAAGAACTTTACTTGAACCTCTCTCAAAGAATGTGATTCCTTCAAACATTCCCGGTTTGCTCGAACTCGCCAGAGAGGCTGCAATTAATGAAGAGAGCATCCGGCTTTTCGTAAAAGAACATGTTGAAATCCTAAGAAATAGCGCGTATATTGTAAATACGAATAATTCCATTTCAAAAGCAGCAATATATGCGGCCTCCTGCGGCCAGAAAGAGGTTGGAATTGCAGCTGAATATCGGGAGAGAAAAGGTGCATATGACCTGAGCATACGCTCCCGAGGAAAAACAGATCTAAACCGAATTCTTCGCTCGGTTGCTCCTAAGTTTGGAGGGAGTGGCGGTGGACACCCTGTTGCAGCAGGAGCACGCATACCCGAAGGTTCACTGAAAGGTTTTCTCCTGGCTTTTGATAAGAAGATCGGAGAAACAAAAGAGGTAAAACTAAATGAAAACCAGCAAGACTGCAGCTGAAAGCGGTATAAACCTTGAGATCATATTTGTAGGACGTTCTAACGTGGGTAAGTCTTCCCTCCTTAAGGAGCTTTTCGGGGCAAAGGTAAAGGTAGGAAAACGTCCGGGAGTAACATTGCGCCCGACACATGCTCATGTTTCGGATCTACTTATAACTGATATGCCAGGATTCGGGTTCATGAGCGGGGTGAAAGACAGAAAGCAGGATATAGTGAAAGACAAAACCGTGCATTATATTGAAGACAATGCCGAAAGAGTCAAAATTGGTGTCCTTGTAATAGACGGGCCAGCTCTTCCAGAAATAGTTGACAGGTGGGACTCAAGGGACCAGATCCCTATCGACGTTGAAATGTTTGATTTCCTGAGAGAGATAGGGATCGACACTATTGTTGCTGCCAATAAGATGGACAGAGTAAAAGAAAACGAATATGATCCCCTCCTCGACGAGATTGCTGTCCGCCTGGGACTTGAGCCGCCGTGGCAGAACTGGAAGCATATTATAGCTCCGATCAGTGCCAAGAAAGGAGACCTCAAAGCTTTAAAAGGGCTTCTCAGGGACAGGCTTCACGAAATGAAAAGGGATGACCTGTTCAAGTATATTTGACATTATATTTGACTGAAAGTATATTCTGCAGTATTTGACTGAAAGTATACTTGAAAAGTATATTTGAGTTATAGATACTGGCTTAAGTCTTAAAAATCTGCTTCTATTTAGTACATAAACATTTTCGAAGGTTGAGGGTTTAGAGCCTTTTTATTTGCTGGCTATATACTCGCCCTATTCTCTGGATCGTATCCGCCTCTTCGGGGTCCTTATCGTCCCGGATGCGGATAAATCGGGGAAAACGAAGTGCAAAGCCAGAATCATAGTTGGGGCTTTTCTGGATTTCTTCAAATGCAATTTCAAGAACAACCTTTGGCCTTATAGCAAATACTCCTCCGGCTTCTCCGCCTTCCATTAACCCTGAGAGTATTTCCGTAAGTTCCTTTAACTGCTCATCACTAAGCCCTGTGCCTACCTTGCCAACCTGCAGGAAACGGGAAGTATCCGGGTCGTAGCAGGCAACAGTATAAGAGCCTATAAGGTTTGCCCTGCGCCCGAAGCCCCATTCGGCTCCTACAATTACTAGATCAAGCGTATCCATAAGGGGTTTTTTCTTGAGCCAGTTTTTGCCGCGCTTGCCGGGAGAATAAACAGAATTCGGGTTTTTGACCATGACTCCTTCATGCCCTGCTTTTAAGGCTTCCCTGTAGATCTTTTCCACAAGCTCAAGGTCTCCGGTTATTACCTGCTTATCAACGCAGATTGATTTGGAATCCTCAACAGAACTCTCCACGCAGGACTCGAGTGCTTTTCTCCGCTCAATAAGGGGAAGGTCTATCAGGGTTTTGCCGTTCAGGTACATTATGTCGAAAAGGTTGAGCTGGATAGGAATTCCGATTATTTTTTCCCTGACATCATACTTGCGCCTGAACCGTTTGAGAATTTCCTGAAAAGCCCTTGGCTTTCCATCTTCATCTACAGCTACGGCTTCTCCATCAAGGATTGCAGACTCGGCTTTCACATGTTTCCTGACTATTTCAACAAGGTCAGGCAGGGAATTGGTAACGTTTTCAAGCTTCCGCGAAAAAAGAGTAACGGAATTTGCGTTTTTGTGGATCTGGACTCTGGCCCCATCGAATTTCCATTCAACAGCAGCCTCTTTCATATCCCTTATATCGGCATCTATGTCAGGGCTGATTTGAGAAAGCATCATTTTGATTGGGCGGTTGATTTCGATTCCCAGAGTCTCAAGGGCTCCTGTGCCGCCTTTTTTAGCAGCTGCAGCCACTATCCCGAGGTCGTTCGTAACCATGAAGGAATGTTCCACAATATCTGCAGGGACTGAGAAAGCTCTAGCAATAGCGTCTCTGACAACCCCTTCCCCCACGCCTATCCTGAGCTCTTCAAGCGCTAGCCTGGAGATATATTTGGCTTCTCTCGGGGTTGATGAAGTAAATAGAAACTGAAGATTTCTGACCTTAACATCCTGTGAACCTTTCCCGGATGCTTCGGATGCAATCTTGAAACGCCTGTAAACCTCTGTTATTGAGAGTTCAGGTTGTTCTTCAAGAAATGAAGAAAATGTTACCTGGTTCTTTCGTCTTTCTTTCAGAATAAGAAGCGCTGTGTCCCCGATGTCCCCTGTAGTCCGGACGAGGGATTCTATACTGTGCAGGGACATGCCTGAGGCTTTTGAGAGAGAAACATAAAGAAGGCTTGTGCCAATTCCGAGCTGTTTCCCACTCCAGGCAGGAAAAACTTCACTCATAATAAAATGGGTAGCAAGCGGAAGCTCTTCAACGTCAACTTTTTTGAGAAGGTCAGCAACCTTATTTGTTGTTTCTATAGTACTGGATATTTTTTCGATTGCCTGGCACGTTTCTGCAAATTCCCTGAAACTTGTCATGGTCCACACAGCCTGTTTATTATTTTGTTTTTCATTTTTCTGATCTATGAAAGCCAGATTTTCAGCAGTTACCGGTTTCCGTAGATTGCGATAAGATCGCTGAGAATTGCACTTGATGTTTCTATAGGGCCTGCGCCCTTGCCCGTGACCGTAATTTCTCCCGCAAGCTCGGTATCTATGGAAGCCACATTAAGAGTCCCTCTTACATCAAGGGGGTGGTTAACAGGCACAAGCCTTGGAGCGACCTGGATTTTTTCCCTGCTTACCTCTCCTATAAGCTTTATAACATGCCCTCTTTCATACGCCATTTCCAGAGCTTCAGGGGTAATTTTCGTGATTCCCGTAACCTCGACATCCCTGTATGTTACATTGAGCCCGAAGATTGCATTGGCAAGAATTACGAGCTTACAGGCGGTGTCAATCCCATCAACATCATATGTAGGGTCGGTCTCGGCAATTCCAAGTTCCATGGATTCGGCAAGAATATCTTTGTAACTTGCCCTTTCTTCAAGCATCCGGGTAAGGATATAGTTGCATGTTCCGTTCAGAATCCCTTTGATGCTTTTAAGCCTGTTTCCTGCAAGAACCTCATTTGCCAGGTTAATAATGGGCATGGAGCCGCCGACAGTAGCTTCGAACCTGAATCTTGATCCGGCAGTTTTTGCAGCTTCCATGAGTTCTCTGTACTTTAGAGTGAGCGGACCTTTATTGGAGGTAATCACATCTTTACCGGTCTCAAAGGCTGCAAACATATTCTGAAGACCCGCCCCTCCCGTGACGATGTTTGTGGGAGTCGTCTCTATTACAAGCTCGTGATCCACAGATTTTATAACTTCGACACCTGTAAGTTTTTCTATGGCAACCGTACCCTTCGTTCTTTTACGGAAAATGCAGTCCGCAAGGTCCACGCCATTGGGATTGATGGTAGCTCCTCTGGAGTCGACAACAGCAACCACCAGAACTTCCAGCCCGATACTTTCCAGATACTCTTTTTTCTTAAGAAGTACTTCAGCTACACCCTGTCCGATTGCACCAAATCCTAAAATAGAACAGCGCACTGTTTTCATATTATCAAATCTCCTTGTTTTTCAGGCCTGGATGTTTATTGGAAGCACCATCAGCAAATCTTTTTTTGCCGAGACTTTTTTCAGGATATCAAGTGCCTTTTGCAGATCCTCTTTGCCAACAGCGTCAATCCTGATCAGAGCTGAAGAAAGAAGATTAATGCCTGGCATGGATAGCGAGAGATCCACGACCTCTGCAAATCCTGTCTTGTCAATCTCGTCAATCGTATCCTGTATCCCTGTATGGACCACGTGACCTATCAGAACTACATTTATGCTTTCTCTAAAGCGCTGTTCTCCGACTCTGACGACTCTTATCCCGTTTTCCTCAAGTTTTGCCTTTATTGCTCCTATATTCTCAGGTTTTGTTTCAAGTACAAGCTGTACGGGCACAGTCTTTCTGGGTGTTCTCTTCTGATGGTGATGTAAAACCGTTATCAGGTTAGCTTTGAATTCCGAAAGAGGCTGGAGGGCTAAAAGCATTTGCCCGGGCACATCCTTCAATTCAATGTCCATGGAAACTCGCATAATGTCCCTCATGCAATTTATAATATCCAAATGTGTCAGATAATGACATGTTATTTTTAGGAAGTACAATATTTATAATCAGTAATTAATCCGGTAATCCTGCAAAGATAGTCCTGGTATGCAAAGCGGGATAGGCAGGGATGTCATATGCCAGATATTTCAAATTTTATGAACCTTTCCTGCTGCTTAGTAGATAAATTCAGTTATATAGTTTACTATTTACTGTTTTTCAAAATAAGTTAAAGTAGTGATTTGTAATAAATATTACAATTCTTTTCTTAGTAATATCCTCCTTACTCTTTCTTTTCCTGAGAGCCTGCCAGCCTGAGAACCTCGTTATCAGGAATTCTTATAATGTTTCCTCTGCCTTTTTTGAACTTTTCAACCAGTCCGCGTTCTTCGAGATCAGAAAGCATAAGACTGACTTTAGACTCTGAATATGGAGATTTTTTACGGAGTTCTCTCTGAGTGATTCGATTTCCACTGGCTCGGATGATATCCATAATTTCTTTCAGGTCATCAGGGAGGCTCGCGTCAGGACTTTCAGGACTTTCGGAGCTTAATGGATCACTTTTCCCTTCAGAGAGAGAGTTAGCTGGTACTTTTAAGTCATCTGGTGACTCTATAGCCTGCTTCACAGGTGTCTCTGCATTAAAAGTATCTCCTTCTAAAGCTTGAGGTGCAGAAGACTCGTAATCTGACATGGAGGTTTCTTCAATTGAATCGGCTTCAGCGGGTTCTGTATATCCGGATGTTTTTGTTTCTATTGTGGAATACTCAGGTGCCAGGATAACTGTCTCTGATGCTCCTGGTTTTAGTGCATAATGGTTCTGGAATTCCCCTGGAGAGCCGAACTTTCCATTAGGGCTTCTTTTCTCCTTTATTATAAAGTAACCAGCCAGAAGCAGGATACAGAGTGAAAGTAGAGCGAAGATCAAGACCGTATTCTGTGAGTCTGCCTTAGATTTGGTTTCTTCTTCAAGATCCAGGTCAACATTTTCGAAACCCTCCTCGTTAAGAAGCTCTTCCGGATAAGCAGGGAAAAGGAGAAGATCGTGAACATAATCTCCATCATCGGAAATTGTAACTACCTCCTCAGTCTCATAAATTACAGTATTCTCTTCTATATAACTGGCATTTATCAGGTATGTTCCAGGCGTAAGGTTAAAGGAATATTCTGCATCGGTTGCAACGAAATACTGCTCTGGAGTAGAATTGATCTCAACTATTGAGTTTTCCAGAGGTTTAAAGCTGTACCACTCGTATACGGTCCCGTGAATTGTCGCAGCAAGCGCATTTCCCTGGAGGCATGTCAGGAAAATTAACGCACAGGCGATCATGCAGAGCTTTTTAAAATTCACGAAGCTTTAAATGATTTTTTAGCATAAATCTTTTGCTTTCCTTACCAGGGGTTAAAATACACTGAAGGCAAATTAAAGTTTTATCAAGAAAATAGAGATCTTATCAAGCTTGAAGGCCTGGAAATTAATATTGATCAGTTCTATTCCGAAAAGTATACTTATATTTCCTTATTCTATATCACAGTATTATAAGTTGCCAAAGGAGGCAGTCAGATGAAAAAATTACCTCTTATTAAATATCTGGCTTATATTATATTTATATTAATTATATTCAGCATACTGGCTGGAGAAGCATTTGCTGCCGGACCTTTCTCGGAAAACGGAAACGGAAATCAGTATGCAAACAAAAATATTATTGATATAGAAAATTATGAAAAAGATAGTTCGAATAACACTAATGATACCAATAACACCAGCGGCACTGAAAATTCCAGTTCTGGAAACTTAAAGGACGAGAATAAAGATCAAACACAGGATAGGGACAGATATTCTACATATAGACAACAAAGAGAACAGATACGTGAAGATCTCCAGTTACAAAAGGATGAATACAGGGAAGCAAAAGAAGACTTCCTCAAGGTAAAAAATCAAATTCAGGCAGGAAAGCTTAACCCCGGCTCTGAAGAAGCTATAGACGCCACAAAACTCTACCTTAATTCCAGCATCAGTTATATGATAGCCCATTTAAAGAATGTAAAAACCAATATGCAATACTCAAACGGCAGTGGAGTTGAAGAAAAAACTGCTTCCATAGACGAAAGTATTAAACTGCTTGAAGCTGAACGGGCAGAAGTTGAAGACGCTTCAAATCAGCAGGAGCTTATAACCGCTGTCAGGTCCGTGCATGCAATATGGACTGATGCGCAGAAAACCAGCCTGGCGGGTTCAGGACAGATTGTCAGCCAGAGGATAGGGGAGTTTCTCGACAAGTCTGAAAATCTCTCCGAAGAACTCGATGTAGAAATCCAGAGGCTGAACGAAACAGGCGTCTATACTGCTAATCTTCAAACTAGGCTTGCCAGCTATAAGCTATATATAAAAGCCGCCCAGGAGAAAAAAGCAGCTGCTGATACAATTTATGGAAATGAAAGCGTTACCCAGAAAGATCTGGAAGTAGCAAATAATTACCTGCGTGAAGCTCTGAATAATGTTAATAAGGCAAATCAGATACTCAAAGTAATTTTTGATGAACTGAAAGAACACGGCTTTAAAGAAATTAGTGAAACTGGAACTGAAAATAGCTTAAAAACCGAAATTAATAATACTACAAATACATATTAATCCCACCTGTATAAAATAATAATTATTCATCTGCAAAAACGGTACTCCTGTAAAAAATGAATTTATCCAGAAGGAAAAACAAAAAAATCCCCCGGGAGAAAAGATTGAAAATTTCTCCAGGTACAGATTTAGAACTGAGGAGGCAGAAAATGGCTAAACTTGCTCACCTGTTTGTACTGGCAGCTTTGATTGTCTGGCTTGCAGGGTCCGGCTGTATTGGGAATAATGATGAAGAGGAGACAGGAATTGCCCCCGGTCCAGAAGCAGGAAATGGAGATAATTCAGAGGGACTTACTCAGGCTGAGATTCAGGAAATTAATGATGATATGATTGAACTTGAGAACCTGCTGGCAAATGCAAGCGTTGAGGAAGAAATAGTCTTTTGATAACCCTGAGAGTGAATAAAGAAAGGTGAATATAAAGAAAATGCTAACCTGAAAAGATCCTTTCTTACTCTCGTCTTCAAAAAATCTTCTCCAAATATCTTCTCTAAAAATTTCTCCAATTATCTTCTCCAATTATCTTCTTCAAAATCCTCTTTAAAAATCTTCTTTTCAAGCATCAATATGATTTTTAATTCATCGTTTGATGATCCGTTAATTATTATCCATTACCTGTGATACGGAAAAACGGCATTTTTAAAAAGCATTTTTGCATATCTGGGTAAACTCATACAAAAATTAAGTATAAAAGCTTTGCTTCAATTACTGATTTTTTTCGGGAATTAAAGTCCTTAAAACCCTGTATAACATATAAAAGAAACATAAAGCCTTTGAGTGCTCATTTTTCGACCAATCATCTGCTATTATGAAAAATATGCTTATATATTCCTCCTTCATATAAAGTAACAGTTAGTAAATTTAGAGGGAGGAGTCGTATGGTAAAATTAGCGAAAGTAATTCGCTATATTTCTTATATAACTTTATTATTAATCCTTTTTAGCGTTCTGTCGCCAGCAGCTCTTGCCGGGAACGGGCCAGCACCGGATAACAATGGCAAAAAAGAAAGGGCACATGAAGCCCTTCAGAAAAAAAACATGGTTCAGGAAGAAAACCAGTCCGGAAATCAATCAGAAGACGAAACTCTGGAACAAAAACAGTTTCGTGAAGAATCCATGGAAAAGAAACAGATAAAAGAGCAGCTCAGGATTCAGAGAAATAATTACCAGGCTTCCAAGAAAAACTTCCTTTCTATTCGGAAAAATCTCAGATCAGGAAACTATGATGAAGAAGACCTGAACATCACAAGAGAATACCTGAGTGCAAGCATTGATTATATGATAGCCCAGCTTGAAAAAGTCAAATATAACATTGAACAGTCAAACGGTAACGGCACAGAAGCCAGAATTACTTCTATTGAAGATAGAATAAACCAGTTGCAGGAGGAAAAGAAAGCAATAGAAGAAGCCGAAGACCTTGCAGACTTAACAAATGCAACAGAATCGGTACGTGGCGTCTGGAACAATGTAAAAAACAGGACGGCCGTAGAGACAGGGGAGGCTGCCTGTGAGAAGATAGACGGTTTCGTTAACAGATCAGGTGCGGTTTCAAATAAGATCGAGAAGGAAATTGAAAACCTGAACGAAACAGGAGTTAATACAACCGGCCTTGAGGCAAAGCTTGCCGATTATAAAGCCCTGATGGATTCAGCCAGAGAAAATAATGAAGCAGCAAAAGAGATCCACAGTAAAGAAAACATCACCGAAGAAGAACTTCGTAAAGCAGACAGCTACCTGCAAAATTCACTTGAAGAAATAAAAGAGGCAAACCAGATCCTTAACGAGATCTATGGAGAACTGAAACAGTACAGGGTCGAAGAGCCCAAAAGAGACAGGATCCGAGGTGTCCCGGGAACCGAACTTAATAATACTGAAAATCTAACAGTTGACGAATCTGAAAATTTAACCTGGGAAGGACTGGAGAGTTAAGGGGGCAAAATAATGGTAAAATTCACACATGTGTTTGTAGTATCAATTTTAATCTTCTGGCTTGTAGCATCAGGTTGCACAGGAAACGATACTGATTCAGGAGAGGCAGATCTGCAGGAGATGCCCGGAGCAGATGGCAGCGAAAACGCATCAGTAGAACAGTTAACAGAAGCAGATATCCATGAGTTTGAACAGAACGTCACAGACCTTGAAGAGCTTCTCAATAATTCAAGTGAAGAAATAGTTGTAGAAGGACTCTAAAAATAAGAGGTTCTAAGAATAAGAAATTCTAAGGACTTTAAGAATAGAAAAAGATGCTCTCACTTGAAGAACATCTTTTCTTTATTTTTCATTTTCTGGACTTCTTCCTCCAGAATCTCTAACCTTGACTCGAGCTCATGCATATCTTTTTTTGTAAAAAAGTCTGCCTTTGAGATTGTATCCTGTATTTTCTCAGATATTTTCTTTTCGAGGTCGATTCTCTGTTTTTTGCTTTCTTCAACAAGCTCCTGAACAGCTTTTTTGCCGTCCTCTCTGCTGATATCCCCTTTGTCGACCAGGTCTTTTACGAGCTCATTTACTTTTTCTTCAGTCATTGCCCACAGGCCAGCCCCTATGAGCCCAAGCTTTCGAACAGATTCTTTCATTGTATAAACACGCATCCTGAATTCTTAATCTGGAAACAAATATTTCAAACGATGTATGAGATATTAAAAACTGATAATGTATTAAAAGGTAGTAATGTGTTAAATATACTTTTATTATTGGAAGAGTACCGGGTTTTAACAGCACAGAATTACTTCCCTCAATTTGTTATTTTTCTTGAAAATACCCCTGATTGGCTAAATTGCAGGAGGAGAAGGCAGAGATTATAAGACGGCGGAGGTTTTGATTGAGAGGATAAAAGTAGAGAAAGAGAAAGGTGGAAAGAAGCGATAATTCTTTTGCTACTTTTTTAATTCAATTTCTTTCTTTTTTGTTTGGCATGAAAGTACTTTCACGTACTTTCATTTTTTGGGCATATTATTCGAAGAATATCATGTGCATTTTTTATGTTCCCAATAGGGATACACTATTATGGACCGAGTGAGATACAAGACGGCTATTGCTCCGAATATGTATTTCACGTTCATGTTCATTATTTATCCCTTAATTCGTCGGTGTTAAGGATTTAACACAAAATGTTAAATTCATTGGGAGCATTTCAAAATAAGGATGTATCCTGCTGGCCCTTCTCTTCTGGAATTCATACTGGATAATCTTAATACTGAAAATCTGCCTGGAAAAGTAAGAAATTTATTCTACTTTACGATTGGTGTGTTTGCTTCTGCAATTTTCTTTTTTTGTATTTTCCGCCTGCTTAAAATAGCTTTTTTATAAATATCAGTAACTGCTGTCTTGAAAAGAATGGATCACAGCTTTTTAATGGATTTCCTTGACTCCTCCAACCTGCCTGTCCGTTAATTGAACTTTTATCCCATGCGGATGAGTTGAAGAGCTGGTTAATATTCTCATTACAACACCCTGGGTAATTTTCCCGGTTCTCTGGTCTTCCTTTAAGACGATTCCTGCTTTCAGACCGGGTCTGATGTTTGATCTTATATTGCCATTGTTCATGGCGGAAAGTAAGTTTGGGATTATATAAATCAATACATTCTGAGAAATTAAAATAGGAGAAAGGCGAAATTACACCGAAATGATGCACCTTTACTTTTAAAACAGTAAGAAATAGCTTGCTGCTTTATTCACTTATTGTCTTTGCTGACTCAATTGAAGCAAAAGTTATAGCGGCAAGAGAAAAAACAGAAAAACTAAGACAATCCATTCTTACAAAAGCGTTTTCAGGCGAACTTGTCGAAACAGAGGCTGAGATTGCAAGAAGGAAAGGCAGGGAGTATGAGACGGCGGAGGTTTTGATTGAGAGGATTAAGGAAGAGAGTGGGAAGGGTGAGAAGAAAAAAGTCAAAGTTGCGCTGATGACCCGCTAGCTTTCTGCGAATCAACATACTGAAATGTAAGGGGATTTCCTGTTTATTCCGCGTATATTTCTTTTTTCTTTAAGCTTCGAATTTATTCCTGCATTTATAAAATACAAATAGTCTATTGAACATGCAAACGGACTACTACAATTATTTATTAAACCAATATTATATATGCCAATAATATTATCGAATATATATCCAGGAAACACATAATCAAACTCAAAACCGACTGGTAATTTATGCCATTCATCTCAGAAAAAAGCATGCTACTTAAGTTATAAACTGAGTCAGGAGATGTACCTGGAGAAAATTTACTGAGTTGAGTAAGATTCAGGTTGAATACAAAAAAGGATAGGAATACGTGGGGGGTAAAGAACTGAGAAGGAAATATGTGTTTGAAAAGAAAGAACATATACTTGGTGGTCTGTTAGTAGGGACAACAGTGGGGACAGCCGCCGGAGTTGTGACAGGCTTTGTTGCAGGCGTTGCTGCGAAATATGCTTATGATAAATTTATTAAAGAAAAAAGGGTATACAGAAAACTCCATTTAGTTCCAAAGAAGGTACTTAAACGCCCATATCCTGCTACTGTGAAGGCTGTTTATCCGGATCATAAAACATTTTCCAGGGACCCGAGATCTCCCATCTGGATCGAATTCGATGCAGCTATTGACAGTTCTACAGCCACGAAGGATACGGTTATAGTCAGGAGTTCAGCTTCCGAAAATCCTGTAGACGGTACTCTTGATGCCAGTGCCAGAACGCTGATGTTCAGGCCTTCTAAAGAATATCCTCTTGGAGAAGAAGAGACTAAAATCTCTGTTACTTTGATAGGCACTGACACTGGATCAGGAGCTATCAAAGATGTAAAAGGTGTTCCTTTTGATGGAGACAAAGATGGAGAAGCTGGCGGAGATTACACACACGAGTTCAAGATTTCGAAAAAATAAAACCTTTTCTTCAGTATTTTTTTCATTTTTAGAAAGTATCCGGGTGTTTTTTAGAAGGTATCTGAGTATTATGATTACTCAATGTTTAACCTTATCCTCCGATGTTACTTTATCATGCATTGAACTTTCAAATGCGCGTTGAACTTTCAATTTTTTGATCCTGGGTTATTTCAGGCAGAAAGGTATAAATTATTTGAATAAGTTATTTGTTATTGCTGTTGCAGAAACTGTAGTAATAGCGATGTTTGTCTCAAGCATGTAGAATAACCCGCAAAAAAAGGTATTGACCAGTACATTGACCAGTACCTTGTTTGCAGGCTTACTATTTCCATAAAATGACTTGGAAGCTATAAGGTGAAGTTCAGAGAAATGCAGTTATTATAAAAATAATTTGAGCAGTAATCATAATTTCCCTGAACATATTATAAACTGAATACTTAACCAGAGTAAATCATTTAAAATGCTAATTTTTAAGAGCAAATAATATTGCTGGTGAAGATTCTTGGCAGATCAATCTGGTATACATGAAAAAACATTTAGCCCGATTTCAGATGAAAGAATTGATGCCTTACAACAACTCACAGTATTTTTCAAATCATGCCCGGACAGAAAACAGGCTCTGGAAGACATTCTCAGGCTTTGCTCCGATGAAAATAAAACTCTCAGAATAAAAGCGATAAATGCTCTTGAAACAGTTTTCCCGGAACTTCCGGACGAGGAAAAAGAAGAGGTCTGGAACAGCCTGCTCGGACTTATAGGGACTGAAGATCCGGAAGTCTGGAAAGCCGTGGCTCTATTCCTTATTTTTATATTCAGTTATATGCCGGAAAAAAAGGATGCCTGGGACTGTCTTCTCCGGCTGGCTGGAGATGAGAACAGGCATATAAGAGAGCATGCAGTAGAAGCTTTAATCCTGCTTCTACCTTCCGCGACGGACAGGGAAAAAGTATGGGACGATTTTATAGCCCTTGCAGGAAGCAGGTATGAAGAAATCCGTGAACTTGCTTCTGATGCCTTTATTTTGATATACCCTTACTTGAAAGACAGGGAAAAGGTCTGGGAAAGCCTGCTGAAACTTGTAGAGAACGGAGATAACTATGTGAGGGAAAGAGCCGGAGATATCATGGCACGTGTCTTCCATCAGCTCGCTGATCAAAAGAAAGCCATGAAAGATGTCGAAAATCTGACTACGAAACAGATGGACTACACAGCCCGCAGGGCTTTAGGAGTATTGAGAGAGGATTATCCCGAACTTTCAGAAGCAGAAAACCCGGCTGAAGAGCTTTATAAGCTTGCAGTAAAAAAGGCTCCTTATGCAAGATGGAAGGTTTCGGACACAGCAGAAAAAGATCAGGTATCTTCCAGCGAAAAAAGAAAAGAAGGAGAAGCCGAAAATTAAGGAATAAAAAGCTTAGAGATGGAGATTCTAAAATTAAACGTTCTTCCACGCCGCTTATTTAAAGATAATATTTTAGTGTCACTTACTCAATGATGCTATTTATTCAAT
Organism: Methanosarcina hadiensis; assembly: GCF_046529725.1. Taxonomy (GTDB): domain Archaea; phylum Halobacteriota; class Methanosarcinia; order Methanosarcinales; family Methanosarcinaceae; genus Methanosarcina; species Methanosarcina hadiensis. Next base: position 1,834,905 of record NZ_CP136241.1, on the reverse strand, counting down.
AATGCTACTTATTCATGATCATGCTTTTCAGTCCGGCAGTTGCACAATCGCTGCCAGTACCTCCTCTTCCCCAATTACCCTTGTGACGTGTCCCTGTCCTTCGGTATCTTCAAGCAGCATTACGCTTCCGGGACCGAAGAGGCGGATTTCCCCATCGCTTACTTTAACCTCTGTTTTCCCGGAAAGGAAAAAGAATATCTGCTTATGCGGGGCCGGATGCCAGTCTCCAAACCAGCCGGGAGGAATCAGGAAAAATACGTACCTGGACGCCTGGTAGAAAGTCGAAAGGAAGACCGAAGGAGCAGGCGGGGCAAAATCCACTTCTGCAAATTCGATATCTCTGTCCTCAAAGTGTGACAGACCTTCAGAGTCAGTATATACTCGTATGTATTTCATTCAGAATATACCCCCAATTTATTTGTTTGAAAAAAGGATATAATCCTTTGCATCTAATTCTTTTGTCCTGAATTGATACGAAGGACAAAGCATACCTTAAGAAAATTGCAAAAATAAGAAAAAAGTAGTTTTCAACTTGATTAAATAGTTTGATGCTTTTTTGGTCCCGATCTCCTGCTTTTTCATCTTCATTTCATAATTTTTTCTATTTCCGGAAAGTCGGGAGAACTTCTCCCTTTTGAAAATCGCAGTTACTGTTCCTTCACGAACCTTTGCATTCGTCAACAAACAGCATTACTCTCTCGTCTGCGGTCTCACAGCTAACCCAGAAGGGTTTTTCTTCGATTGTAATAGTAAGAAGGGACTTTCCATCCCATTCAAAGCTTCCGGTAACCCCTTTTCCTGAAATTTCTCCTTCATTTCCCGGCGGGACATCAATCCCATAATTCTGAAGCCTGCTCTTCATACACTCAAACGCATCAGGTGTAACATTAATAAATGTTATAGATTTACAGCTGTTCTCTTCACTCTGTGCCTGAGCTAATCCGAGGGAAAAAATCAGGCAGCTTAATAACAGAAGAACTATAGATTTCGTTTTCATTCTTCAACCCCCATGTGCATACTCAGCCATTCTGCTTATTGAATGCCAGAACATTTGTTAAAAAGTAAATTAATACTCCAGCTAAATATACCACTTAATATTAAATGAATAATATTATTACATGTTTATAATAGCCAATCTATATCAAGTATAAACTCCAGTTTAAAATATTAATTTTCTCAAGTACAGATTTATTTAGTTTCCAGATAATAACTTTGTCAATATCCAGCGTGATTTATCAAGCTTTCATAGATGTGAACGAAGAAGGAACGGAGGCTGCCGCAGCTGCAATATCGGAAATGTTAGCAGCTCACCAATGGTGCCATGTCCAGGGGAGTTCAGAGCCGACCATCCGTTCATGTTCTTTATAGAAGATCGGAGAACAAACAGCGTCTTTTCATGGGGAAAGTTGAATCTCCAGAGTACGAGGAAACTAAAAGGCTTTAGAGCTTGCACTGAAAAGTAACTGGAACAGGAATTATGCAGTGAACTTATTTTGATTCTCTCTTTTTCATTTTTCGAAAGCTGGGAGATCATCTCTTTTCAGTAGATCTTTTCTCTTCAGTAGATTGTCTCTCTCCAGTTTTCCATTCGTTATTTTGATGAATTCCACAAACAAATGAACGTGAGTGTCGACAATTTCAAGAGCATGAAGCCTGTAGCCCTGATCATTGCAAATGTTATTAAACATTAAACCACAATCCTTAATCTGCTTACTGTAGAATATATTGTATAGATACTTTGGGCACCAGCATGAGATAGCGGTAATCTGACCATAACAATGGCTAAAAATGTTCAATTCCAACGTGTATCACATCCAGGCTATAGGCGGCTGGCACCATCTGTGGCTATGGTGCCCGATCGAGCTCATTTAACAAAAAAAGCAAATTACGTATATAAAGTGAAAAACGAAGAGGCTAGGGTTCTCTTCATTCCTGACCTGAAGGTCGAGGTATTCGTGAGATTCTTCATTCCCATTGTATAAAATGACAGAACAGGCTGGAAAACGGTGGATATATTTTGTCAGGTAGAAAAACGCACACAGCAGCAGGATTATTAGTTTCTTTCTTCCTTTTGTTGGACCTGGCTTCAAAAGGACCTGTTCTAAGCCCGATAATTCCTACAATAGCTTTAGTATCCTCTATGATTGGTTCCGTCCTGCCAGATATTATCGAGCCTCCCAGAAACCGTCGCCACAGAAAGTTCTTCCATTCGCTGTTTTTTCTGGCACTTCTCCTGGCGTTTCTGCATAATGCATATGCGTTACTTCTAACAGGCGGTCTGTCAGATGAAGTTACCTTTGTATTCTTCTTTGCAGGGGCAGGATATGCTTCTCATCTGGTTCTCGATGCACTTACGCCTTCAGGGCTTCCGGTTGTGGGGCTGTGAGCGGTTTCTTTAAATCTCGACCCATAAAACATCACTCATTTTATCGAACCTGTCTTCTTACACTCGACGAAGGAGAGTGGCCGTCTCAAAAAATTGAAAAAACAAAAATAAGAGTAAAATAGTCATACTCCCTACAGGATGTAAATCTATTATGATGCAATAAGACTTAAAATTTCTAAAAAATATTTGTTTTCATGTTTCTTCTTTAATCTTTGTTTTTCATTCTACGTTTTGGGCAGGGCCGCCAGACAAGCTGGCGGAGGCACCTATATTTACCTTTGACTTGAAAAACGATTTCCGGGGTAAAGGAACTGGATCAAAATCCGCTTTCTTTCCCGGTCATCTTCTCAATCTCAATCTTAATCACACACAACCTGTTAACCTTCCATTCCTCAAATTCAAACGGACCCTTCTTTCCATAATGCTCTGAAAGTACAGTAAGCCCCCTGACTTTTTCGCTGTAATCTTTCAGAAACTTTGCCTGCCCATGCCCGATAACACTCCTGTAGCGAACATTGTATTTGCAGGGATCTTCAGCAGTCATAATTTCAGTTTCAATATCGGCCTCAAAACAGACACTGGAGTTCTTTTTGAGAATCTCAATTTTCTTGCCTTTCCGGGAGCTGTGAAGGTAAATTGCATTATCCAGGTAACCGAATGACATCGGGACAATGTACGGGGTTTCGGCATATGAAAGAGCGATTCGGATAAATTTTGCTTTTGAAAGAATATCTTCAATTTGTTGCCTGTCAGAGATTAGTTTCTGGTTTCCCATTTTTTTCACCTGAGAGAGGATTATTTGCTGAAAAGCCTCTAATAGAGTAACCCTTATTCTATAATAACCTGAAATGGCACTTCCTTATTTCGTGAAATCTTATATGCGGAATACCTGTTTTCCAAACTCATTTTACTCAGTTTCATTAGTTTTGCAATTTATCAGTTTCACTATTCCTCCCTTGCCCTCAGGATCCTGCTCCATCTCCACGATATATGTATAATCCGAGATCTGCGAAAGCCCGCCTGCTCCGCTACCCCCAACTATCAGCGAATAGACCTTTGCGTTATACTTCTTTTTTGCTTCTTCCCAGCGAGCCAGGACAAGTTCGTCAGAAATTTCGGACTTTCCGTCGGTAATAAAAAGCAGGTCTGCACCCTGAAAGTCCTTTTCTTTAAGGGATTTGAGGCCTGAAGCAAGCGCAGTATTGAAGTCTGTTCCGCCGCCAAAAGTGTAGAGAAGGAAGTTAAGGAATCTTTCGGACATCTTTTTTCTATTGCTGAGCTCGATTTCGAGGTGCTGGCTCGTAGAGGCAAAAAGAATAACCTTCATATCCCGCTGCTGGGAGAGCATCAGCTTTGCCATAGCAAGCACCGCAGACTTGGCAAGGGTCTGGGGAGTCCCGTGCATAGATCCTGAAGTGTCAACAAGCGCAATCATAGGACCTCTTGGTTTTATTCGGGGAGGACCTGTGTAATGTTTGCCGAGAAGCTGGTAGCTCAGGAGCTTTCCTTCAAGCATGTCAGCATAGAATTTCCGCTTCAGAGCCGGGTTAAGGAGCTTTGCGGCTTCCATGGGCAGGAGGTTATTTATCGAGTCTGAAAACCTTACAGTCTGGATCCGGTTTTTTCCAAAAGGTGAATAGCGTATGCGGTCAGCAGGAGGGTCAAATTCCCGCCTGCCTATGAAGTTTATTATCTTCCTGAGGTCCGGGTTTTTTTCAAAAAAAGCCGAATAGCTTTTCAGCATCTTGAGCTGGACATAAAAAGGTTCTTTTTTAAGTTCTTTTACGGAATAACTCCAGTTTCTTCCAGGGAAAAGAAGAGCAAGGGTATCAAAAAGGTCAAGGTTTTCTTCCATCTCACGGATGAACGCCTGCATCCTGCTGTAAATTCCCTCCATTATCCCGTCAAGAAATGCCTGGCTTCCGTCCTGCTGCATGAAATTAAGGACATTCTCGTAAAGGTCATGCTGCCCGGAAACAGGGCTGGAACCCTGAAAACTTCGGGCTGAAGGATCATCCGAATAACTGCTTTCTCTGAGCAGGAAGGTTTGCTTGAGGATTTTTTCGAATTCTTTCAGGATAGCTTCTGTTTCAGCATCGAGATCCTTTAATAATCCTGTTTTTGAAACCTGATTCTGGTCTGATGAAAAGCGTTCCATGAGGTCATAAATAAGGGGCAGAAGAAGTTTCAAACATGCAATCCCGGCTCCCCTGCTTCTTTTCGAAATCTTCTGGAGCTCGGGCCAGGGCCTTGAGTTTTTTAAAATCAGGAAAATTGGGTAAAATGCCCCGAAAATCCCTATAAACCTCTCAGTATCTTTTATCTCATATGGCTGTCCGAAAAGGATCTCGAGGGCAATCACTTCAGCGACTTTTTCGCGCAGAGGTCTGGGGACTATCCTGGGGTAAGCAATAGTGCTTCTCAGTTCTCCTTCAAGCAGAAAAGCTGCCTGTCTCTGGACAGAAAGAGAATCATGCCAGAGCCTGTTTCTTGAAAAAAAAGAATAAGATCTGGAAGAGACACTATCCAGATTGTTCAAAAAACCGGCTGAATCTTCCGTATCAACACCTCAAAACCTGACTAACATCTCATGCCTGATTAAACCTCAATGCCTGTTTAAACCTCAATACCTGATTAATATCTCTTGAAATGACTAACTATACTTATCTGAGCTTGAATCTGGACCCGAGCCCTTTCATGAAACCGCCGGCACTGCTGCCCACCTCGGGTGTCTGGACTTTTGCTTCCATTTTTGTGACATTGGAACCAGAGTGAGAGCCGGATGAAAATGGTTTGGCAGACGACGATTTTACGGTCCTGGAATCTGTAGATATGTTTTCTTTATTCTGCAAGCCCAGAAGGTCCCCAATTACGGTCATGATAGCCTCCGTGCCTGATAGCTGTGAATTTCCGGTGTCATGCAGGAGTAAGGCTTCGTTTCTGTCAGCAGTTGAAAGCCAGATATTTGCACCCATGAGGTTTCTGAGCAGTTCTTTTTCTTCTTCTAGCCGCTGTTTTACCCTATTTATCCTGCCAGCCAGGGTTTCGAACTCCTTTTCAAAAATCTCTCTCTGGGCCTGAGAGAGGGTATTTTTCTTTCCTGAACTAATATGAAGGGATTCGATTTCCTTTACAAGGTTATCATAGGGATAGATTCTGGAATTTCCTTCCTGCCCGAGGGTATAGCTGTGGTTCGGACAGGCAGAGTGGTGGACCTCCAGATTTTCTCTCAGATGGAATTCTTCCCCGCAGCTGTCGCAGATGACCCTGATCGGAAGTTCGTTTTTCAGGGCAATACTCAATGCTATCTTCATATCTTCAGCATCCGTACGAAGTTTTTCCGTATTCGTACCGCCTGAAACAACAAGTTTGAAAACGATTTTTCTAATGGTTTCCCGTTCTTCGGGCAGGTTCCAGAGCATGTGCTGGAGCAAAAGCGCCATTGTCCTGTCAACAGCCGGACACCCGCTGCTGCAGGCTGCAACTTTCAAGACCTGAACTATTCTTTTCCAGCGCCTGTCAGAAATTTCGATTTCCTGAAGCTGGAGGCTCTTTCTGAGTTCGGTAATGATTATCTCAACGTCCGGGTCAACGGGCAGCAGGTTTGCATTTTTACGGAGCTTCTCGATTTCAAACACCTGAATGCTTGCAGCAGGAATGAAATCCTCAGGTTCCCTGAAAAGAAGATTTTTGAAATTTTCGTCGTCCTGAATATAAGAGAGCCTGTACCTGAACAGGAAACGGTCATAAAGTGCTTCCAGGCTCTCGTCTTCCTCCGGAAGCTCGTTAGAGGCCCCAAAAACTGATAACAGAGGGACATCGACTATTTCTTTTCCGTTATGGTATTTTCTTTCATTCAGTATGGTTAGAAGGCTATTAAGGATAGCACTGCTTGCCTTAAAGATCTCGTCCAGCAGAGCAACATGAGCTGTCGGAAGGCAGCCGTTAATGTTTCTCCTGAACTCATCTTCCTCAAGGGCTTTTAAGGAAAGAGGCCCGAAAATTTCCTCAGGTGTAGAAAAACTGGTCAAAAGGTAATTAAAAAAATTCCCGCCTTCAATTGTCTGGCAAATGCTTCTTGCAAGCTGGGTTTTTGCTGTACCCGGAGGCCCAAGAAACAGGAGGTTTTCACCCGAAAGGACGGCAAGGAGGGAACCGTTTATCTCAGCTTCGCGTTCTTTAAAGTAGTCTGTAAATTCGGATTTTATCTCGAGAAGAATTTCTTTCAGGTTCATGCCTCCAGATTTGTAATGTTCATAAGTTAAGTCCAGGTTGTGAGATGATTTCTCATTAAAAGAGTTTTTCGGCGGCTTTTTTCTATCTATTTTCTAAGTCTTTAGCCTGATTATATTTTAAAGCTTGCAATTATGTTTTTACCAGCAGAATTACGGCTCTGCAGTGCGCTGTCCTTTTCACTCCCCGAGTTTCGCTTCGGGATCACATGAAATCAGAGATTTCGTGAGAGTTGCACTTACAGTACAACAGCACGAAGTCCTTTTCACTCGCTCCGCTCGCTTAAGAGGACTAATTTCTAAGTTAAGTAGCGAGTCCCGCCTCGAGAGGTGTCCTTTTCACTCGCTTTGCTCGCTCAAGAGAACTTCTTTTATAAGTATAAACAAGCTACCCAGGGTGACTTGTTTATGGGCTATTGCAGTGAATTTCATTACAGCTTGTTATTTCTCCTCTTTCTTTTGAGTTTCTTTCTCCTCCTTTCCTTTCATGGTGAATAGCTAGATTATTTTATAGTTTGGTAAATATAAATCCAAAGTTGATTTAAAATACTGACCTTTCAGTCTTTTTCTAATCGACCTGAACAAAACGGAATATTTATCTATTATCAGATATTAGTTGATTTATCAACTGTATGATTATCAATTATTTGATTTGGTATAATTGAAATCTCAATTTATTCATTAAATTCATTATTTCTAAAGTTACAGGTCATTCCGGGCATGGATCAGGCAAGCCTGACAAGGTTCGGCATAAGAGATGATTAAAAAATGGACGAAGAAACTTTGAGTAAATTCATCCTTCTATCCATGGAAAGAGATGCTCTGGATAACGTAATTTTTGAGCAGACCTATCAGAAAAAAATTGCAGGCAGGTTTAAGGAGCTTAGCAAGAACCAGCCTATGGTAATAAAAATTATAGGGATAGAAGGAGAAATTATGCCTTCCACTCTTGGAAAATATACAGGAATGGAAAAGAGCAGCCTGACAAGAATGGTTGACGACCTGGAAAAGAAAGGGATTGTCTTCAGGAAAACCGATCCAGAGGACAGGAGGAAAGTGCTTGTTTCCCTTACTGAAAAAGGGCTTGATTGTTACAATCGTTTAAGCCTGATTACTACCGAAATGGCTGAAGAACTCCTGCAGTTCGTTGATGAAAATGATGTCGAGAGTTTTATGCATAGCCTTGAGACCATTGTAAAAATCCTGCGGAAAATAGATGCCAGACAGTCTACCGGAACAAGGTGACTGCTTTTTACTATCCAGAATTTCAGTTATACGAAATCCCTGAAAAAACGGAGCTGTTAAAAAATGAAGATTTTCAAATAGGTCAAATCTCAGCACTTGAATTACGGAGGAAACCTGAATGACTCTTAAGCTTATTGAGAACCTTCAGAAATTGGGTTTTACCGTTAACGAAGCCAAAATCTATGCATCACTTGTCTGCCTGAAACAGGCGAAAGCAAGTGAAATTGCCGAAAATGCCGGAGTTCCGAGACCGAAAATCTATGGAACCCTCAGAGGGATGGAGAGAAAAGGTTACGTCAGGATAATTGAAGGAGAACCTACCCTTTTTTGCTGCATCCAGCCAGAAGTGCTTATTTTAAGGTTAAGGGCAGATTTCATGCTTTTTTTAAATGAAACCGCCAGCGAACTTAATTCTCTCCTTCCTGTAAACCGTGAATTTGCCTCAGGAAATTTTTATAGAGAACAGATTAAAGCATGAGAAGAAAGAAACGAAAAAAGAAGAGACAAATTAAGGGAAGAAAATAAAGGAAGAAAAAATGAAAATAAGGAAAGAAAAAAGAAAATTGGAGATGATAAAAAGAGAAAATGGGAATTATGAAAGAAAGGAAAAGAAAAATTCTTTCTTCCCGCCAATATGGAATAGCTTTTAGTTTCGGTTTTTCGGGCATTTACTGGCTCAAAGTAACTATTTTTTATATTTTGAGGGAGCTATCTGAATACTAAAAATTTAGATCATTAATATCCAGACAGAATTTAAAGGTAATAATGCATGCCTCTCAGCACTAACAGGAACATATGGCAGTTTCTGGCATTGACAACCATACTTTTCATATTACTTTTTGCAATACTCTTTTATTTTGAAGACCTTTTCATAGTACTTATTATAGGTGCAATCCTGATCCTGATTGTGGAAAAAGTGATAGAAGTCTTTAATAGCTGCATGGACAGGTTCCCAAACTACAATAGGAAAAGAGTGGGTTTAACCCTGCTTGCAGGTACAGGGTTCATTTTCCTGTTTCTTATTAGCAGCCAGGTCCAGGGCCTTGGTGTCCTTATAAGGGATTTCAGCAATATACAGCAGGACTACGCAAGCGGTGCTTCAGCCCTGTTTTCCGAACACGAGTCCGAGCTTTCAAAGCTTGCGGATTCCGGCATTATTAAACCGGAGGACCTGCAAAAGATAGGGAACACCATCTTTTCCGGGATTACAGATCTGGTTTCAATGGTTTCTTATTATTTTTTTACCGGAGTGCTGGTAATTCCTCTAATGTTTGGCATGTACTTTAAGCACCATAACAGAATCGGAGACTATATTCACACTTATGCTCCTCCTGAACATGCAGATGGGATTATCAGAGCTTTGAAAAGTATCGGCCGTGAACTTGAAGACTTCTTCAGTGCTAAGATGCTTGAATCAGCCATTGTAGGTCTGATTTGCTGCATAGGATTTTATCTTGGAGGACTTGACGGGTGGCTTTTTTTGGGTATCCTTGCAGGCTTTCTAAATATCATTCCTTACATCGGTCCTATTCTTGGGGCTATCCCTCCGGTCATTGTGGGATATATCGACAGCCCCATGACAGCCTTCTTTGCAGTGGTAACGGTAATTGTAGCCCAGACTATTGACAATCTTTACCTCATTCCGTTCATGATCTCGGAAAAAGTGAATATTAACCCTCTCCTTAGTGTGATCCTTACTCTTGCAGCATCCAAGCTTTTTGGTGCTCTTGGAATGGTACTTGCAATCCCGATATACATCATCTACAAAATAATCATGAAAGAGTCATATAGGGAGCTAATTAATATATATAACAAAGATTAATTTTCTTTTAGACCGATTTCCTTTTATGCTCAAAGAATCATAGCCTTCAAAAAATAAAGGCTATATTTTTGGACTGAAGATTATTTTCACATAATTCTGAAGAACTTTTACTGAGTTCCAAGGTATTTTTACTTAATCTCAAGGCATTTCTACTAAATCTCAAGGTATTTTTACTTAATCTCAAGGTATTTTTACTTAATCTCAAGGTATTTTTACTTAATCTCAAGGTATTTTTACACAATTCCAAGCGCTTTTTACATAATCCCGAAATATTTTCACGTAATCCCGAAACAGGATCTTTTCTACAACAACTGTTTATGTATGTAGAAACAGAAAGGTTTAAAAATATATAAAGAGTATCTATTGAAAAACATTTAATTGCTGACATTGCGATTTTGAAGGAGCCTGAAGTATGATTGAAGTAAGGGGTCTCTCCAAATCTTACGGACAGACAAAAGCGGTAGACAATGTGGACCTTTCCATAAAAAAGGGTGAGCTTTTTGGCCTTCTTGGCCCAAACGGCTCCGGGAAAACAACTATGATCAAAATGCTTACAGGGCAGATAAAGCCGACTTCAGGAACTCTTAAAGTGCACGGGCTAGATGTGCTCGATGACCCTCTTAAAGTCAGAGAATTGGTAGGCGTTATTCCGGAGCAGGAAACTCCCCCAAGTTTTCTAACCGCGGAGGAATATCTTCATTTTGTTGCAAAAATCCGAAAAATGGAAGACTGCGAAGAAGCCTGCAATAAATGGTTTGAATTCTTTGATTTTGCAGACCAGAAAAACTCATTGTGCAAAGATCTCTCAAGAGGCACAAGGCAGAAACTCATGTTTGCGCAGGCTTTCCTGCATGAGCCTGAACTGGCCATTATCGATGAGCCGCTTATCAACCTTGATCCAGTAATGCAGAAAAAAGTTAAGGATTTCTTGCAGGGTTATGTAAAAGGCGGAGGAACCATCTTCATTTCCACACATATTCTTGAAATTGCAAAGCAGATCTGCACAAGCGTAGGAATTATTTATAGAGGAAAACTGGTCTACACCGGCCGTCTTAACGATCCTGAGATTCAGGGCAGAAACTTTGAAGACTTCTTCCTTGATCTTGTCAGCAGGCGGAAAGAAATCTCAACCGACATTCTGAAAAAACGTGCTGAAGAGATTTCCGCTCCAGCCTGAAATATTTTTTACACTCTTTTGCTGGACTCTTTAAAGTACTATTTACTGCATGAAATTTAGCATAGAATTCAGTAATCTTTAATCCGGCAGTGACTCTTAGAATACTATATTCTGTGTACAGAGAAAGGCATGCAAAAGTAATGTGTGTAAAATGTGTAAAAAAGTAGCGGGTATGGAAAAGTAATACGCGCAGAAGTAAACGATGCGTAGAAGTAAACCTGAAAAAGTCATAGGTATGGAAAAAAACCAGCATAAAAAACTAATTGCAGAAACAGCAGGTGTAATAACAGTAATAACAGTAATTTAAAAAACAATAAGCTGCAGGGATTTTATGTTTGATATTTTTAAAAATATGGTTAAAGAAGAGTGGCGGATGCACTCAAGTCTTTTTGGGCATAACGGTTTTGCCCTTTTTCCGGTATTTATTTTCTTATTTACATTTTTTGTAAGTCTGGTCCTGCCTGTATTCAGGCAGATAGTTTCCGACGTCCAGATAGCGCTTGGAATGCACTACTTTTTCCTTCTCATGGGAGCTATGATTGGCGCTTTCGGGCTAATGGGCCGTGAATTTATGAACCGCAGATTCGGGCAGGCAAGCCTGATAGCATATTCTTCGCGTGTGCTTCCGGTTTCTGAAAGAATTATCTTTGCCAATTTCCTGGGAAAAGATGTTGTATACTATTTTATTCTCTATATTGTGCCTTTTGTTGCAGGCTTTGCCCTTGCTGCAGAAATCGTCCCTGCCGGAATATTCAGCGACCTTTCAACTCTTCTGAATCTTGTTCTGACCCTTTCGCTTTCTTTTGCGATTGGAATTTCTGCAGTGTTTTTCCTGTCCACCGTTTATGCCCACTCAGGCAGGATATCACTTTTATGCCTTTTTATTTCTTCTGTTCTTCTGTTCCATGTCTCCGGAAATCTGAACCAGTATACTCTTTACAGCCTGCCGAGTCTTTCTTTTTTCCTTAACCCTTCGGAAAAATATCTCCTTCTTTCCGGAATTTTGATTTCTGTCCCATCAGCCGTATCACTTATTTTTCTTAAAATCGATTTTCCTCAGACTCAGAAAAATTTCTCCAACTCTTTTACAAAGATCTGCAGGTCTTTCGGTTCATACAGGTATGCAGCCTTTGTTGCAAAAGATTCCCTTGATCTTAAAAGGAGTGAAGGCGGGCTCGGAAAAATAATTTTCTCTTTCGTGCTTCCTCTTATGCTTGTCTGGATACTCCTGTCCTCTCTTTCAAAGGTTATTCCGTCCTTAAGTACACTTACCCTTTTTGCTCTGGTACTGGGCGTACTTTCATCTTCAATGTATAACTGGCTGACCGAATACGATATTTTTGCTTCTTATGCTTTTCTCCCCCTTAAAGCATCTGATATGATAAAAAGCAAACTGAACAGCTATCTTATCCTTAATCTGCTCCCATTGGTAATCCTTATACTGCTTGCCCTAAAAAATGAACCTTCGTCCCTGATCCCGTCAATACTGCTCTTCCTTACGATTTCACTTTATATGGTTGCAGTACTGGTCTACCTGACCGGGCTTTCGCCGTCTATTAGCCTCTATAATGCAAAGACCTTTGCCTTTTACACGCTTTCAGTTGTGCCTCTCCTGATGCTTAATATAGTACTCTCCATCTTTAGTTCATACTACGTATTTATGGACCTCATGCTGATTCCTTTTGCTCTGTACCTCCTGGGAAAAGGTTTCAAAAAATGGGACGGTAACAATTGCCAGTGCTTCTAAAAGCTTTGATTTCTGGCAACCGGTGTTTCTTGTGGCCTGTATTTACTCATGTACACGGAGTAATAACAGGTTTACACTCATAGATGTCTTTTTAAGCCTTGTAGAGAGAAATAATAGGGAAAGCTCTTCAGAATTCTGTGATTCATGATAAAAGAAAAGGAAGAAACGTATAAAGAGAGATAGATTGCAGTGGGGGATAAGTTCGATACCGTTTCTTTTTACAATAATGATGTTCTTAAATGCAATAAAAACGCTGCTTAAGGATCCAAAATTCCGGTCCCTCCTGTACCTTACTACGCTGACGCTTGCTTCAGGTACTTTTTTCTATCATTCGGTTGAAGGCTGGAGCTGGCTTGATTCTTTCTATTTTTCGGTAATAACACTGGCAACTGTAGGATACGGGGATTTTACACCTCAAACGAACTTGGGTAAGATTTTTACAGTAATCTATATTTTTCTGGGGCTGGGAATACTTGTCGGCTTTGTTACTCCGATTGGAGAATACTTAATAGACAAAAGGATGAAAAACATCGATAAGAAGATGCGAGAAAAAGAGAATTCTCATACTGAGAATCAAGAGAAACCCGAAACCGAATATCAGGCCAGACTTGATTTTTCTGGCATGGTTGGGAAGTTAAAAGGAAAGAAATAAGGTCTGCTCATTCCAGACTTTTACCTTAATTCCAGATTTTCCTGAACATCTGCATTCTATCTTATTCTCAACCAGTTTTCTGGAATTCTTGAATTAAGTTACTCGCGGATACTGTAACAGTTATTGTGAATCGATTATTGATAACAGGTTCTATTCTGATTTGTAGTTAATTCCACATTAATTTCATAAATAAGTTAACATTCCTGTTCGAAACTAATATATATATTTAAGATAGTATTTGTTGTACTTATATAAAATATTAAATAAGAGGTGTTTCAATGGCAAAAAATACAGCAACTGAAAATGCTCCAAAAGCAGGAACAGCATGTGGAAAATCTTCAGCACCAGCAAAGAAAGATACAAAAGCAGACAGCAAACCATCCAAAGGCGCAAAGAAGTAAATAAATTAGTTAGTACCTAAAAGCCAACCCTCTTACAGTAGCTTATCAAATTCAAGACTGTTATAGCTGGAAATACAGTAAATTAAAACATACAGTAATCTAATCATTAAGAGCTCTAAAGTGACAGAAAGCTACAATAAAAAACATAATCAAAAAACGGTAACTAAAAACAGTAACTAAAAACAGTAATTAAAAACAGTAATTAAAAACAGTAATTAAAAACAGTAATTAAAGACAGTAATTAAAAACAGTAATTAAAAACAGTAATTCAAAATTAATTAAAAAGTAATTAAAGACAGTAATATAAAAACAGTAATTAAAAAACGGATGAATTAAAAAACGGATGGATTAAAAAAGGTTGAATAAAAAAACGGATGAATTAAAATTAAGAACTAAAGCGATAAGCTGCTGTTTTTAAGTCAAACCACAGGATCCGGACTGCTTATTTCCTGCAGTCCGGAAAACCCGGAAGAATTAAAGCAAACTTTTTTATCTTTTCGTTTTCCATTAATACCCTCCTATTTACCATTTCTACAATTGCCTTTCTACAATTGCCTTTCTACAATTGCCTTTCTACAATTGCCTTTTCTACGATTGCCTTTCTACGGGATAAATTTTGGAATACATTGCCTTCAGATCAGTTCTCTTGGCTGTTTGTGCTCAGGCATAACCGGCAGAGGCATGGTATTGATCAGAATCGGGCTTTCAATCTCTTTTGCTCTCTCAATTACAAGTTCCTTTCCTTTCTTTGTAAGGGCAAATAACGGGATTGCAGCTGCCACCTGCACGAGAGGTTTTGCAAGTTCCCTGATATATTTTGAGGCACAGCTTATTACAATATCCGAGTTATCCAGCAGCTCCTGAGCTTCTTCCCGGCTGACGCCTGTTACGTGTACTGCAATAACGAAGAGGTTAAGTCCTGATTCGGATTCAATTTTCCTTACCTCTTTTGCGGTTTTTGAATCTGCAATTGTAACTGCAATTTTCCTGTATCCAAGTTCAGATGCTTTTCTTACTCCGCCTGCAGGGTCTATTGTTGCGGTTGCAGGATCCAGAATAGTTCCTCCACGTTCTTCTATTCTTTTGATCACTGCATCTATAGGTTCGGTCTCGACCAGACCTGACATCCTTCCTCCTATTCCCTGAACCAGCGCAGGGTTGCCTGATATTACGGTTCCTGCTCCATCACAGGCTGTTACGGTTGTTTCAAGGAAGCCGCTGTTAAGGCCGCTCATCATTATTTCTGAGGCACCGAAGGCAACAACGGTTGTTTCAAATTCAAGCCTGCGGTTTTCCGTGAACATCCCCAGCTCGCTTATCCGGGCCTCCATGTTCTTCCTGATCTCATCAGGAGTCATCTTCTCGACTCCCCGTAGTTTGACAAAAAGAGGGCACCATTCTACTTCAGGAATTCCGACTTCTATCACTTTTCCGTCTTTTACAACCACTCTTGCTTTCCCCATCATTTCCATTATATGAGGCATTTAAAACCACCTTCCAGAAAAGAAAATTGTATTAAAAATTGTGTTATTTAATATTGATTAATTTGTAATTCTTACCTATTATTCCTTCTTAATTTCCCGGATTTTTCTCAGACAGGTAATCGGACCTTTGCAGGTAATCTTCTCAGGCAAAAAACATTGATTTTCAGACCTGAAACGAAATCTCAGATCCATCATGGAAAAGGATGCTGAGCACGGATAGAAATCCAATGCTGAAAGAAAGAGAGAAAAGAGGAATTAAAATCGAACAAAGAAATAAGTAAGCAGGATTTAAAGCCCTGCCCTGTCAACTATTGTGTCTGCCACCTGTTTTGCATCCCTGAACGGAAAATCTGCTGGAGTGAGCAATTTGCCTGCTTCTCCTGCAGTAACTGCAAGGTCGCCTGATCTGCATGTGGTGCCTGCACCCGCAGGAAAAGCGGCGAGCAATTCCTCAGGGGTGTTTATGGGAAACTTTGCATTTTTTAGTCCTGCAACAATCTGTCCGTGAATGTCATCTCGTACAGTCATTTTTGTTCCTCATATTTTTTCGAATTTGTCTTTTCTCGAATCCTTTTCTTTCCGTTTTTCCATTTCCCTGTTGCCTGATTTTCTGGCTATGCAGTATGGTTTCCCCGGAGAATCATTCTACAATCTTATATTGGCAGGTTATTGATATATACTTAATCGGCATTGAAATGTAGTTAATGCATTCCACTGTATTAGCGTAATCCTGGGTTATCGAATTTTCCAGTTAGTGAGAAGAGAAGTATAAATTGCCAGTAAATGCTAAAAAGCTGGGGTCAAAATCTGGATTCAAATAGTCAGCTCTGGTCTATCCTTTTTCTGGAAGTCATTCTCTTCGGATTTCTGCCTTGAAGAATCTTGAAGCGGATAACCTTGAAGTGAGGAATAAATTTCGTTCAGGCCCCGAAGTATCCTGTACCCTTTTTCGGTGATCATATAGTCTCCCCTTTCGTGCTGCTGCATGATCAGCCCGCTTTCCGTAAGCTTCTGGAGATGGAAGAGCAAGTTTCCTCCTCTGAGACCGGTGAGTTCGGAAAAAGCGGAGAAGCTTTTTGTTTCGAATGCTACTGCCCTTAGAATTTCCAGGCGCTGAAGGTTTGATACAGGCTCAAGAATCTCGCTCATAACCGCAGAGGTCTTGAGTGCTGAGATACTCGGTTTCTGCTCCTGGTTATCTGCGTAAATCCTCATGGAACGCATGAGGTTGACCTGTTTTACGAGAAGGCTCGAAACTTCTGAAAAGCATTTCTCGCATTTACTGTAAGGGGCTCCACATTTCAGCTCTTCCAGCTTTTTTCTGTTATCCGAGATTTGAGTATCGTCAACTCTGTTTTTCTTTATAAGCCCTGCATTCTTCTGCAGGAGGGCTGTAAATGCAGAGGTACACTTTTGCTTTTCAGGGCACTTTTTCACCATATTCTTCTCAAGCCCTGTATCTATATCTTCGAAGAGGTGGTTGAGAAGAGCGTTTGAGTACTCCTGTCTTGAACTTTCAAGAGCAGCCTCCAGGCGTAATCTGCTGGTGAATTCCATGACTTTTTTAATGTCAGTGTGTATTTCGGAAAGCTTTTCCCTGATAGCTTTTACTTCTGCCATTTCCTGTTCTTCAAATATTGCTGAATCCTCAGGAAGGCTTGCTTTTTTGTTTCCATTTTTCATACTTCTATATCTTCCTGCTTCATTGTTAAAGTTTTTGTCATGACCTTTAAAGTCATTATGCTGTATGAGTCTCCTGGACGCAAAGAAAATATTCAGGTTTCTCCTGTGTAAACTTTGATCTTTCTCATACCGTTTCGATTGAATATCCGCATGTGTGAGTCAATTCATAAAGTGTGAATCAAATTCACAAGAAAGGAATCGACAGAATAATTAATTAAAAAATAAACTATCAAAAAAAGATAGAGCTTTAAGAAAATAGGATTTTAAAAAGATGTA
Source organism: Methanosarcina hadiensis (assembly GCF_046529725.1). Classification (GTDB taxonomy): domain Archaea; phylum Halobacteriota; class Methanosarcinia; order Methanosarcinales; family Methanosarcinaceae; genus Methanosarcina; species Methanosarcina hadiensis. The sequence goes on along the minus strand of NZ_CP136241.1, from coordinate 1,817,800 downwards.
ATTTTAAAAAGATGTAATTTTAAAAAGATGTAGTTTTAAAAAGATGGGATTTTTAAAAAGATAGAATCTATAAAATTTAGATTACGAATCCTGACGTATCTTCCACCATGCCCAGTCCATTTCCGGTTTCCTGTAATGTTATAACCCTATCCTCAGTTTCGACCTGAAAATCGACAACATCTACAAGGTTCTCAACATACCTGAAACTAAAGTTATTCGTAAAGCTGAAAGTCTCTTTGCAGTAACTCTTTGTGACCATGAATACCTTACCTCCTTCAGCAGTAATAATCCACCTTTTATCCCCCTTTTCTGATGGATATTCGTTAACTTTTGCCTTTTTGAACCGGTACATCCTTCTGGTCTCAGCATCGTAGAAGTCCAGAGAGTTGTAGATATTGTATTCTACTCCCCCGATTTCTACGTTCGGGATGTAATAGGTCAGAATTGATCCGTTCCTGAAAACTATCCTTGACCATTTCCAGGGAATAAAAGGCCCTACAACGATTACTTTCTGAGCATAGCATTTTCCTGAGAAACCTTTCTCGAACAGTACGCCCTCGAAATCAAAATACAGGTTGGCAAGCCTGTACCCGAATAAACCTCTGAACTGCTCTGAAACCTCTGAGTTATAATTGTTGTCTGTGGGCTCTTTTATATCCAGGAAGCAGATTTTTTCGCCGTTTTTTGAAATATCGAGCATGTATTCAGGGAAAGATCCGTAGAATTCTGCCTTTATATCTTTACTCATGCAGGTAACTCTCTCATTTTTCACTTCAATGGTTCCCAGATCATCAGCGATGCTTCTCTGAATGCCATCATATGCCCAGGAGACACAATACCCTTCTGTTTTGTCGTCTATTATCCTGCTGTTCTCCACATATTTGCCATTGACCTCGATATCCCCTGCACTCCTGCCAAATGTGAGAAAAAACTGGCGTCTGGACCCGTCGGTGGCTGTGAATTTCATAAACCAGTATTCTTTTCCGAAAAGGGGCAGTTCTTCAAAAGAGAAAAGAAGGTCATCAATGCCTCTTTTAATTTCTTTTTTCAGGAGCAGCCTTTCTATCTTACCCTTGTTTTCCTTTATTTTCCCGATTGACTCGATAAATGCTTTCTTTTCTATCTCAGGCAGGTTTCTGATGTAATCATTCCTTTCTTTTATAAAGCGCAAAAGTCTGTCTTTCTCGGTGATGATTATCTCTTCAAGAGTTGTAGTTATAAGCTCTTTGTCACCTGATACGGCGGTCATTTAATTCTCCCTGACATTCGTGCAATCATTTTCAAAAATATGACATCCATAAGTCTAAAAAAATATAATCTTATCGTTGAAAATCAGGAATATGATTCATCTTAATAAGATAAAATCATGGAAGTAGAGAAATAAAAATTATAAAAGGTAAAAATAAGAAAATCAAAACTAAAAAGCCTGAGATTATTAAAAAAGTTGTAACGGCTTTAATGCTTTAAGCCGTTTTATTTAAGGTCTCTTGGCTGTTTGTTTTCTGGCAGCACAGGCAGTGCCATCGTATTGATCAGAATCGGGCTTTTGATATCTTTTGCTCTTTCAATCACGAGTTCCTTTCCTTTCTGAGTAAGGGCGAAAAGAGGTACAGCAGTTCCAACCTGAGCGAGAGGCTTTACAAGATCCCTGATGGGTTTTGAAGCGCAGCTGGTTACAATATCTGAATTTTCTACAAGGTTCTTGGCTTCTTCCCTGTCAAGGCCTGTTACATGAACTCCAATTACTATCAGGTCAAGTTCGAGCTCGGACTCAAGCTTCCGAACCTCTTTTGCAGTCTTGGCGAAAGCAACGGTTACTGCAATCTTTTTGTAACCGAGTTCTGCTGCCTTTTTTACTCCTGCAACAGGGTCCATTTTTGCAGTTGAAGGATCAAGCACGATTCCACCTCGTTCGGTGATCCCGTTTATTATGCCTTCAATTGGCTCGGTTTCGACTAGTCCTGACATCCTGCCGCCCATGCCCTGTACAAGGGTTGGGTTGTTGGAAATTACAGTTCCTGCGCCTTCACAGGCGGTTACTGTTGTGTCAAGCAAGCCCCTGCTGAGGCCTGTCATCATGACTTCGGACGCTCCAAACCCTACAAAGTCTTCGAGCTCCAGTCTGCGCTTGTCGGTAAACATCCCGAAATCGCTGATCCTGAATTCCATATTCTTCCTGACTTCTTCGGGGGTGATTCTCTGGATTCCGCGGATTTTAGCAAAGAGAGGGCACCATTCAACTTCAGGCTCTCCGACTTCGATGACTTTTCCGTCTTTTACGACTACTCTTGTTTTTCCAAGTAATTCCATTATATGAGGCATAGTTTCACCTTTACTGGCTGAGCAAAAATATGATTGTTAAGAAATTTAAGTTAGGAAAAAACTGCAGGTAGGGTTTGGGGTTGATTATTTAATAGCTTATTGGTTCTGTGAGTTTTGATTCTACTTCCGGGTTGTTACGGAGATTTTCATTGGATTCAATTGTGGCTTTCAAATCATTTTGCAGGTTATCGGGCTTGAAGTGCAAATTTCTTTGATTATAATAGCTTGCGTTGAAAGTCACTATTCATTTACTTTCTAATTTATGTCTGGGTTCCCAATCCGCATCTTTCCCCGGCAACATTACGTTTGCGGAGCAAACAGCTTTTCCCATGAATAAAAAGAAGATAAAAATCATTCATTAATTTCCTCAAGTTTCTTCAAATTCTGCTCGCAATGTCTAATTATTTTCGGGTCTTCAATTTCTTTTCCTATAGATAAGGATTGCTTCAAAAACTCAATTGCTTTTCTTGGTTCGCCCAAATCACTGTATACTACTCCCAATCTTCCAAGGTGATTACCTTCTCCACGCTGATCTCCAATTTCTCTTGAAATATTCAGTGCTTTCTCATAACATTCAATTGCTTTTCTGAGCTTACCCAGACGACGGTAGGCGTTCCCCAAATTTCCAAGATGATTTTCCACTCCGTGTCTAGCTCCCATTTCTCTCAAAATACCAATTGCCTGTTCAAAATATCCAATTGCTGTTCTAGTCTCTCCTAGACCGTTATATGCGTTCCCTAAATTTCCAAGTAGATACCCTTCTGCGCGTCTGTCCCCTGTTTCTCTCGCAATTCTAAGAGCTTGTTCATAATACTCAATTGCTTTTCTTGAGTCTCTTAAATCGCTATGCGCGTTCCCCAAATTTCCAAGCAAATTTCCTTCTGCTCGCCGATCTCCCGTTTCTCTTAATATTTTTAAAGCTTGTTCATAATATTCAATGGCTCTTTTTGGCTCGCCCAGATAACAGTATTCATTCCCTATATTTCCAAGGGCTGCGCCTTCTTCACGTCTCTCTCCCGCTTCTCTCACAAACTTCAGTGCCTGTTCGTAATATTTAATTGCTTTTCTCGGCTCTCCTAAATTACTGTGTGCATGCCCCAGGTTTCCAAGAATATATCCATGAATCGATCTATTTTTGAGAAGCGTTTCGTCTTTGAAGTGGTCTTTTGGTAATAATTTCTCGTAAATTTCGATCAGGGTTCTTGAATTTCCCCATAGGTCTAAGAGATCGGGGAGTTTGTACATCCATATGATATTTGCTGCCAGATCGTACTCTTCTGCTTTGCAGGCGTGGTAATGAGCTTCTGTTGCTGACCGAAGGTGTTCTTTATTGGTTGGATTTTTTGGTAGTGAGAATAAAAGATAATATTTTACTGCAAGAATATGAGTCTCTTTCTTGTTTTTCAAATCCTCGTAGGAAAATTCCCTAACTAAGGGATGGAGCCAGTATTTTCCATTATGGTCGGTTTCGAGAAGGGATTTGTCGATTAGTTTTTTAACAGAGTTTTTTGGAGTGTTTTCTGTAAACATCTCCTTAAGCCCTTTTATATCTATAGGCTCACGATAAACCGAGATGCGTTCAAGAAGTCCTTTTTCTTCGCCTGCCAGTTTGTCGAATAGTTTTCTTGCCTTTATTATAGTATTCTCTTTTTGTTCCTGATACATACTCAGGTCTTCAAGGGTATCCTTGACGCCAAATTCCTTTACCAGTTCTATGAGTAACTTTAGGGCAAGGGGATGGCCGTCAACACCTGTTGCCAGTTCCTCCAGCTTTTTTGGTTCCACTTTGTCAAGTCCATTGCTGGCAAGATAGTCAATTGCAAAGTCTTTTCTTAAACCGTTGAGGTGCTGCTTTTCCTCATTCTCAACTACATCTAGAAGGCTTTCCCCGTTTTCAAAAATGGGCAGAATCCGGCTTGTTATGATAACTTTTGCATTATGGGTATTGTATCGCAGGGATGAAAAGAGAAGTTCGATTTCTATGTCTGCAAAATGTTGGTCCTCAAGAATGGTGCTCAAATCATCGAAAATAAGCCAGATTCGGTTTCTTCTATGAAGTTCGCCGGTGAGTTTATCCACGTCGAGTTTTCCGGCTTCTCTCCTTTCGTCTTTAAAAGATATGATTTCTGGTGCTTTCAGATAGGAAGCCAGCTTTTCAAGGATGTCGCCCAATTTTACGCTCTGATTTTTGTTAAAGTCAAACCAGAATGGTTCGGGAACGTCTACAGGTCTAAGGTCTATAAGAGCTCTTGCAAGAGTTGACTTGCCAACGCCGCCGACTCCGCTGAGTAGTAAAATTCTGTGGTTTTCAAGGTATATGAGGGCTTTTCTTAACTCGTCAGCTCGGTTTTCGGTAACGAATTGTTTCAGCTTTTCAGGATAATAAGGAAGTACGGAAGGATTATAACGGCTCATTACTTTCTTATTTTTCTCTTCTTTCCTTCTTTGAGCCAGATATTCTATGATTTGAATGAATTCGTCACCTGAAGGTGTTTCTAAATTGAAGAAATTGTTGTAATTTCCTACTGCAAGTTGATCAACGTTCTCTACGTTGAGATTTATAATAAGCTCTATTTTCCTTGCAATATCTGGATTTTCTCTCAGTAGTTTCAAGATTTCCTGTTGAAGATCTTCCTTTGCTTTTGGGTCCTTGGAGTTCTCGGAAGTATTTATGAGTGCTTTTTCGAGAGATTCGCTCATTTTAGGGCTCATTTTTTCCAGTAGGGCTCTTGCTCTTTTCACACCCGTAGAACCTATTTTCTCAAATGTTTTTTCGTATATCATGTCTACAAGGACTTCTTTTCCTTTATCTGCTACAGGTTTTCCTGCAATACACAGGGCAGATAAAGCGGGAACGAGAATATCTGTGGTTTGCTGGGCGAGAGCTGCCAGATCCATAAAACTCCTCCAAGATCTTTTTGACATTGGAGGTGTTGGAAAATAAGTTTTGTTATTTAGAGCAATAAAAAGGAAAAATGTTCAGACTCTAGCTTTTTCAGGACTTATTTACTAAAATTCAGAAATTTCAGCTTCTGCGCATATTTCGCGTGAAAGGCCGCTCTCCTGCGTCGAGCGTGAGGTTGCCTGAGGTCCGAAAATTAGTATTTCAAACCAGCTGTTCTTCTTGAAAAAAGGATACAATTCTTTTAACAATGTAAAAGATTATGGAAAAATCAGAGAATAAATTCCCTGATTAGCTTCGTAGCGGGTTTACTTCCTTCTCTCTGGTTCCTATCTCTACGAAAACCTTGAACGCCTGTTCAAAATATCGGCCTGCTGTTTTAGGTTTATTTAAGCTAATATATGAGCGACCTAAATGCTCCAGAATGCTTCCTTCTTCTTTATCAGCAATTTTTCTTGAAATCTCAAGCGCCTGCTCGTATGACTCGATTCCTTTCCTTACCTTACCCAGAGCATGATACGTAAATCCCAGTTTTGTGAAAACAGCTATTTCATCCCGAGTGTTTCCGGTTCTCCTGAATGCTTTTAGAGCATAATTATAATGTTCAATAGCTTCTTCCATTTTACCCAGACTGCTGTATTTTATTCCCAGACTTAAAGAAGCCGACCCTGCTGCGCTTATGTTGCCTGTATGTTCGAACAGGTGAAGCGCCTTCAGGTAACATTCAATCGATTTGCTTACTCTTCCCTGATGAAAATACATGTTCCCTAAATTACCGAAGGTAGCTGCTTCTCTTTTTTTCTCACCGGTCTCCCTGAAAATTACAAGTGCCTGCTCGTGGTATCTGATAGCTTTTCTTACTTCTTCTAAAAAACCGTGTATCAGGCCTAATCTTTCAAGAGTTAGTCCTTCTTTCCTCTTTTCACCCATCTCTCTTAAAACCTCAAGTTCTTGCTCACTATATTCTGCTACTTTTTTTATTTCTCCGAGGGAATTATACGCGAGTACGAGGTTTCCGAGAGTATCTGCTTCTCCGCGCCTATCACCGATTTCCCTGGATATTTTAAGGGCCTGATCATAGCATTGAATTGCTTTTCTTATATCCCCCATTTTATGAAACAGGTTCCCCAGGTTCCCGATACGGTTTCTTTCTACCTTCGTATCAGCAGTTTCTACAGGAATTTTATTTACAGATCCATGGAATTCGATCTCTCTGTCTGTTTCCCCAATCAGGTCGTATCCTGTTCCAAAATCCTCTTTGACGGCCTCTTCACTCTCTTTATTCCTTTTCTTGCAGGATACCTCCAGTGCCTTTCTGGAGTGCTCAATAAATTTTCCTGTTTCTGGTTTTCCTGTTTCTTCGAGACGACCATAAGCAGGATATGGATTTCCAGGGCTGTATCCTTTTTTCTTTCTATCACCACTTATTCTGGAACTTTTAATCTCTAACTTGCAGATTTCGACTGCTTTTTTGCTTTCTTGTATACCATTATCTGCTAACACGAAATTTACAGACTTATCCTTATCTCCTTTCATACTTACCCCCCTTATAGAAGTTAAAAATTCCATGTGTGCCATTCACACGTGTTCATTGATCTCCTTTTTTTTCTGTGACTCCCTATTCACAGTCAAATCGTTCAGAATACACTATTAATTTACTAATATTGTTTTAAGGTAAGATAAGTTTTTTTCTTTACAACGTTACAGATGATAAACCGAAAATTCCAATCTTTATGCCTAATATAAATTCTTTATACATAGCTGGGAAATTTAAGAAAAACCTTACCACAGAATTCCGGCTTTGAAATAAAAGATTTTTTACTTTGATCAAAAAAGTTGAACATCAGGCGATCCACCACTTCAGAGCCCAAAATCCTCATTGTATAAAGAATCATGTAGACTGTTAACAAATTTACCATCTAAATTTAGTTTATGTTCCACCAAAATTTCTAATATATTTAATTATAATTATAGTATCGATCGCAAAGATTTACACTTAACTTTTTAGGCAGGATTAAAAACGTACTGCTCTAGAGATCTCAAAGAGATATTTTCCTTTTTAAGTGTAATTCTTCTTTTTGCGTAATTTTTCGAAAATGAATTAACTGACAGGGGGATATGGTATATGAAAAATTATCTAGTAGTTATACTACTTGCCGTTTTGTTCGCAACGTCGACAGGAACTGCCCTCGCACAGGATATGGAAACAAATGATACAGAGGCAAACGACACAGAAGCGATTGACACAGAAGATTTTCAACAGGCTTTAGAACAGGATGGATTCACAGTACAGGAGGGTGAGCTGGCTTACTTTGATTTACTCAGGTTACTGGAGGAAGGAGTATTGCCTTCTGCATACGGAAATAATCCTACCACAAAATATGTGATATATTTTGTTCCACCGGCGCCTGGTTATGAAGTGGAAGAAGGAATTAATCAAATAACCAGTACGCTTGGAGTAAGCGAGAATACAACTCCTTTCTGGAACCTTGGTCCTGATGAAGCTGTTGTTTTCGTGGGAAGGACACCGCCTGAATGCAGGTACTTCAGCTACGAAAATTTTGTGATACACAGGACAATTGGGAACGAGAGGAGGTGGATCTTTGCTACTTTAGCAGATACATTAAACAACCTGGTTATCAAAACCGAAGGTACTCCTGATGGCCAGCCCGGAAATCCTTTCAACCAGACTACAATAATAATCGTTACTGCTGACAGAGGCATTGACCAGCGCATCCGGGATGCTGCCGAGTCTGCAGGATACTCAAACAATACAATTAACACTCAGGTGCTGCCCTCTGTCATACTGAACCTGGGCGTGGAGAATGATTCGGATACATTTGCCTCATTTATCCGCCCGGCTCTGTTCAATGACACGCAGGCTGGTGAAAATTACATCAATAATACAACCGGTACTGTTTTTCGTATTACTCCCAACAACACAACAGAACTGGATCCATATGATTATCCGGAGCTAAGGGTTCGTGGAACCGGGCAAACAGAATTTGACCTTATGGATGATCTCGAAAAGCTAAGGACTGCAATTCTCGAAAAATACAGCGAATCAAATGCAACAGAGCTTCCGACCAGTCAGACAGTTCCTATAGGGACTGATGCTATCCAGAGAGGAATAAATGTCCTGGGTCCAGCTAACGATGCAGCTTATCTCTGGACAGCAAACCAGACTATCTTTTCGCCGACACCTCCTTTCTTTGACACTTCGGAATACTATCCATTCCTGCGCGACCCGGAGATTACTCTGGGCAATGATTCCGATGAATTCATAATCGTCTATGGGGTCAACCATGCAGCCACAGGAAAGGCGACGTACTCAAACTTCGTAATATACGGAGCAGATGCATGGAACGGTGTCAGAGCAATCACAGATGCAGATTTCAGCGGGTCTGCTGAGGAATACCTCCCTGGCAATCCCAATGCGAAATACCTCTATGTTTACAAACTCGCCAGAAACTGCAGTGAGGATGATCAATACTGCTACGAAGTTCCTTATGGTCAGGGAGCTTATGGCATAGAAATGGATCAGCCTCTTTTTATCGCCTGGAGACTTTATATGGAAAACGCTACAAAAACCGGGCCAGCTTACTCAGAGATCGTGTACGATAGGGCTATAAAGTTCGACGCAAATGATTCTGGTAACATGAGCTCCTGATGTTAAGTAAGTCCAAGCTTTGTTAAGAAATTCTATCTCCGGCTGAATGTGTTACTTCAACACATTCCTTATTTTTTGGCTATAAAGCCAGAGCCTTATTTTATTGAGCTAATCCCAAAACTCAGAAATTGCTCATTTTATTATTGGTTATTTAGAATATTAAATGAATAATTTTCAGGTTTTAACTGGTTTTTGGGCTCTTCTAATTAAATTCAGGAAATCCATCTTTTTTACAGCTTTTACGGAAAGGCCGCTCTCCTCCGTCGAGCGTTGAATTTCCCTGGTTCTTAGAAATCAGTATTTACAACTGGCTATGAAATACAACATAGAAAATGTGACTTTAAATTCTGCTAGATATTTTGTGCACTTCTAGAGTATTATTTTAACAAAGCAGGGACAGGTCAAAACAGGATCAGGATGTCGAATCTTGTGGACAGTTAACAGATGGACTATATAAATTTAGTTAACGTTTCACCAAGGTTTCTAATATATTTAATTATAATTATAGTATCGATTGCAATGGTTTACACTTAATTTTTAGGAAGAATTAAAAACATACTACCTTAGAAGATATCAAATTATACTTCCTTTTTTAAGCGTAATTCTCCTCTTGATGTGTAATCTTTTGCAAGAATAGATATGGATGATAGGGGGAATAGTACATGAAAAATTATCTAGTAGTTATACTACTTGCCTTTTTGTTCACGGTATTTACAGGAACTGCCCTTGCACAGGATATGGAAATAAAAGGCACAGAGGCAAATGACACAGAAGCTTTTCAACAGGCTTTAGAACAGGACGGATTTACCGTACAGAAAGGTGAACTGGGGTTTTTTGATACAATCACGTTACTAGACTCAGAGGCGTTGCCCTCTGCATATGGAAACAATCCCACCACGAAATACCTTGGATATTTTGTGCCGCCAGCACCCGGTTATAATGTAGATGAAGCGCTAGTCGAACAGGCTAGAATTCTTGGAAGAAGCGGAAACTCCAGTCCATTCTGGAATCTTCGTCCTGACGAAGCTCTCGTTTTCGTGGGAAGAACCCCACCTGAATGCAGATACTACAATTTTGATGTTTACTTATCTACCCACACATATGGAAATGAGACAAAATGGATATGGGCCAACCTGGGCGATCCTCTGAATCTGGCAGTGATCAAAACAGAGGGGACGCCAAATGGATCGTCCGGAAATCCTTTCAATCAAACTACTGTGGTTGTCACTACGGCGGATAAAGGCATTGATCAACGTATCCGGGCTGCAGCCCAATCAGCAGGATATTCAGACGATATAATTAATACCTTGGTGATTCCGTCAACCAGATTGAATATAGGCTTAGAAAATAATTCCGATACTTTTATGATGTTTATTCGTCCAGCCCTGTTCAATGACACGCAGGCTGGCGACAATTACATAAACAATACACCTGCGACTATTTTCAGGATTACTCCCAACAACACTACGGAACTGGATCCGTATGATGTTCCAGAACAAAGAGTCCGCGGAACCGGGCAGACAGAGTTTGACCTTATGGATGATCTTGAGGAGCTAAGGACTGTAATTCTCGAGAAGTATAACGAATCGAATGCTACAGAGCTTCCGACCAGTATGTGGGTTCCAGATGGTAATGATGGTATCCAGAGAGGAATTAATATCCTAGCTCCTAACAACAATGCATGCTATCTATGGACAGCAAACCAGACAGTCTCCTCGCCAACACCTTTCCTCTATAACACATCGGAGTACTATCCTTTCCTGCGAGACCCGGCAATTACTTTAGGTAATGATACCGATGAATTCATAATCGTCTATGGGGTTAATCATGTAGCTTCAGGAAAGGCGACATACTCTAACTTTGCAGTATATGGAGCGGATGTATGGAATGGCGTTAGAGCAATCACAGATGCAGATTTCAACGGATCTGCTGAAGAATACCTTCCCAACAATCCCAATGCGAAATATCTGTATGTTTACAAGCTCTCCAGGAACTGCAGCGAAGGCGATCAATACTGCTACGAAGTTCCCTACGGTGTGGGAGGACACGGCATTGAATTCGATCAGCCACTTTTCATTGGTTTTAGAGTTTACCTGGAAAACGCAACAAAGACCGGGCCATCTTACTCAGAGATAATATACGATCGGGCTATAAAGTTCGACCCAAAGAGTTAAAGTAAATGTAAAATGGAGATTGAGGTAAATTCAAGCTCTGGCTGAGATATGTTACCTCCAAAAACGTTTTTCATTTTTTATGTTTTACTATTTTTAGATTTCCATTTTGTAGTCAGGGATTTTTAGCTTCATCGCATACTTTGTGGTGTCTGGTTCTAGAAATCAGTGATTCAAAACTGTTGCTGTTTGAAAAAAGAAACGATACATTGCTTAACGGAAGAAAAAAAGTTGAAGGAATCAGAGAATAAAATTCTCCGACATTTAAGATATTAAACAATGACTCCAAACTGTGCAGAGTTCAGAGCTGAGGCCGCCTGTCAATGATTCTCTTTGCCTTTCCTGCGGTCCGCTCTATGCTGCCTTTCTCCAGCAGTTCGACATTTGTGCGGATATTCAGGACGGCTTTGAGTTCATGCTGGACGTGGTCCTGAACGGCTTTTAAGTCTTTGAGTTCGCCTGTGAAGGCATTGTCTTCCAGTTCGACTTCGACCGTGAGTTCGTCGAGCATATGTTTGTTGCGGTCCAGGATAAGCTGGAAGTGTTCGCCGACCTGCGGGATCCTTGAGATTACGTCCTGGATTTGTGATGGGAAAACATTGATGCCTCTTACTATAAGCATATCATCGGCTCTGCCAAGCAGGCGAGAAATCCTTGTTGTTGTCCTGCCGCAGTCGCATTCGGACTCGAGAAGCCTTGTCATGTCGCCTGTGCGGTATCTGATGTTGCAGAAGCCTTCTTTGTTGATGGAGGTGATGACAAGTTCTCCTTTTTCGCCTTCAGAGACCTGTTCTCCGTTTTCATCAAGGACTTCTACGAGGAAGTTGTCGCTCCAGATATGCAGGCCGTTCTGCTCCTGGCATTCGAAACCTACTCCGGGCCCGAACATTTCGGATAATCCATAGCAGTCGTAGGCTTTGAGGTTGAGCCTTTTCTCAAGCTGTTTTCGGGTGTTTTCCGACCAGGGTTCGCCGCCGAAGATTGCTGCTTTTAAGGAGAGTTTGTCTACAAGGTCAAGTTCTTCTGCGGTTTCTGCGAGGTAGAAAGCATAGGAAGGGGTACAGTGGACTGCGGTCACTCCGAAGTCGATCATCATTTCTAGCTGCCTGGCAGTGTTTCCTGTCGCTGCCGGCACAATCATTGCTCCCATCCTTTCAACGCCGTAATGGAAGCCGAGCCCGCCTGTAAAGAGGCCGTAATTCATGGAGTTCTGGACTGTGTCATCTTTTGAGAGGCCTATCATTGTAAGGCTGCGGGCAATCATATCCGACCATGTCTCTATGTCCTTCGCAGTATAACCGACAACTGTCGGTTTTCCGCTTGTCCCTGAGGAGGCGTGGATTCTCACGATATCTTCTTTTTTTGCGGCAAAAAGGCCGAAAGGATAATTGTCCCGAAGGTCTGTTTTGCGGGTGAAAGGCAGTTTTCGGACGTCTTCCAGGGTTTTTATGTCGTCAGGAGAAACTCCCGCTTCTTTAAATCTCTGCCTGTAGAAAGGAACGTTATCATAGACAAGCTTTACACTGTTTTGCAGGCGTTTTAGCTGAAGCCTCTTCAGTTCTTCGGGGTTCATTGTTTCGTATTTCGGCTGCCAGTATTTCATCAAAAGAACCTTCTTTTAATTTGTAACACCATACTCAGATTATAAATTTAATGCATCAATGCCATGTCTCTACATGTCATGCTATATTAAATAATCCTATGAGTAATATAAAATATTTGGAAAAATCCTTCTGTACTGTGATCCTTTTACATATAAAGATTGTTGAGTAAACTGTTTGGAAGTGAAGGGAAGGAAATTTGGTGGGTAACAATTTAAAGGAATTCACGTTGTTGTCTGCGCGTTTTTAAACCTTCTGGCATTCCTATCTAAATATACACATAAGTAAGGAGTACGATACTATTGGACGAAGCTCCACTCATTGCTCCCTGCGGAATGAATTGCTGCATTTGCGCGGCTTATTTAAGGAAGAAAAATAAATGCCCGGGCTGTAGAATTGAGGCTAATAAACCTGTTACTCGAGTAATATGCAAAATCAAAACATGTGAGATTTTAACAGAAAATAAATTAACCTTCTGTATTGAATGTGGAAATTTTCCCTGCAAGAACTTAAAAAATCTGGACAAAAGGTATCGTACCAGGTACAGCATGAGTATGATTGAAAACCTTGAAAACATTAAAAGGCTTGGCATGGAAGAATTTCTAAGAAATGAAAAAATAAGATGGACGTGCACCGAATGCGGCGGCACAATCTGTGTTCATAAAGGCTATTGCTACTACTGCGGGATAAAAATTTGAATTGGGAAGTTTATCCCTGGAATTTTTACATTTTGAATATTCCGATTTATAAAATTTCAGAGTCCAGGTAAATTCTTTTCCGCATCAATTATCAATAATATCAATTCCCATACCGGTAACATCGATTTCCTTATCGGTAATATCAATTCCCGTATCGGTAATATCAATTCCCGTATCGATAATATCAATTTGCGTCCACAAAATTCTTTGACTTCTAACATTTTTTACTCAATAAGTAAGCTTTTCATACTGGTGTAGAGATATTAGCTATTTAAATAAAATATAGGGGACTGCTGGAATTGGTTTCTTCTAAAATTACACCTGTTTTTTCCCTGGTCGCATTTGCAGCTATTCATAGCCTCACTGCGAGCCTGCCCTTCAAACGCCTGGTCATGAGAGTTGCTGGTCCAAAAGCAGAAAAGCTCTATCTGCCGGTATACAGCCTTACTTCAGTTTTGACTCTATTGCCGCTCGGCTATCTGCTCTACAAAAATCCGGGGCGGGTTCTCTACAAAATACCTTCTCCCTGGCGCTGGCTCATGGTTGGAGGACAGTTAATTGCCGGAATTCTTGCCCCTCTGGCTTTCCGTGACGCCCCTCACAGGTTCAAGATAGGCTCGCAGCTTTCAGGCCCGCAGGCTTCAGAAACAGATACCCTGAAGATCAGGGGCATCTACAGGTGGGTAAGGGATCCCTTCCTGCTCTCAGGGCTTATCGGAATCTGGCTCACTCCTTTCATGACCGTAAATATGCTTATCGTATACCTTTTGACCACTGTCTATCTGTTTCTTGGGTCCCTGCACTGGGAGACAAGGCTGGTAGCTCAGTTCGGCGACGAATATCGGGAGTACCAGAAAAAAGTTCACAGAATAATTCCAGGATTAAGGGGAAGCTTTAGAGAATCCGAGTGATAAAACGAGTGATAAAGCATCTGAGTGACAAAAGATCTGAATGACAAAAGATCTGGTGATAGAATATCCTCAGTTAAAAATTCTCCTTTTATATGTGAAGCTAAATATAATTGAAGCCTAATTTTATATAATCCCGAAAATACGATAACCATAATCAGGCGAAACCTGCAGGCTGGCGAAACCTTATGATAAAAGCAGGAAGCTCTTTTTTCCACAATGGGAAACGCGGTACTATCGGCGCTATCATTCCGCTCAAAGGAGTATTTTACGCGGTCACGGTTTCCAATATATTTCAGGGAAAAGGAGACCGCCTGAAGGTTAATGGAAAGAGACTTGCCGTTACGCAAGTTCTAAAGGAGCATAAATTAGCTCTTATAGAGCTTCCTCCAGGTATTGAGGCTGAAATTACGGAATTTGGCACCCCGGCTGAACTGGAACTGGCCAAGCTTGTCAACGATAACCGCATTATCCATTATTGCAGAGTGGCTAATTCCGGAGCTTCATTACTTTTCCTGGGCTTCCAGTGCCATGACATGCCGGCGCCCGAGGATAGTGGCTCTCCCATTGTGCAGGGAGGAAAAGTAATAGGAATAATGTCTTCTGCAACACTGGATACCTGCATGGGAATGGCGGTTTCATCTAAAATTCTCCGCAGCCTGGAAATATAATTGAAAACTCGCTTCCAACAGTGCCGGTGGCAGACATATAATTATCCAGAATCTAAATAAAATAGTATAAATTTTACGGAAGATAATATAGAACGGTTTCTATTAAGTATCAAGTATCACAGCCTTTAATTATTATAAAGGATAATTCTTTCCTATGACAGATCCTATTTACTTTCTTTTTCCTCTCGTTTATATAGCCTTTAACGCAGTTTCTTTTGCACTCTATGGAATGGATAAATATAAAGCAAGAAAGGATAAATGGCGTATTTCTGAACAAAGTTTGCTGATAGCTTCCCTTTTCGGACCAATAGGCGCGTGGCTCGGAATGACACAGTTCAGGCACAAAACTCAAAAACCCCTTTTCAGGTACTCTGTGCCGGCATTTATTGGAATCCACCTGCTTCTGGTTCTCTGGATAAACCTGGATTAAATCTCAAGGTTTCAAAAATCGACTTTTCGAAATCTAGAGCAGAAATGCTCCAGAATCCTTCTTTTTTTGCTCCAGAACCGTTTTTTACAATAGAGAATAAAGTACGGAAGTCATTATTAATAACAAAATATTCTTACACAATCTTTTAGAGATGTTAATATGCGAATTATTAATAGTGTAAATTAATAATTAATATGAAAGGCTTTTATATTTTTGTTATAATATGCTTATTGTGGAGAAGGACGATATGGGACTGCTAAGTTACTTTTTCAACTTTCTTGGGTTTCTGTCAGGTCTACGGAAGCTAAAGAATTTTTCAGCTACAGTTGAACATATAAATTTGTAAAGTGACCCTTCCTCGCAGGCTTGAGAGTGCAGTAAATTGTATGAAGAGGTGAAATCTTAATGAGTCACCAGTCTCCTCCAAAAAAGAGAGGGCAGAAACCGAAATTCGACCATGAAAAAATTGAAGAACTCCTTAAAGCAGGCGAAAAACCTGTCAGGATTATGCTTTTATTGGGCTGTTCTTATGGGGTTTTACGGTATGTGCGAAAGAAAATGGGAAGAAAGAAAGTATAATTTTGAAAAGGTACTCGTTTGCATTCGGTTAAAATGTGATCTATAAGAAATATATTGCTTTACGCATTTTCCTGTTAACCTGTTATTATTAAGTTTGTCAAGTCATTGGGAGTAAAAAATATGGCTAAGGGACTATTTGTAATTGTTTGTACCTTTTTATTCATAATAGGTCATATGTTCACGCGAAGGAAACACATGCAAAAATCCCCTGTCTGGAGAGGATTTTTAAGCGAATCTATGTGGGTAGATGATTATGGAAGTCTATCGCTTTTCAGGAAATTGGTCTTTTGGGTGAATTATCCTTTCTCTTATGCTAAATTTTTATGGGTCATTGTATGGGATCGTATTGACAGATTATGCTTTAGAAATTCGGGAGCAGAATATACTAAAATAACGATGGAATACCGGAAGTCCTGTAAAATATAATAATATGAAACGCTACCAGTGTGCTGAAATAATTACTATTCCCCGTTTTTGTTTATCAACGGAAATGAATAAGACTTTTTAAACATTTATCCTTTAACTTCATTTTCATCGCTTACTTCAGGCACCGATAAAGTATCCCCTTACAAGTCCCTTTTTCCTCATCATACCCCACCATAATAAATAGAAGTATACAAGCATCAAAGCCACTTTCGCTATTGTGGTGTTTAGTTCCAGGGTTTCACCATAATAAATAGAAGTATACAAGCATTACAACTACAGTCATCAATATTACTATGTCTTTAATCCTTTGTTTATTGGCGAAGACTTTACGAAAGTCTTTACTCCTACCGGAAGCTTGTTTGGAAGTTTGCTTAGAAATTTGTTTATCAGTCGAAGCTTTAGAAATTGTTCTACTCCCATCGGAAGATGAGCTTTTACTTCTGGAAGAAGAAAGGATTTTACCCAGACTGGAACCCGAGATAATGTTTACTTTAGGTAAACCTCCTATTCTTGAATTAACTACCGGAGTAGAAAGTTTTTGTAAACCAACAAATTGAAGGATAAACCAATCGCCTGTATTCATTAAGTCGAATCTGCAATATTCTGTCCTGTAATTGAGACTGGTATCTAAAGTAACGTTTACACCTTTTGATTTCTCAATACAAATACATTCAAGGAATTCATTATCAAACGATAATTCTATCGGTTCTATGAGTTCGGTATTTTTAACCGGAGAGCCTAAATTTTCAATTTTTATTTTTAATACAAACAGGTTTATTAGTTTTAGATCTCCAAACCTATCCCGAATTTTATCACTTAATTCCCCACTGATAGACAGAGAGTATGAATTTTGAAGCTCATGAGCAGCCAGTTTCTTAGTTGGGTTCTCATTTTTCACTTTTTGTTGTACATAATGCAAAAATAGAGGCAAAATTAGAGCTCCAAGAATTCTTATTGTGTCCGCCATCCATACTCCTCTTACATCATTTTTAATATATTATCCCAATTTGGGAAAAATTGGATCTCATCATATATTATTTCTAATAAATGAAATAAATAGTGTTATTAAGTTAAAAGCATTTCACTTATTGCTGGAGTTTCAACCAATAATTGCGGAGTTTCAACCAATAATTGGTAGAATTTCAACCAATAATTGCCAGAATTTCTACCAATATTTTGAGTTATCTGTGTTCCTCTAAAGCGACTGATACTAAACAAAGTAGGAGCGTGAGGATGATATCTCTCAGGTGGAGAGTACTAAAAGAGATAATTTCGTTCTTTTAAAAAGCTAAAGTTCAATGTTCAGGGCTGAGAGTTTACACGGCCTCATTAAGGTGTCTTTATCTCAGTTTTTGGTAACCTGAGTTTCTGTCACTTAATTGTCTTAATTATCTTTATTATCTTCCAGGTATTCACGAAAGGATTCACATGATGATATTTTGAACTCTGCCAAGCAAAAAAAATGTGGGCGATGAACAACATTATTACACATATGGACGAAAAAAATAATGCATTTACTGACATTCGTATTTCGGCAGGTGTCGTTTTAATTGCTCCTGTTAACTTTTCCTTGATATTGAACGCAATGTGGTAGTAACATCCTTTGCACTTTTGGTTTATTTCAATTTATATTAAGTTACTGGTTTTTGTGCAAGAAGTAACATGGTAAATAAGTTTCAGCCCTTTATGTTGCGATAATTTATTATTGAAGAGAAAAACCTAGTTATTAACTTATCTAATTATTGCATCAAGCGCTCGTATAAATGAATCCTGAGAAACTGTTTAAATGATTCTGTATCTCTTCGTCAATCCTCACAAAGATTATATATACTGTTTCTTATATAATCCAATGTGGGTGCAGTCAAAGTTCCCGGAATCCACCACACCTCCGGGAACTTACCCCGCATAAACCTGTTATCTGATTACCGTTTCTGGTTAGCGTGTCCTGTTATTGCATTTGTATCTCTCTCGCCTCGCATTAACCGCTAATTTCAAACATTTGGCAGAGTTACCGGTCCCGGGGGCGCTAGCTGCTCATTCCGGATCCTGATAGGTCTGCTGTTAAGAACGTGAACTGATGTAAAAGGCATCAAAACCGGACAACAACATAGAATAGCTTAAACCGCACAGGAAATCCGGAGGTACAGTATTACATTAACTATATTTTTTGTAAAACCTTTTTTATAGTATTTTCTTCATAAAATATCAGGCATTACAGTTTTCATTCCTTGTCCTGGATGGGGGATACTCTGGAGATTGGCTTTGAGAACTGCAGATAAAAGAGAATTAACATATCTCGTATTATTTTGAGCTTATTTGGGGGACTCCAATGGCAGGTAAAGAAAGGATAAAAATTGCCATTGCAGGAGTTGGAAACTGTTCCAGTTCACTTCTGCAGGGAATTGAGTATTATAAAAAAAAAGAGAATGCAGAGACAATCGGTCTTATGCATCTGAACCTTGGGGGATATTTTCCGTCTGATATTGAAGTGGCAGCAGCTTTTGACATTGACATAAGGAAAGTTGGAAAAGATATTTCAGAAGCAATATTTTCTCTTCCTAACTGTACAACTGTTTTTTATCCTGATGTACCGAAAACTGGCGTTAAAGTAAAAATGGGAAGGATTCTGGACGGCTTCTCAGAACACCTTGTCAACTATCCTGAAGATTGCAGGTTCCTGCCTGCGGAAGGGGAAGGTGCAACAAAAGAGGATATTGTAAATATCCTTAAAGGTTCGGGAGCCGAAATTCTTATAAATTACATGCCTGTAGGCTCAGAAGAGGCTGCCCGTTTTTATGCGGAGTGTGCACTTGAAGCCGGCTGCGCCTTCATTAACAGTATGCCTGTTTTTATTGCGAGCGACCCTGTATGGGCAAAACGTTTTGAAGAAAAGAGACTCCCTATCATAGGGGATGATATCAAGTCCCAGCTCGGAGCAACCATAATCCACAGGACTCTTGCCGACCTTTTCAAAAAACGCGGCGTGAAAGTGGAGAGGACTTACCAGCTGAATACAGGCGGAAATACTGATTTCCTTAACATGCTGAACAGAAGCCGTCTTGCATCCAAAAAAACCTCAAAAACCGAAGCTGTGCAGTCAGCACTTGCCGCAAGGCTTGACAGTGGAAATATTCATGTGGGTCCAAGTGATTATGTTCCCTGGCAAAAAGATAATAAGGTCTGCTACCTGAGGATGGAAGGAAAACTCTTTGGAGATGTTCCCATGAACCTTGAGCTCCGGCTGTCTGTAGAGGACTCTCCTAATTCTGCGGGCGTTATAATCGATGCTATTCGATGCTGCAAACTGGCGCTTGACAGAGGTAAGGGAGGAATCCTGTATCAGCCTTCTGCATATTTTATGAAACATCCGCCTGAACAGTATCCGGATGACGAAGCTTACCGTATGATTGAAGAGTTTATCTCAGGGAACAATAAATGAAAGTAAAAATACGGGAAGTAAAATAAAAAAGTAGAATAAAAAAATAAAAGGAAGTAAAAGAAGTAAAATAAGTCATTAAATCTTAAATAAGTCATTAAATCTTAAATAAGTCATTAAATCTTAAATAAGTCATTAAATCTTAAATCATCGAATCATATATCATTCAGAGAGAGTTCGAAGCTAAAATTGTGTTGAGGCGAAACAGAGGCTTCCACAAAATATTCGGGCTGTTTACTTGGACAGCTCCTTCTCCGCCTCTTTACTTCCTGCCTCAAGTTCCTGTTTTTGCTGGGTATCAAATCTGAGCAAAAGCTCCTGAAACTCCCCTATATGTGTTTTTTCTTCTTTTGCCACATCCATGAGGACTCTTCTTATATTATCATCTTTAGTAAGGGCAGCCATCTGCTCGTACAGGTTTATAACATCAATCTCAGCAACGTAGCGTCTCTGATGATCTCCTTATCAATATCTCCTTCAGATACGCTTTTAATATCGACAGGTATTTTGGATGACAACTCATTCCCCTGCTTACGTAGATGAGTATATAAAATAAATATATTTACCTGATTCGGGAGGCATTTTAACGGTTTTAGCTCGGAAAATTACCTTCTCAGCAATCTTCACTGGCTCCTGTAAGATACCTTAAAGTCACCCGGGTCAGGTAGCAGGATGTTCGGATAATCCTTCAAATCAGTATTTTCATTTCTTAGCTATAGCTGATCCTGTAAATCGCGTTATTCTTGTCATCCGAGACAAGCAAGGCTCCGTCAGGCATTACAAGAACGTCCACAGGTCTTCCCCAGGCTTCAAGCCCCTGGAGCCATCCATCGGTAAAAGGCTCGTAACTTACAGGCGTACCATTCTCCAGCCTGACAAGAGTAACCCTGTATCCTATTGGAACTGTTCTATCCCATGAACCATGTTCAGCAATAAAGATCTGGTTTCTATACTCTTCAGGAAACATTGTACCTGTGTAAAAAGTCATTCCAAGTGAAGCCACATGCGGGCCCAGTTTCATCTCAGGAGGTGTAAATTCCGAGCAGTTCCTGAGTTCCCCGAATTCCGGATCAGGAATATCTCCTCCGTGGCAATAGGGGTAACCAAAATGCATTCCCTTTTCAGGTGCCAGGTTGAGTTCATCCGGAGGTATGTTATCTCCAAGACCGTCCCTCCCATTGTCAGTGAACCATAATTCTTCAGTGTCTGGGTTCCAGTCATAACCAACGGTATTCCTTATACCTTTTGCATAGATCTCAAACTGGCTTCCATCGGGTTCCATTCTCGTGATTGTTCCGTACCTCTCGTCTTCCCCTTCCTTATTACAAATGTTGCATGGCACTCCTACAGGCACATACAGCTTCCCATCAGGTCCAAAATTGATATATTTCACGCCGTGACGGCGGTCGGATGGAAAACTATCATTAAGCACAACGGGTTCGGGTGGATCCTCAAGCCTTGCCTCGATATTATCATAGCGAGTTATTCTGGAGATCTCAGCGACATATAGCGAGCCGTTCCTGAACGCCACCCCGTTTGGCGAATCCAGGCCCTCAGCAAGCACAATTACCTCGTCAGCTTTACTGTCATTGTTTCGGTCAGGGATTGCATAAACTTTTCCTGCATCCCGGCTTCCTACAAAAAGCGTACCGTTCGGGCTCACAGCCATTTGTCTTGCATTCTCTACATCCTGTGCGTAATAATCAATGGAAAAACCAGGCGGAAGCTCTATGCATTCCAGCTCTGCTCCGTTTTCACGACACTCCCCAATAGGTATGGTTCTCAGGGCGGCGTAAGCCGCGAAAATAAGTATAATCGCAGCAAAAGCCCCAAATATTGTCTTTGATCCTTTCATTTCCCCACCATCTTGAAATTAGCTATTGTACGAGAGTCTCTGCAGTTCAAGAGATTCTCTTTCATTCTCAGGTCTTGCGTACTTCTTTCCAGCGGATAATCCCTTCTGGCCCAGCAAAAAGACATAGGTAAGATTCGTATATTCCATCCCGAGAGTTACCAGAAAATAAGGTTGAAAAGATTACCCAAATTATATATTATTGGCTTTGTAGAAATGCCTTTTTAGATTCACTTTTTATATCACGTTAATACTTTCACCTGACTTCCTTAAACCTTTTTGATATGTTTTATCCTATCTCAGGGTAATGTCTGCCTCCAGTCCGAAAATCAAATTGCGGGCGGCCACCCCACCCTAAAGGATGGGGTATGCTTCGGGCCGCCCGCCCGGTTACTTAGGAAAGATGATTAAGTATCCTTTAAAGAGGTTTCATGAACATAAGCGATTGAAATTTTAACCTCGGTTTCCGGTCCAATTTACTATCTCTATACAAGGAAACTATGGTTTAGATATTCAAAGAGAAAAACGAAGAGGCGAGGGTTCACTTCATCCCCTACCTAAAGATAGGGGTATTCGTGACCCTCTGCGCTCCCGTTGTAATAAATACTCAAGAAAAGCGAATAATTTTCCATGTGGATATGGACTGCTTTTTTGCTTCTGTCAGGGCTAGAGAAAGGCCGGAACTGAAAGGGCTGCCCGTAATTGTGGGATCTGATCCAAAAGGAGGGTCGGGAAGAGGCGTTGTAAACACCTGCTCGTATGAGGCGTGAAAATACGGGATTCGTTCCGCAATGCCAATATTCCAGGCTTACAGGCTCTGCCCGCATGCTGTTTTTCTGCCTGTCAACATAATAGCTTTATGCAGGAGTTTTGGCAGGGGTAATGGAGCTTTTGCGGGGATTTGCAGAAAAGTTCCAGCAGGTCAGCGTTGACAAATCCTATCGTATGATCGAAGAGTTTATCGAAGGGAATCAATAATTGAAGGTAAAAATACGGGAAGTAAAATAAAAAAGTAGAATAAAAAATAAAATAAAAAAATGAAAGGAAGTGAAAGAAGTAAAATAAGGAAGTAAAAATAAGATTAGTAAAATTGAGATAGTTAAATTGATACGGATAAAAATAAGTTAGGTGAGAACTTTTCCTGAAATCCCTAATTATCGAATCATTAAATATTAAATCATCGAATCATTAAATCTTAAATCATCGAATCATTAAATCTTAAACATCGAATAATTATATCATTCAGAGAAAGTTCGAAGCTAAAATTGTGTTGAGGCGAAACAGAGGCTTCCACAAAATATTCGGGCTGTTTACTTGGACAGCTCCTTCTCCACCTCTTTACTTCCTGCCTCAAGTTCCTGTTTTTGCTGGGTATCAAATCTGAGCAAAAGCTCCTGAAACTCCCCGATATGTGTTTTTTCTTCTTTTGCCACATCCATAAGGACTCTTCTTATATTATCATCTTTAGTAAGGGCAGCCATCTGCTCGTACAGGTTTATGGCATCAATCTCGGCAATAATTCCGGCTCTGAGAATTTCCCTGTCAATATTTTCTTCGGACACTTTCTTCAGGTCAATAGGAATTTTGGATAACAACTATTCACCCCCTGATTATCGTATATGAAGATCCAATCATATGTATTTTTACCGAATTCAGGATGTTTTTAGTTTTCAGGTTTCTCTATCTGTTATAAGTATCGTTTTTGAATACACTTTTCAGGCATAACTTATCCTGTAGATAGCATTATTTTTATCATCCGATACAAGCAGAGCTCCGTCAGGCATTACAAGGACATCTACAGGCCTTCCCCAGTCTGCAAGCCCCTGAAGCCAGCCGTCAGCAAAAGGTTCATAGCTTACAGGAGTCCCGTTCTCCAGCCTGACCAGAGTGACCCGGTAACCTATTGGGACTTTCCTGTTCCATGAACCATGTTCAGCAATAAAGATCTGGTTTCTATACTCTTCAGGAAACATTGTACCTGTGTAAAAGGTCATCCCGAGTGCAGCCACATGCGGACCAAGTTTTATTTCAGGCGCTGTGAACTCCGAACAATTTCTTGCCTCCCCGAATTCCGGGTCAGGGATGTCCCCCGCATGGCAATAAGGAAAACCGAAATGCATTCCCGGTTCAGACGCCCTGTTAAGTTCGTCCGGGGGCAGATCATCTCCAAGCCAGTCCCTGCCGTTATCAGTAAACCATAACTCTTCGGTTTCGGGGTGCCAGGCAAAACCTACAGTGTTTCTTATTCCTCTTGCAAAGATCTCGAGCTGGCTCCCGTCAGGCTCCATCCGCATAATCGTCCCGTAGCGCTCATCTTCTTCCTCAAGGTTGCAAACATTACACGGCATTCCAACAGGCACATACAGCTTTCCATCAGGACCGAATTTTATGTATTTCCACCCATGTGACCTGTCTGACGGGAAGTTCCCATTGACCACTGCAGGCTCGGGAGGGTTTTCAAGCCTTTCTTCAATATCGTCGTACCTTATCACCCTGGAGATTTCAGCTACATAGAGAGCCCCGTTCCTGAATGCCACCCCGTTAGGACTATCCAGGCCTTCGGCAATTATGATTACCTCATCAGCCCTGCTGTCCCCATTCCGGTCAGGCAAGGCATAGACTCTCCCGGTACCACGGCTTCCAACAAAAAGAGTCCCGTTAGTGCCCAGAGCCATAGATCTTGCCCCTTCAACGCTTTCGGCGTAATAATCAATAGAAAAACCGGGCGGAAGCTCTATACAGGCAAGCCCTGTCCCGTTTTCTCCGCAATCATTAACGGGCACGGTTCTAAGGATTGTATATGTCGCAAAAATAACAATAACAAGAATAAAAAACCCAAGTATCACCTTTGTTCCTTTCATTTCCCCTCCATATTACTAGAGATCAGACCTGAGTTCAGATTTGAGATCAGGCTTGAGATCATACTTAAGATCAGGCTTGAGATCATACTTAAGATCAGACTTGAGATTTGATATTATTTGAGGGCCCTTGCAGTTTTGAGGAGTTCTTTTTCGGTCTCAGGGCTGGCGTATCCCTCCCCTTTCCAGCGGATAATGCCTTCAGTGTCCAGTAAGAAAACGTAGGCAAGATTAGTATTTTCCATTCCAAGGGCTTCCCTGTAACCTGAATAGTCCCCGTAAAAAGTGACTACATAACCGTGTTTCTCCACAGGTATCCCTCCTCTCATCCCGGAATCAATCATCCCGGAGAGAACCTTCCAGCCTCTATTTATCATTGGGATTTCGTAGACAGCAAACATGCTGTCTTTTCCAAACTCCTGCTCAAAAGGCCGGGCCCATGAGTCAATCATGCTCTGTGCACTTCGGATAAAAGCAATAAAGACAAGTGCCACTTTTCCTTTCACGGCTTCCGGCAGGGTTACAATCCTGTCTGCAAGTGATTTTGATGTAATTTCAGGAAAAGGCTGTCCGATTATATCTTTTCCGGCTTCTGGTCTGGTCTGCTCTACGTTAATGGAATCCCCCCGATTTTAAACTAAAAACAAAGACTCGGATAAGAGCCAGAGATTCAGATTGATAGCTCTGTTATAGTATCTGCCCTTTTTAATGAAATGTTTTTTCAGGACATTTATAGCAGTAACTATCTTTATCAATGTTAATTAAACCTGGAGCATGTAATATTTACAGAAGGGTTTCTTATTATCTATCTTGTTATCCTTGTAATATTAATATTATTCAGGGTAGGGAATATGTGTCTTTTTGCGGCTAGAGATGAGCTGCTGAATCCTGTATAACTAAAGTTCTGCAGCATCGGAGTTAACCAGAACTGTCTGTCATTATCTGTATTTGACTGCAACTGTCCGTCATGTAACTGCCTGACTCCACATTCATGGTGATGAGTTAATGAGGATAAATACTGGTCTTGCATTGATATCAGCCGCCTTTTTGATGGCCTGGGCTACAGGCTTTGTATCCGTTTTATTCGAGTTTATGCCCATTACAACACCGGATTCTACAATTTCCGGTTTACTGGCATCAGGCCTTCTTTTCATCGCTCTAATCGAGTTATTGAGCATTACCTCTTTTTTTGGTTCCGTACTTTTCCTGCTGGAAGCCAGAAAAACACTATCAAGATGGTATCTGGCCGTTCCTCTGTGCGTTTTTATATTCTTAATGGTTATAGTGAATCTTCTTATTTACTCTGGTGGAAAGCCATTTCTTGCCGATCCCATAAATACGGCAGAAACTCTCTGGATTGCTGTACTGGCTTTACTGTCCCCCGGCTCGGTATTGTTTTTCCTGTCTTCAAATGGGTCCGATAGTTCAACAAGTGTATACGTTACGGTTTCATCCGCGGCAGGTATTTTTTCGGTATTTTTTCTTTTTTTAGTATTCATAGATATATTCAGCCAGGCAAGCGTTGAAGCTATGATATTTCCCCTGGCTTTTTACTGGACGGTCCTGATGCCGGCTATAGGTATGTGTTTTTTATCGAAAGCAACAATGTATGGAATAAGTTATAGTGCAGAGGAAGAATCGGAAGAATACTGAATAAAGTCCTCAACAGAGGGTTCAGGTAGGTTTTCATTCCAGAAATATAAATTAAGGCCATATAAGCCGGAATGAAGAAGCTTCAAGCTCCTGAATTAATACTTCCACCCAACTTCCTCAAGCCTTTTTTATATGCTGTATTCTATCTTACCTGATGCCTGCCTCCAACCCTAAAAAGAACACTTCTGAAAGGCGAATTATCTTCCATGTAGATATGGACAGTTTTTTTGCTTCTGTCGAGGCTAGAGAAAGACCGGAACTGAAAGGGCTGCCCGTAATTGTGGGATCCGATCCAAAAGGAGGGTCCGGAAGAGGCGTTGTAAGCACCTGTTCATACGAGGCAAGAAAATACGGGATTCATTCGGCAATGCCGATTTCTCAGGCTTACAGGCTCTGCCCGCATGCTGTTTTCTTGCCTGTCAACATGAAGCTCTATGCAGGAGTCTCTGCAGGGATAATGGAGCTTTTACGGGGATTTGCAGAAAAGTTCCAGCAGGTCAGTATTGATGAAGCCTACCTTATACCAGGCCCCGGTGTACGTAATTTTGAAGATGCTGCCCTCTTTGCCCTCAGGATCAAGGATGAGGTGCAGAGGCATCAGAGAATAACCTGTTCCGTAGGGGTTGGGCCTAATAAGCTTGTATCGAAAATTGCTTCGGGTTTTCAGAAACCTGACGGGCTTATTGTTGTCAGGCCTGAAGATGTCAGGGAATTTCTTTTCCCACTGCCTGTTTCAAAGATTCCGGGCGTGGGGGGAAAAACCGGGGAGATCCTTAAAGGGATGGGAATAAACCGGGTAGAAGAGCTTGCAAACTGCGATATCCAGCTGCTTTCCGAAAGATTTGGAAAAATGGGGTTAAGGCTGAAGCAGCTTGCAAATGGGCTCGACTTTGAAGAAGTCGTAGAGAAAGAAAGCATAAAATCAATAAGCAGGCACGGGACTTTTACAGAAGACACCAGTGACCCTGTAAAAATTTCAGGGTCCCTGGATCTTCTAATAGAAAGTGTGCACGGATCTCTCCTGAAGAACAGTTTTCTTTTCAAGACCGTAACCCTTAAAGTCCGTTTTGAGGATTTTTCTACCTATACGCGCTCAAAGACTCTCCCTATCTGGACTTCGGATATCTTTGTGATTAAAAGAACAGCAGTACAGCTTTTATCAGAATTCATAGGCAGGCGAAAGTTCAGGCTTGTAGGAGTTGGGGTTACGAAACTCAGGGAAAGGGATGAAAGGCAGACCCTGATCACGGATTTCCCTTAACCTCTGGATAGCGGGTTTAATTAAAGTGACTCAGGAATTTTATGATAAGTTTTTAACTCTAAGGCGGGAAGTCTCCTTCCTCGACAGCCATCAGGCTGGCAGGTGGGAGATGAAAGCCGTCAACTTCCCGACAATTTACTTTTTTAAATTCTGATAGCCTATTTATACACAGACCTCTTGTTTATATACTGCTATGCATCTAACGACAAAAGTTAAGATTTATCCAACAGAAGAACAATTGAAAGTCCTTTGGGAACTTTCAGATAAATGTTGTTCATTGTATAATCTAGCTTTAGCCGAAAGAAAAGATGCATGGAAACTTGAAAGAAAGAGCATCAAGTACGTGGATCAACAAAACAAATTGCCGGATCTCAAGAAAAGAAACCCTGAATACAAAGCTGTTTATTCAAAGACTTTGCAGGGCGTTCTAAAAAAACTTGATGCAAATTATAGATCTTTTTTTGCACTCAGAAAAAATGGAGATCTAAAAGCCAGACCTCCAAATTTCAAAAGCAGGAAATATTTTCAGACAATTCCGTATAATCAAAGTGGATTTTATCAGATTGGTTGTGTCATTTCTTTCTCTCATAAAATAAATGACACCAAACTTGTTTTTGATCTCGGAAAGAAATTTGAAAATATAAAACAAATCGAGATCTATAATGATGATCCTTTCCATGCTAAAGGAGATTTCTATATTTCTGTTACTTATGAAGTCTCTGCACATGAGTACATTGATAATGGTTTATATCAGGCTAATGATGCCGGGATCACAAAAATAGTAACAGCAGTAAATACTCAAGGTAAATTCTTTGAAGTTAAAACTCCAAGAATTGATAAGTACTGGCAACCAAAACTGGATGCTCTAAAATCCAGGAGAGATCACTGTAAAAGAAAGAGCAAAAAATGGGTAAGGCTACACAATATTTATCGTAAAATGGAGAAAAAGAAATCTAATCAGCTTAGAGATTTCCAGCATAAACTATCAAAGAAAATGGTCAACAATACTAAGGCCAATACTATTATTGTGGGAGATCTGAAAACAAAAAACATGGCTCAATCCAAAAGACTTAAAGGAAAAAGAAAAAGAGCTATGAATAGATCTACCCAAAATCAAGGATATTTATCTCGCTTCATCGAATTTTTAGCCTATAAAGCTGAACTTATAGGTAAAAAAATAATAAAAATTGATGAAAGCTATACTTCCAAAACGTGTTATGTTTGTGGAAAAATCCATGACATGCCACTCTGGAAACGAAATATGGAATGCGATTGTGGCAATTTTATTGATAGAGATTGCAATAGTGCAATCAATATCATGGTAAATTTCCTATTGCAGAATGCCTTGTGGACAGGCTATCAGAAATTCTCTGATAATCTTCGACAAACAGGATTACCGATGTCGGAAAGATTCTTAGAATCTTACCATCAAATGACGTAATCACTCGAAGGAAGCTCCGTCCTCGCCATCAGGCAGGGCGGGGTAGTTCACGTTACTGTCTCCTGATTCGCAGTCCCGGGCTCTGGAGCGGTATCAGGTTTCAAGGGAACTGTTATGCTTATAATTTTATAATAGAAGCCCAGATTATATTTGATGGAAAAGCAGGTCAGACCGGCACTGGCTCTTCTTCTTATTCTTACCCTGAGCACGATTATTATTTACTCAATTCTCCCGTATATAGGCTATCTTTTCGGAGGCTTTATTCTCTTTGTGATCTTCAGACCTATCTACCGTTTTTTCATTAAAAAAACCAGGCTTAACAGGCAGATTTCAGCTGCCATTGTAATAGTGGTTTCTATCTTCGTCATCCTTATCCCTCTCTACTTCCTTCTAAGTATGGTCGTAGCCGAGATCCAGCAAATTTTATTGAATCAGGAAGCTATTATGGAATCTATCCGGTCCGGGAGCCAGCTTTTTAGCAGTATTTTCTCAAGGCTGGAAATTTCTAATGGCGCACTTCAGACAGGCCTGGAAGAGAGAGTAATGGACCTATTTTCGCAGGCCATAAATTACCTGAGCTTGCTAATCCTTGGTTCTATTCAAAATATAGGCCAGCGTGTTATCGGTTTTCTCCTCATGTATTTTCTCTTCTATTACCTTTTAACTGGAGAGGACTCGGATTTTATGCGTGGTGTATTTATTGCAATCCCTTTCAATACAAGAAACACGATTATCCTCCTCGATGAGTTCAGGAACGTTGTCCGCACAACTCTTATTGCCAGCGGAGCAATTGCCATTATTGAAGGGGGAATCCTCATTGCTTCTTTCCTTATCTTTGGTATACAGGGAGCTTTCCTCTGGGGGTCCATTGCAGGAGTGCTGTCTTTCCTGCCCGTAGTCGGAGCGCCTATGATCTGGATCCCTGCAACAATCATCCAGCTTCTTCAGCAAGATTATACTGCAGCTATAGGTATCCTTTTAACAGGTTTACTCCTGAATGTGGCAGATAACAGTTTTCTCAGGCCTGTTATTCAGAAAAAAGTGGGAGAAATTCATCCCTTTCAGTCCCTGCTCGGAATAGTTATAGGGGTCTCACTCTTCGGACTCGTAGGAATTATCATCGGTCCTCTTCTCCTGGGCTATTTTTATCTCACTGTAAAGATGTTTTCGGAAGAATACCTTTCGGATAAGGAGTAAAAGGTAACTTTCGAATTTATTATAATTTTATATTCATTTTTTATATTCATTTTTTATATTCATTTTTTATATTCATTTTTTATATTCATTTTTTATATTCATTTTTTATATTCATTTTTTATATTCATTTTTTATATTCATTTTTTATATCCACCTTTTTATATTCATTTTTTATATTCATTTTTTATATTCATTTTTTATATTCATTTTTTATATCCACCTTTTTATATTCATCCTACATATTCCACGTTCTTTTTTACGGGACGGAACAGCTTCATAAAATCGTGTACATCCTCCGGAAAGTCCGTATTCACTGAAAGCCCGATCTCTTTTGCCTCCCTGGCTGAGAGGGGAGTGCTGTGTATCATTTCCCCGCTGACCAGTTTTTCGACAACATTATCAAGCCTTTCCTGTCCTCCGGGCTCATTCTGTATTTTGCCGTCAAGGAGTTCTCTTGCAACGGTTCGGGTAAGGTTCAGGGCTTTTCTCGATACATCGCTCATAACCAGAGTCGAATCCTCAGCATCTTCTTTTTTTATTTCTGCGGCATAAATCCAGGAAGGCGCAGGAAAGACTCCGCGTATAAGATCTCCTATCTGAGGATCGATAGGTCCGATAACTGCATCCTTATCCATTACTATTTCGTCTGCTGCAAGGGCAATTATTGTGCCTCCTGACATCGAATAATGCGGGATAAGCACCCGGGTTTTCTCAGGGTGGTTCCTGAGCGCGCGGGCAATCTGGATGCTGGCATGAAGCTGCCCTCCTGGGGTATGAAGGATCAGCTCAAGCGGATAATCCCTGTACCTCCTTATCCAGCGCAGGACCTGTTCGGCATCCTCTTCATCTATATACTGATAGGCAGGAAGCCCGAAAAAGGAAATCGCTTCCCGCCTGTGGATCATAGTCAATACTTTATATCCGTGATGTTTCTCCATAGCTTTCATTCTTGCTATGCGCTGCATACGGACTTTTTTGAGCCGGGACTGCGGGTAAATTATAGCATAAAGAAAGAGAAAAACAAACATAAGAAAGGTTAGATCCCAGGCACTGAATGTTATACCGTCAATTACAACCAGAAAATTCCCCCTAAGTTCTTTTTAGACAGGCTTTAGTTTCCAGCAGTCCCGGCTCAAGTTTCCTGACTTAATCTTTCAGAAGCCATTCCCGAATTTAATCCTCACAGCGCCTGAGGACTTCAACTGACCTGTTAAGAGTTTTGCTTCCCCTATCAGTTTGTTCTGCAAGCTATTAATTTCTACTCTCAAAATCTTCACTCTTCTCAAAATTTCCGCCCTTTAATAGTCTCAAATCTCTCAATTTCTACTTTAATGATTCCAGATTCCTACTTTTATAATTTCAGATTCTTTTATCTGCCCCGCCAGCTTCTTTCCATCTTTTCATACAGGCCAAGAAGGTTGTTGCGCGTAATTTTAAAATAAGGGTGGTCAGGTCCGTATTCTTTTTCTATTATATCGAGGGCTTTTTCATAAAGGTCGATTGCTGTTTCATATTCTCCCATACTTTCATGCAGGCCTGCAAGGTTGTTCAGAGTGGTGCCTACATCTGGGTGTGCGGGCCCGAGTGTAGATTCGTAGATCCTCAGAGCTCGAGTGTAGAGAGGGAGAGCTTTTTTATGCTCCCCAAGGATCCTGTACAGTTCACCAAGGTTGTTTAAGGTTTTTGCAACGTCAGGGCTGTCAGGTCCAAGAATACGCTCACGGATTTCCAGGGCTTGCGTGTAAAGTTCAAGGGCTTTTTCCTGCCTGCCTTTCTGGACATAAACACCTGCAAGGTTGTTCAGGGTTGTTGCAAAACCTGTATGCTCGGTCTTTCCAAACTTTTCCATGATTTCAAGGGAGCGTGTATACAGGATCATGGCTTTTTCGT
Source organism: Methanosarcina hadiensis (assembly GCF_046529725.1). Classification (GTDB taxonomy): domain Archaea; phylum Halobacteriota; class Methanosarcinia; order Methanosarcinales; family Methanosarcinaceae; genus Methanosarcina; species Methanosarcina hadiensis. The sequence goes on along the minus strand of NZ_CP136241.1, from coordinate 1,785,834 downwards.
ATCTTGTTGTCTGGAAATAGAGCAGGGCAAGGTTGTTAAGGGTCTGGGCTATCTGCGGGTGTTCTTTTCCGTATACTTTTTCCTGGACTTTAAGCGCCTTCCCGTAAGTTTCTTCGGCTTCCTCAAGTTTACCCATCTCCGAAAGAAGAACGCCAAGATTGTTCAGGGTACCGGCAGTATAAGCCATTACCTTTCTATTTTCAGGTTCCTTTTCCGCGAGTTCTTCAAGCAGCCCGAGGGAACGGGAAAAAAGTTCTTCGGATTTATCCGGCTTTTCAATTCCTTTATAAAAAAAAGCCATCCTGTTAAGTGTCCTGACAGCTCCGAGGTTCTCCGGACTCAAAAACTTTTCCTGAATCTCCAGAGCTCTGGTATAATATGAAAGGGCCTCTTCCTGCCTGTCCATAATGGAGTATAGAATTCCAAGTTCGCTGAGTGTATCCCCTGTTTCAGGCTGACCTGGGCCAGGCGCTTTTTCACGGATACCAAGTGATCTTAAAAATAACTCCATGGCTTTTTCGTGCTTTCCCATGTAGCGGTAGATTCCTGCAAGCCCGTTCAGCACAGCTGCAGTTCCTGGGGCTTCAGGTCCGAGTTCTCTCTCTGCAGTGTCAAGCATTTCTTCGTATATTGGTAAAAGGATTTTCCAGGCTGCTGATCTGTAGAATGGGTCGGCAACAGCTGTAAACCTGTCTATCAACTCCTCAGGCTTTAGAACTCTTTTTGCGAGCCTGAAAGCTTCTTCCAGAGCTATTTCATCCTCAGGTGCAAGCAGTTCTGCATCCAGGTCCTTTAACTTCTCCATGTATCTTTCAAGCAAAACCCTATCATTTTCAATAGAGCCACTATCAGCAGGTATTTCCTCTTTTCCCAAATAATTCTTTGAATTGGTCGTAATTCACCCTCCTGAACGAAAAAAAGAACGATTGAGATCCTGAATGGGATTTCTAATTGTAATATCCGGGTTGATCCTATATTAGGGTATTACAGGATATATTGCCTTTAACAGGATATATCGGTTGAGTCTTAAAGTTTATAAAATTATAAAATGAATCATAAAACGGATTGCTTCACTTTTTTTCTCTGTGAAGGCCAGAGTATGAAAATATCACCTTTTTTTCCATAAGCCATGCAACATAGTGGAATCAGAGCATGAAACCTGCCAGAATATCTTAAATTACCCCATTATTTTCCTGTTGCTGTCCGGAATATTCCCCCTGTTTGTATAAGGCAGTAAAAAGAGAAAAATATTGAATCCTGTACGCAGAAGAGTAAAAAAGTGTTAGAAATTTGGACCAATGTTTGTACTTTTAGTCGTAACCTTCCAGATCTGTTTTGATAACTCCAGATACTGGGTTTTCGGGTCACTGGTTTTTAGCATGAAAGAGTTTGCACCGCTCTGTATTGCCTGGTGCATAAGTTCTTCTCCGACTCCCGTAAATAGAATGAAAGGAGTATTGATTTTTTTATTACGGATAGTCTTCAGGAACATGATACCATTCATAACAGGCATATCATAATCAGAGACTATGACATCATAAGAGTCTTTCTCTAACATATTGAGAGCTTCTTTTGCAGAGCCCACAGTATCGGAGGGTATATTGTGGAAGACTTCTAAGAATGTCTTTGATATCTCTAAAAATGAGGGATCATCATCTACAATCAATACTTTCATGGGGGACTCTCCTTGCAGTTAAGGCAAAATATTGAATACTTACCAGCTCTATTCTGAAATTACGTTCAAAAAAAAGTATTGCTGATACTGAAATTCTATATTATTTCTAACTATATTAAATTACTTAAGTGGAAAATTGTCTTAAAACAAAAAAAATGTTCAGGTGAAAAATTTTAAACTAACATAGATATTGCCTGTAAAAATACGCCTGGGAATTCGAACATCAGCTTAAACCTGAACATGGGAGAAAACATTTTCTGGATATGGATGCTGCACTACCACCGGGCACAATAATTAAAGGAGCATGTCCAGAATGTAATACGTCTGGAATGCAATCTTAAATACCAGGTTCGTAGCCTGACATAGGGGCAATTATAAAACAGATATCCAGTTTTAAAACAGATATCCAGTTTTAAAACAGATATCCAGTTTTAAAACAGATATCCAGTTTTTTAGTTTTGGTAGAATTATGTTAAGAAACAGTGTTATTGCTTTATTTCACTTCTCAATAGTTTAAATCAAAATAAGTTTATTTTTATTGGGAGCTGACTGCCACCTGTTGCCTGGCTCCCAATTCCGTGACTTAACCCGATGATTAAAAGATAACCTCTTTGCTTTTAATCAACTGCTCCACATACATACTACAGATTTATATAATTCACGGATTAAAAAATTCCTTACAATTGAATTATTTGTTAACAGCAAATAATTCCTGTTAAATCTTCAACTACACGAAAACAGGCCTGATCATTATATCCAGAGCCAGGATTTTTTTAGTTATCTTTATTGTTCTTCTGTATAACGCCTGGATATGAGAATTATGTTATGTTGCCTTATCAATTTAGCAAGTATTTTTGATGCATAAGGCTTCTCAAATTAGACCACTAAACTGGCTTTTCGTAGTTTATGCGGGTCTCAATTGGAATCCTGTGCCTTTGTAAACATTGGTCCTATTGCCGTGCCTCTGAAACAATTGTTATACTATTATCGTGCCTTTGAAACAATAGTTTATAGCATGGTTCTTCGCTTCTAAGTACCGCTTAATAAAAAGCTTTGATGTGCTTGAAATTTTTTATGTCAAGTTATTTTTTGCTTGAAAACAATTTTTGATATAATTTATTTAATATAATTTGTGCAATTACTATGTGCTGGAGTTGGGGAACAGAACTGGGGTATCATCAAAAAGAATCTCTTGGAGGTGCTGAACCTTCTTTGAATAATTTGCTTGGGGGAGCATAATATTCGGAGAGACTGTATTGGGGGATACAGTATACACAGCACCTCTAGGCTTCTCTTACGCTAGCTTCTCTTATGCTAGCCTCTCTTACGCTAAAATATAATAAAAAAAATAAAAAAAATTCCTAATCAAATTAAAAAATAAAAACATAAGGTTTTATTCATGAAAAGTTTGAAAATATGTCCAAAATGCAACGCTGACTTGAAAATGCGCTCAGATGGCGAGACCCAGTACTGTGATATCTGCAGTTACTGGACTAAAACGGGTACTGCAAGACTGGATTCAATAATGATTTTCGCATAAGAAGCTGGCATTTTTAATGCCAATATGTTTCTTTAATTTCCCTTTAATTTTCCTTTAATTTTCCTTTAATTTTCCTTTAATTTTCCTTTAATTTTCTTTTAATTTCCTGCCTCACAGGTCGAAAGTAAAAAATTCTGGAAATGGGGGGCATTCTGCCCTTCCAGAATCAGTGCCTGCCATTAATTGTACTCCTGACTTTTTTGCAAAAAAGATTTCAGAGAAAAGCCTAGAAACAAGGAATATAAATGGGGTCATTCAACTCATAGAGGCTTTTTCACTGGCATGAAACTGACCTTGCACTTGAAACTGAAACATTGAAACCATTAGCGATTCTGATTAATGAAGCGAATACATCTGAACCTAAAATATATGCGAAAATACTTAAAGAACCTAAAAGAAAGAGAATAATAAGAGCAGGAGACATTGATACTGCTCTTAGCTGCACTTTTAGTGTGGATAACTGTAAATGACGGGATTAGCGAAAAGAAGGGATTAAAATCTTTCTATGAATGAAGAAGTTAATAAGGGGCTAATCAGAATCATCTACATCTTTTCTAACTTTTCTGAATTTCTTCTGGTCTTTTCTGCCGTCTTTTTTGAATTTTCAGTTTCTTTACTACTGTTTCATGTATCAGACAGGAAATCCTCCGGAAAGGCTACACATGCGCTGGATCAGGGGCCTCAACAAATTTAATATCTTTATTTGATGACAAACGTACTTATTCAAAGATAAATATAATTAATGATGCAAATATAAAATGTTCGTTTTTTATTGTGGGAGCAAAAGAAGAAGGGAAATTTTATAATCAGATTATTACTTCTTCGAAAAACCTTTACAAATATTTCCATAAAGCCAGATCTCTTTGATACAGGGGAAAAAGCAAAATGAAAAGGGGAAAATGTCCAAAATGCGGGAGCGCAGATCTCGATACAGGCCACATAATCGGAGAACGTATAGGTTATGAGTCTGATAATGAATGCTATTTTACCGGCCCAATGCGTGAATTTAAAGTACATGTTTGTTTAAATTGCGGATATGCTGAATTTTATGTGGATGTAAAAAACCGAGAAGGTTGAAAAAACGGTAAAATATAAAGCAGATAGTAAAATAGAAACAGCCTGTTATTTGAAATGTACCAGACTTCAAGGTCATATTATCTCAGGCTGGAAATCACCAGTTGTTCAGGAGTGTAATCGCTTGGCTTACAGGGCTCCATCCAGAACTTCCGGAAAAGCTCCACTGCGAAACATTTTGTGTTTCCTTGGGTTGCATAAATGGAATAGAAGTGGGGGATTGAATATTTATGCCTCTAATGTAAGGGAAAAATATTTTGTCTGTACAAGATGCGGTAAAAAGAAAACAGTATATGAACCTAAGAAGGACTGAAGCGTGTAAAATTCGATAGTAAAATTCCTGAAAAAAATTAATAATTCTATATGTTTCGGATTAATTTTACAGTTTCTTTTTAATTACTCAGGCTTATTGCCAATATTTGAAAGTCGTAAAATATATAACATTATTCTGCTTTTTCTGCTATAGCTCTACTATGTATCATTTAAATCTGCTCATCGTTTCGTTATTCCAAACATGGCCAGGCATTTCCTTTTTAAGGATCAATTAATCTAATTTTTTTCTAGAGATTGATTTCTGCCAGAAAAACTATATAGTTCTTCATCACAAATTATTCCGATAACATGCAAAGAGTTGAGCTTCTTCCCTTAGTTCTTGACCATCAAAATTTTTTCCAAAAATCTTCCAATATACTCCCTCGCAGTATTCAGGTTTATCCCTGCATGGATGGAAGTGAGGTTAATTTAATCTATGGTCCGCTTCATGCGGGCAAGACTTCCTTTTTAAAACAGATATCAGGTCTTCTGCAGGGTATGAAGGTTTACATTAATTTTGAAGACAGCAGATTCGGAGACCTGAACCCTGACGGTCTTCTGGAAATTGAGAAGATCGCAGATGAGTTTTGCAGGAGAGAATCCGAAGATGAGGAAGGCTCTGAAAAGGAAGAAAAACCCAGTGAAGTAGGACCTGTAGAACCTGTTTCTTATTTCCTTGATGAGATCCAGCATGTCCCTGGGTGGGAAAGCTGGGTGGACAGGCTTCAAAGCGAAGGGGCGCGCGTGTTTATGACATCTTCATCTGCAGGACTCATGAATCAGAACATCGCTTCACGTCTTGAGAACAGGATAAGAGTCCTTAAACTTCCACCTTTTTCATTCAAAGAATACCTCACTTTAAAAGGTCTTAGAGTACCAAGACCTGGCTTTCTTACACCTTCAAGGTGTGATGAAATGCTGTGCCATTTCCTGCGCTATTTTGATAACGGTGGCTTTCCCGATGTAATAAAAAAGGACAATTACAGACTTTCCAGAGAGTACTTCGAAGAGATTCTTGAAAAAGAACTCATTGACAGGCACAATATCCAGGACCCTGAGGGACTGAAAAGACTTGCAGTTTTCCTGATCTCAAACATGGCATCGGAATATTCCCTCAATACACTAAAAAAGGCAAGCTGGATTGATGACGAAGATACTGTACGCAGGTATATGGACTATCTGGAAGAAGCTTTTTTGATATACCGGGTTCCAATGTATAACCACATATCTGAGAAATCGGGATATGAGAAGGAAAAAGGGAACGAATATAGAAAAGAAAATACAAAAGAGGTCCCATACAAAATATATGCAGGTGACACAGGTTTTTTCAAGACAGTATTCCCCAATTACCCGGACAGCCTGGGGTTAAGATTTGAGAATCTCGTATTCCTTGAACTGCTCAGGCAGGGCAAACAGATATCTTATTTCCATAATACGAGGGAATGTGATTTCCTTGTAAACGAAAAAGGCAGCCAGGAAATTAATGCTGCAATTCAGGTCTCATTTTGTTTCGGAAGCCCGGCAGTAAGGGAAAGGGAAATTCTTGGGCTTACGGCAGCTATGGAAGAGTTCGGGCTCAATGAAGGGTTTATCCTTACTATGGACGATGAAGGAGTAATGAAAATAGAAGGGAAAGACGGTGAAAAGAAGAAAATAATCATTAATTCCGCGTGGAAATGGATGCTGGAATAAAAATTCTATTTTTGAATTCTTTATCTTTTACCTTCTTTTTTTATCTTCTTTTTTACATCCTTTTTTACCTTCTTTTTTATCTCCGCTCTTTATCTTCGTTTTTTATTATCGTTCTTTATCTTCTTTCTTCTATCTTTTTCCTTCTTTCTTCTATCTTCTTTCTGATTTCCGTCGAAGATATTCCATCGTCTTCATATTCGTCTAAAGGGATAACCTCACAAAAATCAAGGATTTCGGGACTTATACGAAATTCAACTGATTTCCTGCGAAATACTATAAAGCGTACATTCTTTTCTTTAAAAAAGCTTAAAATGGAAGGGGTGTCTATTGAACCATTATAATATTTTGCATCAAAAATCCTGTTAAGGGTGTCGGCACCAACGATAAAGGTGCTGCCAGGGAAAAGGGCAGCTTTCTGCAGGAAAAGGGGCGCATTGGTCAGGCAAATCCCGCCCATGAAAGCTTCATCTTTATATACCCTTAAAGAGTCAAGCCTCTGATTCAGTGAAATAAAATCTATAGGCGGCTTGTCTACATTTGTCAAAGAGATTTCGAAGTATACGGGCTCGCCAAGTTTTTCCGAAGCCAGTTTTGCCATTAAAACATGGTTTCTATGGCATGGATCAAAAGAGCCAGGAAACACAAGCCTGATTTTTCCAAATTCTCCGTGGCCTCTGGAAGCTTTTTCTTTTAAGTTAATTATCGTCAGGCCCAGATTTTCGTAAGAGCCATCCTGAGCGCATGTTTTCTGATTCAATAGATTACCAACAGGCTCGGGAACGGATTCATATTTTTCAACGCTTTTTTCAATAGGCTCTTCATTTCTACTTTTCCCTGCCTCAATCACATCCAAAAAATCGACTTCGGGAACGTCGCAGTGCTGGGCAAGTGTATTGAAAATAAGGAGAGCGGCAATCTTTTCTTCCTCTTCCCTTGTCCTGTCTGCTGTCAGTTCAAGTGACCTTACTCCTGTCTCACAGGCTGCCTGGACGGCGACATGGATCTCGTGTTTCCTTCCTTCCCGCTCGTTTGCAGCTTTAAGCTTGCAGGTTGCTCCGATTCCGATTAAGTCCTGTCCTGCAAATTCGTTACCTTTTAAAAGGTCAAGAGCCCGCTGGTAAGCAACCATTGCCATCAGCCTGGCGGTTTTTTCAGAGCAGTACTTTTCTGGCTTCCTTCCGAGAAACTTATCCATCGCATCAGTACCATAGGGAACGACAGCGTCAAGTAGAGTTGCAGAGCCGCTGCCGTGGCGGAGAAGTTCCCCAATTATTTCTGCACCGCCGCCGGTTATTGCCAGAACTACCCTGCAGGGCGATCTATGAATCTGAAAAATGCGCTCAACAGGCACAATATTGTATTTATCTGCAGCCGGATTGTCTACCATCAAACCCATGGATACACTTGGTGAGATTATAAATATTATTATTCGCTTCCAGCCAGTACCCGAAACTTAAGATATCGGCTGTCGGAATTACATACTGAGGATTAGGCTCTGCGGTTCAGGATCCGGTTTTCGTGGTGTTTCCTGATACCCAATGCCTGAAACGCTCAACTCCGTTTAATAAAGCAATTTAATTCCCTGAAAAACAGCTGTTCCAGTAAAACGAGAATATTTTAAGGTTTTTCTCTTTTTTCTAAAATTTATTAAAAAATAGATTCATTGAAAAAATGTAAGGATTAAAGGAAAACTTATTTTTCCTCTATGACTCCGCAGACAATCCTGTCGCCGCTGTTGCCGGCAGGGTCTGTGATCTGGTCATCAGGACCTGAATGTATGATCAGTGAAGTACCGTTTTCCGGAAATAGAGTGGTCGGCCCAGGTGACAGCGTCACGGAGTCAGTGATGACGTCCATGTATCCCGTACCGTCCAGTCCCACTACAAGGTTAGGCAAATCACCGGCATGCGGACTATTCGGGTTGTTAAATCCATGTTCTTTGCAGAGAGGATTGTAGTGCCCGCCTGCAGAAGTAAAAGACGGTGCAGTGCAGTCCCCTTTCTCATGAATGTGTATTCCGTGAAGCCCTGGCTCCTGACCGCAAACAAGGACCTGTATACGAACAAGGCCATAGTCATCCTCGGTGAAGGTTGCAACCCCAACTGTACTCCCATTTACATCCTTCATAATCGCTATTGCATTATCTGTTGTATTTTCCTGTGCAGAGCCTGCAGTTGCAAGCATCAGCACTGCTGAGATTGTCATCAGTAATACCAGTCCGGTTTTCATCAGCTTATTCCCCCTTAAAAGCGATAATTTGACGTAAAAGAATCTGCCTGTTAAATGACAGAGACACGGATTTTAGTCTACACTCTGCAACCGCGTATACAGAGTGACCCATCTCCCTTCAGACACTGATATAATATTTACAGTTCTGATAAATATTTACAGTTCAGATAAATATCTACAGTTTTGATATACCCCTTACGTGCCTGAGATTTGCCACTGTAAAATGCCAGGCAAACATACTCCCGGAGAGATAAATGACCAGATAATATTAAAACATTATTATAAAAATCCAATATCTTCCAATGTCTTAAATTAGTTTTTAAAACCCTGCTCCTGTTTAAAGCTTATCTTTCTAGATTCAATAAGGAAAATCTTTCATATAGAACACTGACTTTAGCCATTAAAGGTATATATGGTGCTTTCGGATTTACTGTAATTTAAAAAGATGCAAGTCAGAATTAACAAAATGGGCGTCGAACCAATCGTTTCAGCGTTGAGTAAACAATTTTCCCATAGCTCCTGAAACAGCTTAAAACCTTCAAGCAGTTGCCTGCTGCAAACCTGAAGACACAATTGCTGTTGCTGTTACCTGTTCCAGTGCTGCTATCAGCCCGTCTACCTGAGCTGAGGTGAAAAGCCCGTCTGGTCCCAGGGGTGTAAGGTCGGTAAATGGTGATTCATAAAGTAATGCAGCATCCATAACCCCATGTTCTGTAAGGTGGTTAATTATCAGGTTTATGAACTCTATCTGGTTTGCAGTCAATGTCTTATCCAGCAGGAATGTGGCAAACGACTGTTTTGCAGCTTCCCTGTCCAGCCCTATCAGGGAGCGTACGAAGAGGCCGAGCCCGTTTGATGTCTCTTTTGCGCGGGCGATTTCTTCCGGATTACCCAACCCGCTTTTGGAAAGTATCATTTCCAGTTCATCAAGATCAGATGCAGTCAGAGGCTCGTTCATCCTGAGCTTATGGATAACAGCCTGGTCCTGATGTTCCATGAGGAAAGCCCTGGTCTTGGCGCGGAACTTCTCAAAACCTCCGGCTGCAGCAAAACCCGGCAGTTCCACATGGGTCTCTACGCCCATTTCGTCTTCGAAGTCGGTGTAAAGCGGTTTTCTATGGTGTTTTTCTATCAGCTTTACAAGGTCACGGAGGCGCCTCCTGAGAGTTTCCAGCATGGGAGTCATAACATTCTCCCACCATTCATCGGTCTGCACGTCCAGAATCAGAGGCATCTGGTCGCGTACAACAGGAACGGCAGATTTTTCTTCAAGAAGACCTGCAATATCCCTTACCCTGTCACGCAGGCGCTCAAAGCCAGGCTCGGCACGGAGCAAAGCCAGCTGCAGGTTCAGGATAAGAAGGTCAAAACGCTTTGCTTCTTCGGCTTCAGGCTGCAGTTCTGAAGGCAGACCTGCAACTTCGTGGGTAAGTTCGGAAAGGTCTTCACCTGAGAGCTTTAACCAGGCTTCGGGACTTGAATATTTTTCGACCAGCCGCCGTTTGGGACGCACAACAAAGTTGTCCGGGTTCATAGAGGCAATTTCACCGTGAAGCGCTTCGGCAATCAAAAAGCGTACTTCAGCTTCTGTTTTCGGCTCGCCGTATATTTCCCTGGTCTCGGTTCCAATGTCGCAATTGCTATTAGCTTCAAGTTTTTTGTCCAGCTCTGAGAGAAGTTCAAGCCTGTATTTGAACAGGCGCGTGCCAAGTGAATCTCCCAAAGATCCGTCAGTTGTTTCAGGGTTCTGGCTGAAGTACTCAAGGTTCTGGCAGTAATCAAAAAGGTAAAAGAACTGTTTGTCTTTTCCGGGTTCGAATAGGTCAGGACAGAGACGGGTTCCGCGTCCGACCATCTGCCAGAACTTTGTCCTTGAACGCACCAGTTTGAAGAATACAAGATTCACTACTTCCGGCACGTCGATCCCGGTGTCAAGCATGTCTACCGAGATGGCAATATGCGGAACTTTTTCTTTGATAGAGAAGTTGTCTATAAGGCTCTGGGCATATTCGGTCTTGAAAGTGATAACACGGGCGAATTCACCCTTGAAATGCGGATAGTTTGCATTGAACCGCTCGGCAATGTACTCGGCATGAGACTGATTTTTGGCAAAGAGGATGGTTTTTCCAAGGCGGTCACCGCCTGCTACTTTCAGCCCCCGCTCCATCAGGTGTGCCAGCACTTTGTCCACGGTATCCTTATTGAACAGCCATTTGTTGACAGCTTCGGCTTCTACCCTATCAGGGATTTCTCCGTCTTCGTCGCCCCAGTCCAGAGATTCCCATTGCTCTTTGTCTTCATCTGAGAGCTCGTCGTAATTGATCCCCTGGCGCTGGAACTTCAGGGGCACTGAAACCGCTTTCGGAGGGACCAGAAAACCGTCTTTTACGGCTTCTTCAAGATGGTAGGCATCTGTGGGAACACCTGGTTCAAGGTCAAAGAGGCTGTAGGTATTTCGTTCAATTTCATTTTTGGGTGTTGCTGTAAGGCCTACAAGAAGAGAATCAAAGTAATCGAAAATCGCCCTGTACTTTTTGAAGACCGAGCGGTGCGCCTCATCAATAATCACAATGTCGAAGTGACCAACTGCGAACCGACGCTGCCCGCTGTTTATTTCTTCTATCTGTTTCATCATTGTCGGATAGGTAGAAACGAAAACCCGCCCATCGGTGTCCTTTTCCGTGACAAGGTTTACAGGTGCAGAGTCAGGGAGATGCCGCTTGAATGCGTTTACAGCCTGGTTGACAAGAGCTACCCTGTCGGCAAGGAAAAGCACACGTTTTACCCAGTTGCAGCGCATGAGGAGGTCGCAGAGAGCAATTACCGTGCGGGTCTTTCCTGCGCCTGTTGCCATTACTATGAGGGCTTTTCGGTCGTTGTCCTTTTCAAAGGCTTCCCCTATGCGGCGGATGGCTCTGGTCTGATAATAGCGTTCGACTATGGCTGAGTTAATTTCCGCTTCCGAGAGAAGCTTTCGGCTTTTGCGCCTCTGGATAAGGAGTTCAAGTTCGGATTTTTTGTAGAAGCCCTGCACCTGCCTCGGAGGATACATGGAATCGTCCCAGACCCAGGTTTCATACCCGTTTGAATAGAAGATAACAGGCCTTTGCCCGAACTGGTTTTCGAGGCAGTCGGCATAGAGTTTTGCCTGCTGCTGGCCGACCCGAGGGTCTTTTGTGGTGCGTTTTGCTTCCACCAGGGCAAGAGGTTTCCCGTCGCTGCCCCAGAGCATGTAGTCTACAAATCCGATCCCTTTTTCATTCGGCATGCCCGAGACTTCAAATTCCCTGTCCTGAGCTTTATCGAGGGGCCAGCCGGCTTCTTTAAGCAGGAGGTCAATCAGGCTTTTTCGAGTCTCGGCTTCGGAGTAGTCGTGGTTGTCTGGTAGCAGGGCTGAAGCTTCTTTTGCTTTTGCTACTTCGGAACGCAGGCGTTTGAGTTCTTCGTCCAGTGCGGATTTGTCGGCGAGAAGTTCTGAGAGCTTTTCGTCCTTTTCCCGGAGGCTTGCTTCAAGGTTCCGGAGCTGTTCCATCGTCTGCCTGGGTACGGTTGTTTTCGGCAGTTCGTCTGGGTTGAAGCTCAACCCCGGCTCAGGCTTTTCTTTTCTTGCATAGGTGCGGGCAAGCCAGTAGCTGATGTGAAAAAGCTCATTTATGGCTGTTAATGAGTCATGCAGCAGAACCGTGCTGTTGCTGTGCACAGCCTGGTTTCCAAGCCGGATAATGACACGCGCTTTGTTGAAGATTGTCTCTCCCGCAGCCTTCTTGAATGTGGGCTCATGGATAAGGGCACTCAAATTCTCCTGATACGGCAGGAGAAGGGAATAATCGTGCTTATACATCCACTGCACAGCCAGTTCCAGAGCCCTGCGGGCGTAAAAACAGGCAGTGCGAGGGTCCGGATAGACTGCATTTGAGGCTTTTTCGGCTGCCTCATACAGAGAAGGCCATTCGGCTTCGAGAAAGGCAAAATTAGTCATTAATATCCTCCGTTTCCCATCTGGTGTTCGAAAGATTGCCGCACCAGACCTATTACATAGGGCAGGTCATTCAGTGATCCGAGACCGACTTTTACGTCTCCGTTGCCCCAACAACCGACATCGGAAACGTCCTTACAGAGCCCTTTTGGGTCGTTTATGGCAGAAAAAGGTAGATTGAGCGACAGGATCAGCCGTTTGGCTTGTGGCACCACATCCACAAAGTTAGTCTCAGCTTTATAGGCAACGTAAAGCTTGAGAAACTCCTCGGTTACACAGGGATCAAGAGCCAATACTTCCTTACGGAAGGCTTCGAAAAGCTCATGCACTGTTCCCGTTAACAGGTATGGATGGTCTTCAATTGTGTAACCAGAAGCCGTAGCCTTTGGCCTGTACGCCTCAAGGGTGTCGGTAGTTAGTTTTGGCATTGCCCATACATTAAGAGCTATTTCTGCTAGCCTGCTTGCCCTTTCTTTAATAGTCTCTTCATTCCATTGGTCGAGCTGACCAAGTCCTTTATTGAGTTTGAGCGGGCTTTCCTTAAAACCGCCAGGCATGTCACGTTTCTCTGCGAAAGCCCTGTCACTATATTCTGAGTTGTAGCCAGTGAGTGTGAGGTTTCCAAGGGTATGCAGCCACATTTCTTGAATTCGTTTCCACTCTGTGCCAAGTTCTGTTTTCCAGGTTGTGGAGAGGTTATCATTCTGTGGCATTATATGCTCGATAGTGTACTCATCTACCTGCACACGTTCTTTACGTTCATAGTTTTCCAAACGTCTGATCCAATAGCTACGGCTTCGGAAGTTGTAGAGGTCCCGGATTTTAAATTCACGCCTGAACTCTTCATCGTTTGGAAAGCGGCGATATGATGGCAACTGAAAAAAGTATACCTGGATGCTTTTAAGATAACGATCCTTTTTTAGAGATCTGGAAAAGGTTGCAAAGGTCTTGTTCATTGAGTTTGTAGGGATAGAGCAGATAGCACGCCGGAACACATAGGACTCGATCAGCCGAACTGCTGCAACAAAATCTTCTCTTGACAGCACTCCGGTTGCATAGTCGTGATAAAGTTCGAGCAAGAATGGATAAGCTACATCTACTCTAAGTTCGCGTAAGTCGTGGAAAGCAAGTTTCAAATCGGGATCTATTTCTTTTCCAAGCGCCATTGCACAGAAATAGCGAGAGAAGGTCCGGATGTCGGCTACAAGCGCTTCTACTCCTGCCTGTGCCGTCTTTGTGGAATTTGCATGAACCTTAAACGCCTCATAAACTTCCCCTATTCTGGGAATCTCTCCGGTTTTAACAGTTAGATAATGGCGCATGAAACCGTCAAATTGGTCACTATAGGCTTCCTGTCCGAAATCCACTTCCATTGGTCGCCAGTACTGTTCATAAAGCCTTGTCTGTAATTGCGGTTCCAGCCCCATCAGAATATAGTTACGGATCAGGTCAGCCTGGCTGAGTTCTTTGCCGGTTGAATTCATGCTTTCAAAAATAAGTTGTGGGTTGTCCTGATCGCGATTAAGCGCGATGTCAACCACTATAAGTTTGGCAAGCCCTTTACAAAGAGGAGTTAGATTATTTTTATATCCAGCAATCCATGACTCAAAAAGCTTGAAGTTTTCCGTCACTCTCAGAGAGTACTCTTTTGGTTGCTCTCTGTTGTCAACAATAGAGGTGAGAGAGTCCTTATCTGTCTGCGAAAGAATAAGTTTGTAATACTTTTCTCCTTCTTCTTCAGGGTTGAGAAGATAATAATTCCGTAGTTTGCGAGGAGAAAATCCATCAAGAGGCTCACGTTTTTCTTCATCCATTTTTTCCAGAGCTCTGGCAAGGGCAGCTATCAGCAGGGTTACTGTGGTTAGACGCTGTTGACCATCGATTACGAGCAGCGGGGATTGGCTGGATACCTGATAGATCCCTTTTTCTATGTAGACAATAGAGCCGACAAAGTGAGCTGAGATATCATCATTACTTCCTGTTCGAAGAATGTCATCCCATAACTGCTGGCACTCTTTTTCAGTCCATGAGTAAGTGCGCTGGTATATGGGAATCACGAATTGGGGGGATTTTTTGAGAAAATCAAGAAGTTTGGCTTCAGTGGCTTTCATATCTTCTTCCTCGAATACATAACTTCAGCATCGAGTTGGTCGGTTAGGTAGGGTAGGAATCCTATCAGTATAATAGATATTGCAACCATGTCACGCATTTCGATAGTACGTAATGCTTTTGCGGATGTCCCCGCGTGTCGAATTCCCGGGTAATCACAGGTGAATTCATAAAGGTTTTTCATGGCATCTTTTACTGTTTCATGGGGCCATGTCCTAACTTGGTTACAAATTCTACCAATTGTTTTTTCTTTAACCCCTGGATATCGACTACCCATGGCTTCAAGTAAATTAATCTGTTTCTGAATGCATGTTTTGATTCTCCCATCGGAAAAATCAATTCGTAAGTCTTGGATAGCATTCTCGAAATCCTTCATTAGATTGTCAAGATGAGTATCATGGCTAGTTGCTTCTCTTAGATTGTACATGAGGCTGCCAAATATGCCCGACAATGTTGGACAAAGCGTGCAAGGCCGCCTCAAACAGTAACGTAGATTGAACTTCTCGATGAATTCTTCGAGCAGATTAAAGTAATAATTGGAAAGAGGATCACCGCCAAGATCGTCTAAAACCTCATTAGCACTTTCAAAAAACCTAATTAGTGCCCACTCACTAGAAAAATCTTCAGATTTAGTATTGACAAATATCTCTTCACTTTTTTCAGGATCATTGGTGATTTCTGCTATCTCTTCAACGGAGGGTTTTTTCTTGAAGGCAAATACAAGCTCATCATAAAGTTCACAAAATAAGTCATTTGGCAAATCTTTCTGCAGTGTTAGTTTACTCCATATCTCTCTCCATGTTTCAGACCAAACTTCAATAAATTCCCCTCGCATGGTTATAGTTCCCCCCTGAAGGTACGATATTGAAGAGATAAGAAAAGCTCATCAATCTCTGTCAACGAGGACTTGTAAGTTGCTTTTAATTTCTCAATTGATTCAATGCGGTGGCTGAATTCTTTTTGCATTTCAATTGGTGGTAGAGAAATAGCTAATTCTCCAACAATTCCTCGATTCAAATTCGGTAGTGTGGCTCCAAGTGAAAAACCTTCCAAATGCTTACGCATACTTTCACTTGAAAGCGTTGCTTGAAGGTACATAGCAATAGCTCTGCTTTCATTAGGACGAATAAAAAGTGATCCTGTGCCACAAAGCATTCCATTGTGCTCTGACCCCACAATTGCGCACCGACCCATTTCTCCCCGACGACCCATGATCACATCACCTTGTTGAAGTTGGTAAAGTTGAAGTTCAGCATGTTTTTGCACAGTGATAGACTGGTTTAGGTCGGGAACAATTTTTCCATTTTCGATGTGCGTAGGATTTATGAGCGGAATACCACCGAAAACGTAGTCATCTTTATGCAGAAGTGATCCAAAAGGCCCGATCTGAATATGATTTACACAGTGTTTTAAAGGATATCTCTTCCATCCCATTGGATTTGACACTGAGTCACCGAACATATCAATAAAAATGGCTTCTGTGAGTTCATCAAGCCGTGCAAGGGCAGCTCTACGTTTGGCTCGAAGAGCCTCCGCACGGTCCAGAATATCTGCAATTCTTTTTTGTTCCGGTAAAGGAGGAAGAGGGATTTCCAAACCAGCAAGAAAATTCGCAGGCACACGGCGTTGTCCTGCGCTGCCAGTCATCTTTCTTTCGCCCTCTATTCGGATACGTTCTTGTCTTAAGAAGTGAAGTAAATAACGTGCATCTAATTTTTCTTCTACAGGACGAACTACATGAAACTCGGTCGAACCAAATCCCACTCTATTTTTTAGTTTTGCCTGAGTAATTTTTCCGTTCTCGAAACAAGGAGTTATTTTTGCAACAAGCAAATCGCCATCAACAAATGATGTGTAGCCCTTACTTACTTCATTGTATTGTTTTTCTTCACCGGTTACTGTGCTCATCTCGGCTAGAACTGCTGCCATTGGCACAAAAGAAACACTTGATTCGCTTTCCAGTTTTTCCTTAAATTTTGGGTTCAGTTCAGCAATGTCGCAAAGCTTTTCCATTTTGAGGACAGTACTCATTCCAGCATCCCTTCCAGTTCTTTCATCCCCTGCTGAATCTCAGCTTCCAGCTTTGCGAGGCTTTCAAGTATCTCTTTCGGGTCTCTGTATTCCACTTCCTCATGCACAACTTCCTTGTAGCGGTTGAGCGAAAGGTCGTAACCCTGGGCTGCGATGTCGGCTTTTGGCACGCAGAAGCTCTGTTCGGTCCTGGCGCGTTTGAGTTCGCCGGAATTGCGCTCCTGCCAGCGGGCAAGGACATCAGGAAGGTTATTTCTGGCGTGCTCGTCCTCAGAAAGCTCTGTTGACGGAACAGGACCCAGTTTGTCCTCGCTCAAAAGCGGGCTCCGCTTGTCGTCAAGGCTCCAGCCGTCGGCCTGCATATCGTAGAACCAGACGTGGTCTGTGTCTCCTGAATTTGTTTTCGTGAAAAGGAGAATGGCAGTAGAAACCCCTGCATAGGGCTTGAAAACGCCGCCAGGAAGGGAAACAACCGCATCGAGTTTCTGCTCCTCAACAAGCATGCGGCGAAGCTCCTTGTGGGCTTTGCTTGAGCCGAAAAGCACGCCGTCAGGGACGATAACGGCAGCCCGTCCGCCTGGTTTGAGGAGGCGCATAAACAGGGCGACAAAAAGCAGTTCTGTCTTTTTGGTCTTGACAACCTTCAGGAGTTCCTTGGAAGTGCTCTCATAGTCGAGCGAGCCGGCAAAAGGAGGATTTGCAAGGACAAGAGTATAGGCTTCTTCGTCGCTCGCATAGTCCTGCGCCAGGGAGTCGCGGTATCTGATGTCCGGATTTTCCACGCCGTGAAGGAGCATATTCATGCTGCCTATGCGGAGCATGGTGTTGTCGAAATCGAAGCCGTGGAACATATTGTGGTGGAAGTGCTGCTTCAGCTTCTCGTCGTGCAGGATATTCGGGTGGTGCTGCCGCAAATGCTCGCCAGCGCACACAAGAAATCCGGCTGTCCCGCATGCGGGGTCGCATATGATATCTGTCGGCTGCGGGGAAGTTAGCTCTACCATCAGGCGGATAATATGGCGCGGGGTCCTGAACTGGCCGTTCTGGCCTGCAGATGCGATCTTGCCCAGCATATACTCATAGAGGTCGCCTTTCGTGTCGCGGTCTTCCATAGGCACTTCATCGAGAAGGTCCACAACCCTTGAAAGCAGTGCAGGCGTAGGTATCGTGGAGCGGGCGCCTTCCATGTGTTTTGCATAGGTGGAATCATCTCCTCCCAGGGTGCGCAGGAAAGGAAAAACGTGTTCGCTGACCACCGTAAACATCTCTGCAGGCGTGAAGTTTTTGAAATGGGACCAGCGCATGTCTTCATAAGGGCGGTTCTTATCGTCCTCGCCTTCCGGAAAAATGCGGCGCTCCATAGGGCGTTTTAAGCGGGCTGACTTGTTTTCTTCCAGCGTATGGAGGTCGTCAAGCCTCCGTAAAAACAACAGGTAGGTAATTTGTTCGATAACTTCGAGGGGGTTGGCTATGCCACCGGACCAGAAAGTGTCCCATATGCGGTCGATTTTGTTTTTCAGTTCACCTGTGATCATTTTTATTCCTCTTAAGCCCGGCTTGCAGCCTCATATACTGTTTCTTAATTGTGGTTCGGTTAACTTTATTTTCATTCATTTTTTAGCCTGGCAACTGTTCACAAATAGTACTATAATGAAAATTTCGGTTAGCTGAGTTATTTTTCTTTGAAGATTTTCTATTAAGGAATACCTGCTAATCTTTTTAACTCTTGCTCTTTTTCATAGTCTTTTCAAATTCACGGGTAGTCTTTTCTATCTTAAACTATTCTCTTCCTTTGATTTCTTTAGTTGTGGCAGTCAAGAATAAATCAAAAAAGGTTTTTCGCTTTTCATTTTCGTTTTGAGAATGCCGGTTGTCTCAGCCGGCCGGTGAGAGCTGGGGTCATGTATAATGAAAAAAATAAAAACGTGTGTCGGAAAGGAGCATGGAGTATTTGAATACTGTAAAGGTAATAACTTTAAAAAAGTTTAACTCGTATCCGGATGATTTTGTGCATCGTACTTATGGATGTTGAGGGTAAGGAGTGATCAATACAGGATGTCCTTGGTCTTCAGAATCTAACTTTGACTTTACAATTAATGGACTTAGGTTTACGATTTCTTAACGATTAGCCATGCCATCGGAAGATTACAGAGGAAAATCGGATGATTATCGGAAGATTTCAGGTATCGAACTTTCGGATTTTTGGGGTCTGAGGTGATAGATTAGGGCGTTTTGGTGATAGATAAGTGATAGATTAATTCGTCACCTCTACTTCTTTCTTTTTTGTAAATGTGGTTTTCCGATCTCAAAAAGATCTGAAAAGAAATCAAAAGAATCGTAAAATTTAAGAAAATAAATCCGAAGAAAGCTGGGGCTGAGGTGATAGATTAGAGCTTTTTGGTGATAGAAAAGTGATAGATTATTCATCGCCTCTTCTCATGACGTACCTGGTACTTCTGCCTGATCCTTCCTGTTTTAAGATGCCCAGGTCCTTTAACCCATTCAGGTCCCTGTATACTGTCTGGTAGGCAACATTGAACCGCTCGCGGCACCAGCCACTTGAAACGCCACCGTTTTCCAGCACATAATTAATAATTTCCTTCTGCCTCTCATTCAATTGAGCTTCAATAGCAAGCGTCACTGATAGTCTGGCTTCGGGCACAAGGATGCAGTCGAGGTTCTCGCCTGGTCCTGGAAAAATGACCTGGAAGTATCCAGTATCAGTTCCTAGGAGGGGCTTTTCCAGGCCGTGGTTTAGCATCTGGTCTCGCATACGCCTGAAACCGCTACCGCGCTCCTCTATCCTGTGGAAATAGGAAAGGCACTGGGCCAGTACAGGGTTTCGCGAACAGGGCCTGTAATTTCCTTTACGCAAACTGGCTAGTGTGATAGGGGCTGGTGGGAGACCCGGGCTGGAAACGATTACTCGATCAGGGAATACTTCTAGAATGATCTTTCTCCCGGCATCCTCGTACTGCCTGTGGGCAACAGCGTTCACAAGGGCTTCTCGCAGTGCCTCTATGGGATATTCATCAATACGAACTCGGTTTAATCCAATAACTTTCATGGGGTGACGGGTGTTACGGTCAATGAAAGCAACTGCGCGGTCAATAACCAGGGGCATAGATCCCCGAATGTCCTCATGGTCACGTGGCTCTCCATCAGGCTCGTGTCCCCGATAAGCATCCGCAAGCACCCGGCATTGGGGAAAAACCACAGATGGGTCTTTTGCGAGCAGAACTACTCCAGCGGCTGTAGCATAGTGTTCCTCCGATCCTGGAGAAGTCCAGACAAGACCGCGCAGCATCACTCCAGCCAGTAAGTCGGTAGAAGATAACTCTTCTTCTTTTTTGTTTTCAGCTGCTTTCACAAGCTGGAGAGCAACTTTATGGTCGAGATCCTTCCAGGGAATTCGAGTGAGTGGCTGCGATTCAAAAGTAGAAGTAGCCTCGATGGTCTGCTTTGCAATCGTATTTTCGTCGCTGGTCGGAGCAATACCAAACCTGTCCTTAAGGAGCTTTACCAGTGCCTCCCGTACTTTCTTCTGGAGTTCAATTACATTCCCGAAACGTTTGTACTTAAAACCATCATCTTCAAGTTCTCTTAAGAAAGCACCGGTTCCTTCCTCGCGGTCCATCCCCCTGCTGCCCTTAATGAAAGCAAGAATCGGCAGCTTTTCTTCCCTCGCCCTGCGATATTCGGTATGAGTTATCGAAAGATCTCCATTAAAAGCGCCATACTGTACCCCGATTATGAGCAGATATACCTGGCAACTGTCAAGGGCTTTAAGGCAGCCCTCAAGTGCCTTTTCTGAAGAAGCCGGTTCATACTCATAAAGCACGGGAGCGCAATGTGCTGATAGGAAAGGGTCAGTGCTCACAAGATTCTGAACAATGAGCCGCTCATCTTCAAGTTCTTTCTGTACTGAACTTACGAATATTCTGAATACTTGAGTCATCAGGGAGCCTCAAAACTTACCTTCATATCTTATAATTTCATGCAAGATAAGGTAATTTCGGTTGCTACTTCAGATTAAGCCTTTATACCGCCTAAAATTTCCAATGGCTCGTTACTCTTAATTCAGGGCGTGAGCGGACATCAGAAATAGAGACCTTCAAATTACTAGCTCTTTGCCGTCCAGTTAGATTTCTCCGCGGTCTTGAGCCATCTGGATCATTTTCTGGAAAAAACAGATTAACTGAAAAGCCTTCAGGGTCTTTCTCTATTACTGGTCATCGTATGTCTCCAGCCTTACCTTTGCAGTTCTGACAGCGCGATGCAGCCTTTTAGCAAGCAGTTCGCGAGGCGGCAGTTCTGTCAGGTATTCAGCTACATGGATCCCGGAACGGCTCAGTTCCAGAAGTTCTATCTGTTACTTTTTCTTTCCGGCGCAGAGGATTATTCCCAGCGGGGATTCTTCTCCCGGCTGCCTTTCGTATTTGTCCAGCCAGCGGGGGTAGAGCTCCATCTGGCCTTTGTATTCGGCTTTGAAATTTCCAAGTTTAAGGTCAATAGCAATCAGCCTGTGCAGGGAGTGGTGGTAAAAAAGGAGATCGATGTAAAAGTCGTCGTCATCAATTTGAATTCGCCGCTGCCTGGCTACAAAGGCGAAGTCTGCGCCGAGTTCCAGCAAAAAAGACTTAAGTGACAGGTTAGAAACAATTTCTTCACCATATTCTGCTCTTTCCCCTTTTAGAATTTCCTTATGAATGCGTTTACCGACATTCCAGTAGAGCATGGTTAGCCCGGCGTTAACGGTAGCTTAGACAAACAGAGGATTTATAATGGATTTGTTAAGTTTCTTTAGCCGTTTCTTTGGTCTTTTCTATAGCCTTTTCTATGTATTCTTTGATTTCGGCTTTGGAAATATCTTCTTTGCAAACGCCCAATTTGTTATGAACGTCATCAGCATCGCTGGTACTCAATGCTTCAACTGATTTTATTCCTGTAAAGTGAGAGATTTTGAAAGCCAGATCTTTTTCCATATCAAGGTCTTTAACAAAACCCGATTCATTCATGCCAGTGTATTCTATGGCTGAATTTATATATTCTTTAATCTTCTCTTTATTTGCCCCCTGGTTGCAGGCGCTCAGTTTCTTATAAATGTACTCCTCGTTAAGGGTACTCAGATCCTCAATAGTTTTTATATTTACAAAATTGTAAAGTTTGGATGCCAGTTCTTTATCCATTTTTAGTACTCTAACCAGTTTCGATTTATCTATGCCAAGGGTCTCCCGTGCCTTATCAATAGCCAGTTGAATTTGTTGATCTGAGTAACTGCCAAGTCTGTCTTCCTGTCCTTTGACTGGACACCATACACCTTCCCCAATATTTCTGGTATCAAGATTCACTTTCTTTTTAATTTCCTTTACATCGCATCTTGCCAGTTCTTCTATTGTCCTTATCTTTGCATAGTATAGCATATATGCCAGATCCTCGGATATACCAAGCATTTTAACAAAGTCCGATTCTTTAACATCATATTTTTCATTCCTCGATTTGAACTCCTCCTTGGATACATCAGGCAAAAATTTCTGAACTCCTACGTAAATCCATTCTTCTACTGGTTTCGTAAAGAAACCGGCAAAAAAGGAAAAAAAGAAGACTGAAAGTTCATCTGTCAGGGTAGTATCATCTGGTTTACTGAATGGGAGAATATAAACAATTATTAACGCGATAAAGGGTGCAATAAGAATTCTCCTGAGATATGACCAGGCAATGCTCATCTTTTTATATTCAGGAATAAGCTGGCTAAAAATTTCTTCAATACTTAACAGGAGGTAAGAAAGAACTCCAATAGACGATGCAGCTATTATGATTGGAAACTCCACATCCTCTATCCCATAAAATGTAGCACTTTCAATATCGTTCATATGAAGATATATGAACAGCAGAGGCCACAATAATGTTGAAAAAATAATAATAAAATTCCTTAGCATATCATGAAGGATCATTACTGGATTGCTTTCATTTTCTTGGTTTTTTTTCTTTTTGGGGGGGAACACTTCATGAAGCATAGCAGGTGTTAGAATAAGAAGTAACATAATAACAAGAAGAAGTAATACAACAATAAAGATGACCCGTTTTGCAGCTGGACCTAAATCCAATGGCATAAACCTCAATAGCAGTACTATAAGCATAATAAGTATAAAAACCACAAAACAGAAGTTCATTCTATCAAAAAACCGGCACATCCAGCATAGAAAAAGAAGATAGCCTGCTAAAACTGGTAGTATCAAAACCCATTCAAGCGGACCTGATTTGCTCCTAGTACTGATTATAGTGCCGTTTATAGTGCCATTTACGGTTCCAACTACTGTTCCAACTACTGTGCCATTGACTGTTGTATTATTAACAGTATCGCTTATTGTGCCATTTATCGTGCCGTTTACGGTACCAATTATTGTCCCATTAACTGTATCATTTATAGTGTAATTAGCATTCGCTTCATTGCTTGCCTGAGCTGTACAGGTTCCCTGCAGTAGCAGACTTAAAATTAGGAATATTCCTAAGAATTTGCAGGCTACCCCAGGACCTCCCATACCTTATGATATGTATGCAATTATATATATTCACACAATTATAATTACTACTGAGCATTGCTCAGACCAGCAAATCCTCAATCCCTGCTTTTTTTACAATCTCAATAGCCTTTTCCTCTTCTTCTGCAGTAAGCTGGCGTGCGATTTCGGGATATTCCATTGCCCGATAGCAGGGCCTGTACTGGAACATCAGGTTGAACCTGGTTTCAGGGATATTTTTTGCTACCCATTCGGCAATCGGTTTTGTGCAGCATTCGAGGTGTCCTGGGAGGGCAAGGTGTCGGAGTAGGACTTCTGCTGTTTCGTAGGCAAATTTGAAGTTCGGCTGAACAATCTCCAGGTAATTTCTTATTTTTGAATATTTGCTGGCGCATTCATTGCTTCCGTATTTAAAGTCCCCAAGGTAGACGTCCACAACTCCTTCCAGAACCTCCGCAATCTCAGGGGAGTGGTACATATTTGAGTTCCAGATAACCGGATTGTTTTGTGAAGTTTCCCTCAGCGTTTTAAGGATATTGTACGTATGAGGGGTAGGAGTTACAAAGTTTACATTCTTTGCCCCGTGAAGCCTTCTGAGATCTATAAGTTTTGCAAGCTTTCTCGGCTCAACCCTGGTTCCGCAATCAGGGCATGTGGAGATTTCCCAGTTCTGGCAGTAGACGCAGGCAAAAACACATCCTGAAAAAAAGATAGTATGTGAAGGAACAAGTTCGGGCTCTTCCCCCATATGAAGGAATTCGGAGGAGTAATAGGAAGCACTGGTCAGCTTGCAGAAACCTTTTTCACCGATCTCCCTGTTTACACCGCAATTCCACCCGCAGCAGGAGCAGTTTCTGAGCATCCTGTCCACGATAGCAATCTTAAGGTCAAGCAAAGACTGGCTGGCTTCAGGGATCTCAAGGAAACTTTTAGTATATAGCCTGAGCCTGTCCGAGCTGTCTGCATAAACAAGGGAATCCATGACTTCGATGTCAAGGCTTTCCCGCAGTTTTCTGTATTCTTTAATGCTTGCTTTATGGATATTCCATAGTTCTTCAAGTTCCATTTCCGGGTCGAATTCGGCTGAAATCCTTTCTGTTATTCTGGAGAGGGCAGGCATTTCATCTCCCTGCACCCTGAGATAGCGCTTCAGGTACTTCGGGACTGCCATATTAGAATATCTGTTTACATGGATTATAGGTTTATGGTAAAGCTTTAAGATAGAAGTCAGGTGATATATAGCAAAGCTTTAAGATAGAAGTCAAGTGAGCCCAACAGATTTCATATGATCCTATATGATCTTATATGATACTATATGATCCTTTAATAATTATGAAAGCAGTACATGTGCATGAAAATAGCATATGTTTATGAAATATTACCTGATCATCATTTATTCTGTATAAAAAAAGTAAAGTGAAGATTAATTTCAAAAGGTTCAATTCCTTTTTATGTTTTTATCTCAAAAAAAGTTTCAAGTTTCATATAAATTTCATATCTTGTCCTGTAAAAATTAAACAGCCGTCTCTTTTGACAGGATATAGCCTACCATTGCAGGGTTCAGTTTACTTTCCCTTGAAACCTTTTTCTCAATCTCTTCAGCATCTTTGCCTTCTGCCTTCATTACCTTTATCTTCTCAATTACTGAGGATGAAATTGTAAAGTATTCGTTAATGTCTTTCCTGTGCCCCCAGACATCGCCTTCAAGGAGCTGAATCCTCTGCATCTGGAGGAACATTTCTATGGATCTGGAAACCGTGCGCATATATGATTTGGGCAACTGGATTACTTCAACCTTCGGGCAGGTCTCGATCAGCCCGAAAATGTCCTTGTTTGAAGGCCTGAAAGCCAGATGGACAATACGCTCATTCGGATTAAGTGTAAAAATTTCTTCCCTTGAACTAACCACTCTTATTCGCATATGTTTTTCCCCCACTATAAGCTGTTTTTTATAAGATGTTTTTTGATTTAAGGTGTTTTTTGATTTAAGGTGTTTTTTCGATTAAAGGTATCTTTTGATTGAAGGTACTTTTTGATTAAAGGTATTTTTCAATTTAAGGTATTTTCTAATTTAAGCCAATTCTAATTCTGGTTTTTTAGTTTCTTCAGGTTATTAGTCTCTTCAGGTCATCAGTTTCTTCAGGTTCTTAATTTATTATTTTTGGTAAAATGAAAAAATAAAGAATTATACTTTTTTGATTAGATTTGTTATTTACACAGATATGACTGTAGAAACTTTCTCTCTCTTTACCTTCCCCTGAGCAACCGAAAGGCACTTAAGTGTACAGTAAATTGCCTTTCCCTCCACTTTTTCCAATACTACAAATTCACTCCCACAAATTGGACATGTTTTTGTTACATACTCCATAAAAGATCACCGCTTGTTTTAATTATTCTTAGATTTATTTATGCAAGTTCAATTACCTGAGTTTCCTCAATTTTTGGACAGGCTTGTACCAGTCCAGTATATCTTGTTTAAAAGTCTTAAGCCATTGAACAAAGCGTTTTTCAGATTTATGTAAGGTACTGTCCTGGAATTAACACTCATATCCATGTGTCAGTTTTGTTTTTTCTTCCCCACTGTTAAGTTGTTTTTTGATTGTACCTATTATAAACAACATATAATTATTATATAAAGTTATCTCATTGAGCTAATATTATTTAGATAGTATTCAGGAAATACCGGTAATATTAAAGGTACTGAAATGGTCCAAAAAAGCCGCAAACGAAATAAAAAAGATTTTTAAAAATTATATTCTTAATTTTTATTTCTAATTTCAGTTCCGGTTGTATTATAATTTTTTTAAAGACCAGTTGAATTATTTTACTTCTCATGCGGAATATGTATGTAATTATTTGTAGTAGGTTATATAATAGTGCGGCTAAAATAGGTTTGCCACGAAAAGAATGATTGTACAGGTCTGAATATATCTGAAAACCTTATCTGTAAAAAGTAATAAAAAGATATGCAGAAAAGCCAGAAAAGGCAGATTTATTGAAATGCAGGTTTCTCCAATTCCATGATTTTTTTACTTCATTTTACCGTATAAATACTTATGCACACCTATGCTCCCGAGAAAATTTAAAATATTTTGGTTAGACCTGAAAAGTAATTACTTTTGAGAAGTTGCTTTGGGATTGAAATATTTCCGTAGCATTCTTAAGATATCTCAAATCAATCCATCAAAGAAAATATATTCAATAAAAAATATAATAATTGTATTCGGATGGGAGAAAAACATGGACACCGGATGCCAGTTGTTCAAAGAGATACCTCTGGAAGAATATTTTGTTGAAAAAGAGCCATACTACGTTCCGGTAGGGAATGAAGTTGAAGTCTTTACAGCAGCCTACAAAAACCTGCTGCCGGTAATCCTGAAAGGGCCTACAGGATGTGGAAAGACACGTTTTATGGAGTATATGGCTTACAGACTGAAGCGGCCTTTAATTACTGTCGCATGCCACGAGGACCTTACTGCAACCGACCTTATTGGGAGGTTTTTGATAAAAGGGGAATCAATTGAATGGAGCGACGGGCCTCTTACAAAAGCCGTAAAGAGCGGGGCAATATGCTATCTTGATGAAGTTGTTGAAGCCAGGAAAGATACAATTGTTGTCATTCATCCGCTTACCGATGACAGGCGCATAATCCCTGTTGATAAGCTGGGCGTAGTTATGAAGGCTCCTGCCGGGTTCATGCTTGCAGTCTCTTATAATCCGGGCTACCAGAGTATTGTAAAAGACCTGAAGCAGAGCACTCGCCAGAGGTTCGTTTCTATTGATTTCGATTATCCGCCTTCTGACCTCGAGATCCAGATCGTGGCACATGAAAGCGGGGCAGGAAAGGAAATGGCAAGGTCACTTGTGGAAATCGGGTCACGCATAAGGAATTTCAAGCATCATGGGCTTGAAGAAGGCGTCAGTACGCGTCTGCTGATCTACGCCGGAAAACTGATACATGAAGGCATAGAACCCAGAAAAGCTTGCCAGATAGCAATGGTCAGGCCGATTACGGACAATCCGGACCTGCAGGTAAGTCTTGATGAGATAATCTCTGCAATTATGGAGTGATAAATGCATTGCCCTCATATAATAAGAAAAATG
Organism: Methanosarcina hadiensis; assembly: GCF_046529725.1. Lineage (GTDB taxonomy): Archaea > Halobacteriota > Methanosarcinia > Methanosarcinales > Methanosarcinaceae > Methanosarcina > Methanosarcina hadiensis. The sequence continues at coordinate 1,758,571 of NZ_CP136241.1, read as the reverse complement.
AAGACCCTGCTCGTAGATTCTTTGAGGAAAATCTTTCGGAAAGCCCTGAAAAAAACATTTGGAAAGACATCCCTAAACTGATAAAATCTAATTTTTCGAAACTTGACCGTGCAGAAATTTCCAGCATTTCAGAACTATTTACAGAATTTGATCAGGCTGAACTGGAAATGCTGCTTTATCCCGGAAAATTCATCACCGGAAGGGGAAAAAGAGTTCAAACAGCCTATCTTCGGGCAGCATCTGCAGTATATAAGTTAATAAAGGTTACAACAACCCGAAAAGACCAGAGTAGCCAGGCAGATCGGACTGACCAGATAGAGCATAATTTCCATAAATGGACTTCAATTGCCAGCAAAGCCTCTGAATTAAGTTTTTCCTGCCTGGAAGGTTTATTAGACTCGTCAGCTGTTATTCTCGAGAAAAAAGGTTCAGAAGGGTTACCTCTTTTAGAAAAATGGGTCGATACAGGCATCTCCTTTGCCAGGAAAAGCAATCAATTTGCGATGATTTATTTCAATCACACGGCTGATATATTGGTATCTTCTGACTTTTCTGCTGACAGGGCCTCTCCTTCTGACAGTTCATCTCCCTTATTTTATAAAGATATTTCCACTGACTATAAAGACCTTGAAAACTTTAGCGAGTTTATAAGCCTCGGAGAGAAATTTGCCTGTTCGAATACCAGGGTTGCAGAGGCATACTTTGAGCATCTTCCTGATATGCTGGCTCTTCTCTCCCCTGATGATTTCAGGCTTTTCTACGGCATAGTCTATCGCTTTCTCACCGGGAATTGGACAGTGGCTGTGGATATCCTGACTGCAGCAAAAGATGTGTTTTCAGCTGTTCCACCCCGGAGACGAAAAGAACTTCTGGTTATGTTAGATGAATTTGCAGGCTGCCTGGATTGCTTTTCGGATTCCTCAGACATATCTGTAGGCAGATCTGCAGTTAGATCTACAGACAGACCTGATTCTTTATTTTCATTATTCAGGAGCGCTCCTGAGGCAATGAATAGACTTAACGGCAGAGATTTTATAGTCTGGGTATCCATTGCTAAAGAAATATTAAATGTAAGCGATGATGCTGCCATTAGCTTTCTGGAAAGAAGCCCTGCGACCCTTTCATCCCTTAAAATCACTGATCTTCACACATGGTCTGAGACGGGAATTATTTTACTTTCTTCCGAGAAACAGGCTTTTGAGAGTTTTTACGAAAGCAGTTTTAGAAGTCTGGAGAAGCATCTCCAATATATTAACGCTGAAGAAAGGGAACTTTTACTCAATATCGGAGCAGAAATTGCGCTTATAAATTCTGCCTGTACCGGCAGTTACTTTGAAAACTCTCCTGTTGCTCTCAGGTTACTTTCAGGAAGTGAATTCAAATCATGGGTTAATATGGGAGCCAGCATTTCAAAAGAGAGCTCCAGTGTCGGTTCGGGTTATTTTAAAAACTCGGTATCTTCCTTCAGGAAAACTCCTCCTTCATATTATGGAGAAATATTCGAAATAGCAGGATCCTTACTCGAAAAAGACTGGTTGCTTGCAGGAAAATTTTTTGAAAACCTGCCAGAGGCTGCTGAAAAAATGGAAAACAGGGACATCAGGAAATGGGCGGACATCGGGACAAAAGTATATGATGCGGACAAAAATCTTGCTGTGGATTACTTCACATATTCCCCTTTACTTCTTAGAGAACTTGATATTCTTGAACTGGAAGAGTGGGCTCTGAAAGGGCTTGAGGTTTTTAAAGACAATACTTCTCTCGGAAGGCCTTACTTTTCTTTAAAGTCCAGAAGTTCAAAGGATTTCATTGATAAACTTACAGGAGGAGTTGCTCTTAAAAAGGTTGTAAATATCCTCAGATATTACGCATTGGGGCTTTCTGGCATTGATTTTAAAATCCGGTCAAAAAAAGAGTTACCAGGCTACAGAGAAACCGGAACTGTAAACCCCCTTATCTGCGGCAGGACAATTTATCTTGAACCCAAAATTAAAAAATACGGCAGCTTTCAGGATAATTTCAAAATCTACAAATTAAGTGTTATGCATGAGGTAGGTCATGCCCAGTTCAGTTCTTTAACAAAGTTTGGTTCTCCGGAATACTCTATGAAATTACTTGAAGAATTGATGAATCGGATTATTGAAAAGTATGGAGCCAGAAAAACTGTAGATATTGGAAGAGCTGAAAATACTGACAGGACTGAGAGAACTGAAAGAACTGAAAGATTTGAAAGGACTGAAAGATTTGAAAAAATCGAAAGAACTGAAAAAAAAGAAAGGACTGAAGGAAAGGACCGTTTCATAAGTAGCGTATTATCAAAAAACAGAATCGATATCCCATCCGTAATAGCTATGTTTCCCAACAGGATCCTGGCAGCGAGCATACTTGGTATACTTGAAGACGCAAGGGTTGAGTACATGATAATGGATCAGTACAGAGGCGTACGTTCCGATCTTGAGTATATAAGACACCGGATGCTCCTTTCAAGGCCAGTTCCTGAGGAGGAGCTTGAAAAACTTACGGAGGCCCTTCTGTGGCTTTCAACTTCACATGAACCGCCCCTTGGATTTACCGGAGGGCATAGACTCCTCCTTGATAAAATGCGCACTATTTTGCAGGACCAGATTTTAAAGCAGGATTCCTCAATTTTAACCTCTCTTGAAGCCACTTTTGCCATTTACAGCCAGTTTGAAAGCTTTCTTATCCCGCTGGAACAACGCGAATATAAAATGATAAAAAATATTGAATATAGAGGCATAGGACCCGGTTCATTCGGTTCAAAGAATCGTCTCACCCCGGAAAATCATAGGAGTGTAATCCAGAACTTTATTCCTGACAATGAGAGCTTTTCTCCAGTAAAACAAAAGAGACATAAAAAGGAAAAGCCTGAAAAGGGAACGTTGGAAAAGATACCTTCGTATGCAGCGGAAAGGAACCGGAAAATCCTTGAAATCCACAGGTATGACGAATGGGATTATACAATAAACGATTACAGGTCAAACTGGTGTGCTGTAAACGAGATAGAGCCTGTAGGAGGGTCAGGGGAATATTACACAGGTGCATCAGAACGTTACCGCAATGAGATTGCGCTCATAAAGAATGTCTTCACCAGGATGAAACCTGAGTCGTTCCACAGGTTGAAAAAACAAACAGATGGTACGGAAATTGATATCGATGCCTTTTCAGATGCTCTGATAGAAAGGAGATGCGGAGTCAATCCTGATGAGAAACTTTATGTCAGGTGGGACAAGCGAAAAAGGGACGTTGCCACTCTTCTTCTTGTGGATGTGAGCGCCTCAACACAAAAAAGGCTCCGAGGGGAAGGAGGCATCATTGAGGACAAAAGAAGTGCTGGGGGAAGAAGGAGCATTATAGACGTCGAAAAGGACGCACTGGTGATAATGGCTCAGGCTCTTGAAACTATAGGGGATAAATACGCAATATATGCATTTTCAGGCCATACAAAAGAGGATGTGGAATATTACATCATTAAAGAGTTTGATGAAGAACTTTCTGGAAACGTGGAGAAAAGGATAGGCCTGCTGGAGCCGGTAGCTAACACAAGGCTCGGGCCTGCAATCCGCCATTCTATTAAAAAGCTGGAAGAAGTCAGCTCCACAACAAAGATCCTTATCCTGCTTTCGGACGGAGAGCCCTACGATACCTGCTACGGAGAAGGGGCATACCAGGGAAAATATGCCGAAGAGGACACAAAAATAGCTATTCAGGAAGGAAATGCTCAGGGCATTCACTTCTTTTGCATTACGGTTGATTCAAGCCCCGGAAACTACCTTGATAAAGTTTTCTCTGACTTCGGGTACACGATAATCGATGATGCAAGTATACTTCCTGAAAGGCTTCCTTTGCTCTATAAACGGATAACCACATGATGAGAAGCGGAAATTGCAAAAGGCTCCGTAAATGTATTACATCGTATACTGTTAACCCGTATAAACATTATAATGCTTTACAGCAGAAGTACAGGCTTTATACTGCAGGCTTATAGATTCTGTGCCTCAATAATTGCCTGTCATCCTTGCAACCGTCCTGTGCAGCCCATGTATGCTTAACCCACTTCCAAGGTACATCATAGGGCAGCGCCCTGCCAGGTATTCAAGGTTTTCATCTCTGCAGGCATCGAGTGCTTTTTCAGTTTCGGTTTTCCAGTGGATCCAGACCTTTTTTGCACCTTTTTCTTTAAGAACGGGAATGAAATTGCCTGGCTCGGATTTTGTTATGCCAATAATGGCGCGTTCAATGCCTTCAGGGAGTTCGGAAACATTTTTTAAAGAGTCTGAAGCAGGTTTTTCTGAGAGGTTAACTACATACACTTTCTTGCCCCTCCTTTTGAGTTCCGAGGCTGCCCATTTCATGGCTGGCTTTGTATCGTCTGTAATTACGGCAAAAGTATTTGCGTTCCAGAAATTCTCCCAATCTGAAGCTGCTGGTTCCATTTTTAATCCCTTCATAGCAATTATATATTTAGATTAAAATATATCCTTTAAGTTATAAATAGCTTATATCCCGGATCTGTATAGCAAATTTGTTTTGAAGAGTAAAAAGTAGTCTTGGGCAGCTTATAAGGCGGAATTGAAAAAACCGCCTCAAAACCGAGGTCTAAAAAATGAAATGGCTTAAAAATTAAAGGAATAATATTACAATAGAATACGTTTACTGTCCCTGAAGCCTCTGCCCGGCTGTCATCAGTGCTCCACCAAGAGCCTTTGCAAGTTCACAGTTCTGGTTACATTTTGAGGCGCAGGTGCAGTATCTGGGGACGTTTTCCATCATCCACTGTCCGAGGAAGCCGAAGGCTTTAAGCTGTTCTTCACTTGCATTCTGTACAAAGTCATTGATGTCCTTTAGTTCCATTATTATCACCGGCTTCCAGATAGCTGTATATATTTATATACTTAAGCGTCATTAATGTGTACAAGCTTTGAATAGTATAGAAAAATGACCTTAACATAAAAAAATAAAACAGGTGGCTGCACTCAAATTAGAGTTACATTAAAAAGTTATTAAAAATTAAAGCTAAACTATGCTTTTAGGAAATCTGGAGGTTAACAGGAGTGGAAGCAACACAGGAAGATTCTGACGCTTGTTATATTGAAGAGCTGCATTCGATCAGGGAAGAAGTAGTATCTCTGAGAAATGATTTTTCGCGGTTTTTGCAGAGAGCAAACCAGCAGCACATTGACAGTATGCTCGCAGAGATGAGAAAGGGATTCATGAAACCGATGGTGGACTACCTTTGCGAGGATGCCAGCGAAAGAATGGACAGTCAGATGACGCGGGACTGTGGGATGAGAGAGTTCTGTGAGGCTACATTCAAAGAGCTTTTGCAGGAAACTGCAGGGCTTGTTGGCAGACCGAGGGTTGAAGCGGGGACTGTCAGAATGTACAGAGAAAAACTTGAAGAGTTAAGAAAGGAAGCAAAAACTTCTGACTGCAACAGGTGTTTTTCGGAAGCCAGTAATCTTTTTGAAAAACAGGTGAAACTTATGCGTTCCCTTCAGATTTATGAAGACAGGGAAGAAAAGGAGGAAAAAGGTGATATCAGCTCAATCGAGCCTGAAAAGCTGGTTTCTGAGGTATGTGAGCCGGTGGCAAACAGGCAGAGGCTCCTTATGCTCAAAGCACTTTCAGGCGAGAGCAAGACCTTCTCCGAACTTTCTAAACTTACCGGACTCCGGGGTGGAAACCTGCTCTTCCACCTGCAGAAACTGCTGGACACAGGTATGGTTTTACAGCGGAGCGAAAGAGGAGACTATATCATTACAAGAAAGGGGTACTCAACCCTTCAGGGGCTTTCCAGAATCTATTCTGAAATTGAAACGGAATAAAGAAGTGAAATCATCACTTCTCAACAAAACGGCCCTGTTCAGGTTTCGCTATCTCGTCAAAATAATTCACCAGTTTCTCTAAATTCTTTGTCAGTTCTTCGCCTCCCATAGGCTGTCCGTGGCCCGGAATCAGCAATAAAGGTCTTAAATCCCTTATCTGCCTGACTGACTTCTCCGCAGCCTTCCAATCTTTAGTAAAGTACTTGGGAGGTCCGCTTATCTTTTCACTCCGGGTAGCTACGGACATAAGGGATTCCTGTTCTACCGTACTCAGAGCATCCCCGGCTATAAGGACACGGTCTTTTTCCCTGAACAGCGCAATATGCCCTTCCGTGTGTCCCGGAGTATGTACCCATCTCCAGCCCGACATTCCGGGTACGCTACCGTCAGCTGGAAGCGCTGCAGCACGAGAGCCTATATCTATACTTTTATGCGGAAAAGTCGGAGACATTTTTGCTACCAGACCCTCATCTACGGAGGAGTCTGGAACGGGATAGTCCCTTTTTCCGGTTATGTAAGGCATTTCTGAACTGTGGGCATATACCGGAACATTCCACAGTTCAGAGAGTTTAATGAGCGAACCGATATGGTCGAAATGCCCATGCGTCAGAATGATCGCATCTGGTCTGCTGTTTTTACCAAACCTTTTTTCAACAGACTCTATAATAAAATCCGCTGAATTTTCAAGGCCTGCATCTACGAGCACCCATCCACCTTTCTCTTTACTGGTATCTCCCACCAGGCAGGAGGTTACAATAGTAAAATTCATAACTAAAATATCTGAAGTAACCTCCTGGGATGACGTGGTGATCGCAGATAACCCCTCAGCGATTTTACTCCCCATTAAAAACACCTCCGACTACCTGATTATTTCGCTGTTATCCCCTTTAAAGCCTTAATACAGATTATTTGGCCTTTAATACAGGTTATTTAGCTTTTAATACAGGTTAGTTAGCTTTTAAAAATCAATACAAGGCTTTTGTTCTAAAAAAGTGAATCAGAATGATGAAAATTAAAGATGGCATAAAAGAGCAATTGTTTTAGCCATCATTACCTATCGCATCAACAGGACAGGCTTCGAGTGCCTCTTCACATGCCTCCTTTTCCTCATCACTTTCCGGCTGCTTATATACAAAAGCATTGGAATCGTCATCATTCATTTTGAAATTCTCTGGTGCTGTGTCCACACATAAATTGCATGCAATGCAGCTATAGTCACAATAGTAAGGTCCAGGAATATTCTCAGCAACTTTATCGTTCTTATCAGCCATATTTTAGTCCCCCAAATATGTTCATCTCATAATTTATCTTACAATAAGATTAATTAAATGATTTTTATATATATTTTCACATTCAAAACAACCTTCCAGCCAGGGATTTCTGGGAATTAACTCCAGCCCTGATCCCTGGCCGGATTGCCTTCATAATCAGGCAGTCATTAAGAGGTCATATTCTTCAGCAATTGTTATCTTCCCGGTTCTGAAACTCTATTATTCAGTCAAAATTTTTTAAACCTGAAATCTATCCCTTATCGTCGGTTAAGGGCTTTTTAGCTGAAAACGATTGATTTTGTACCTGTTTATACCTCTAGTTACTTCCTGTTTTCCCAAATGCATGTTAAGGAGGGCTCAACTATTCTATTGTCCTTTTCCCATTATGGAAAGATAAGGAAACAGATGCAAAATTAATATTGAACCCTGGTTCGTCTGCAAAAAGCAGGATAAATAAATGAATGCCAGATTATGCTGAAACACAGGGGCCTGAGGTTCCCAGAGGCCTGAAAGAGAAAGAGTTCTCAAAAATAGACCTCAGACAGCTATAGTCCTGAACCGGATATTTTAAAAGGATCAAATTCTAAAATAAGTTATCTAACCGAATCGAATTTAGAAATAGATTTTCTATCAGGCCCGGGTAACTCTAAACCGGGGGTTAAAATTCGATAATGTGCAGAATAAGGGCGTAAAAGGAGCTTTTTAATGAAAAAAAGGCCAATCAGGTATAACTGGATACACTGTCGGAAGTGGATAGCGACCTGGACAGTTCTGGTTCTTGTCTTTTCACTTATCTCAGTATCCGCAGGATCAGATAGCTACACAGAAAGAGCAGGATCAGGAAACTACACTTACTTAAAAATAATTACCGATACAGATGAGCAAAGTGAGGAAAATACTGAAGGTAACCTGAAAGTAGAAGAGGATCCCGAAGATGATGCAGGTAATCAGGAAACTGACATTGAGAATCCTGAGAACAGGGCAGAAGAATCAGGAAAAACACGTGATCAGATAAGCACCACAGATGATCGGACTTCCGAAGAGGATTCAGGAATAAAAACAGAAACAGAACAGGATACAAATACTCAGAAAAATAACGAAAAGGATCCTGAAGTACAAACCGGAGAAAAAATAGAACCGAATAAAGATACGCAGGAAAATACGGAAGAGGATGCTGAGGTGCGAGCCGGCTCAAAGGATGATATAAGTAGCCAGAAGAATACTCAAGAAAGTCCGGAGACAAAGGTAACAGCCGAAATGAGTACGGATATTCATCAAAATACGGATAACGAAGAAAACCCTGAAAAGAATCGGGAGACCGAAAAAATAGATAGTTGCAGCACAGATAACCTGAAAAGCACCTGCAAAGTACCGGCGCCGAAAAAAGGAACAGAAGAAAAACCTGAATGCCAGAAAAATCCGGAAGCAGCCCAGAAATTAAAAACAAATAAAGAATGTGGTAAAGATGGTTTCGAAAATCCCGGAACGGAAATTGGAATGAGAACCGGATCATGTGACGGGTTAAAAACCATAGAGATTGTTAAAGTGGAAACTGGGCCCGATAGAGAGGCATGTAGTGGAACTACAAATTCCAAGAGTGAAGGATTGGAGTCAGGAACCACAATAGAAGTATCTAATGAGGAAAACTTTGCAGGCGCCTACGAAAAAGGAACAGACCCTGAAGGTGTAGCCCGGACAGAAGAACCTGCTCGTGACGTAAAAAGGACAACCAGGGCAGGTATAAAACAGAAATCATATACTATTCTCTCAACAGAAGGCCAGGATCCTTCCATCCTGAAAACCGAGCAGTCAGTTCTTGATAGTGCAGGCTTACTCGGACTTAAAGGTCTCGAACCCCAGTTCAGAATAGAATCAATCCAGGCAGCAGAGGCCGTAAAGAAACCTTCTAAACTGGCTTCCTTCCTTGTTACTTTCGCAGGGACGCTTCTTATAGGGTTTACAATGCTGAGAAGAAGGTATTAAAGCCGAAAAATAAAAAAAGGTTCAGGATCGGAGAGAACTGCTGGAAAAATAAGGAGTTATCTAACAGGAAAGCCTGATGATTTAGCTCTTAACTTATTTTTTCGGCTTCGTACCCTTCCAATACTATTTCCCAGAAAAAAGTTCAGCTTCCAATATTACTTCCCAAAACTTGCCTGTAAAAAGCATTATCAGCAACGGACTGTTTTACAGTAGAAAACATTAAACACCTTTTTAAATTCTGTTTTTTATCGTGATTTTAATCCTGTTTTTTATCGTGATTTTAACCTGTTTTTTATCGTGATTTTAATCCTGTTTTTTATCTTTTCTATATATGCTCCTTTAAGAGCTATTCCTTTCAGAAGTTTTCATCTTTCCCCGCCTCAGGGATTCTGCTTAAGTTATGCTTTTTAAGTCGCGAAATCCTGTAGCTTTACATCTTTCTGGAAAAACATATTTAAGTACAGATGCTTTTTTTATTGGAAAAAACATAAAATTAGTTGCATAATAACCTGTCATCTGACAGATCCGATTTAACTGAAAATAAACAACTGATTTAGCTAAAAATGCGATAATCAGGCTGAAGAATAAAGCAAAGGGGGAATATTATGGTAGCCAGAGAATTTACAGACCTGCCCATGAAGATTAAGTTGCCTGAGACTGGAGTTTCGGAAGTGAGCAGGACAGAGGAATTGCTTGCAAAAAGGAGGTCAGTGCGCAGATATACTGAAAGAGGGCTTACCAAAGAGGTAATTTCTCGTTTTCTCTGGGCAGCTCAGGGAATAAGTTCAGGAGAAGGCTTAAGGACAGCTCCTTCTGCAGGTGCGCTTTACCCTCTTGAAATCCATGCCGTTGCTGGATACGGAAACGGTCTTGAACCCGGGATTTACAGGTATGTTGCAGAAGAACATGCACTTACTCAGGAAGTTCCCGGAGATATTAGAGAGAAACTTGCAAGAGCAGCTCTTTCCCAGCCCATGGTAAGCAAAGCTCCTGTCTCGCTTGTGATCTCAGCAGTCTACCCGCGAATAACAGGGAAATACGGCAAAAGAGGCATCCGCTATGCAGATATGGAAGCCGGACATGCGGCCCAGAATGTCTATCTGCTGGGCGTGGAACTTGGGATAGGCACCTGTGCTGTAGGGGCTTTCAACGATGAGGAAGTAAAAAAGGTTCTCAAGCTGCCTGCCAATGAGGAGCCTCTTTATATCCTGCCGCTTAGCTATTTCTGACCCACCCGAATTGCGATTCGGGAGCCCGCTGTCCTTTTCGCTCGCTCCGCTTCGCTCAAGAGGACTAATTTTTGGGTTGAAATTCCCGAGTCCGGTCTCGGATGTATGCAGTCATTTCACTTGCTTCGCTTCCTCATATCCACAAACTTTTTGTTATTGCTCTATCCTTAGCGACCCAGTGAAAAAAACAGTTATAACTCTCTTCTAGAGACGATTGGGTTTTAAATCTGAGCCTATCCCAAAACTCAAGAACTAATTCTTTAAATCTTGATTTTAAAATAACCAGTCGAGTTACTGATCTGGAAAGAGGTTGTAGAACCTTAAGGATGGGAGAGCAAAATTAGTTTTGGGATAGGCTCCTTAGAAATTGAGTAACATCAGAAGAATATGATGTTGTTGCCGTGAATTAATACGTGGATTATGGGTTCCAATCTATGAGTTATCGAAGGATCATTTTCCTGTTACAGTTGGAAATGTTCAGATATAAAGGTTTTACTAGCTTCATTTAATAAGGTATACTTATCTCTAAGAACGCAAGTAAACGTAATCATTAAACAGTATATGATACTTTTAGTATTTCTACAAGTTTATGAAGTTAGTCTTCAGAATTTTTTCCTTTTTAAAAAATTGTTAATACTGTTTAACAATGGATTTGTGGATAAAGCAATTTCATTAATTTCATCCCAGTAACATAGTGCTTTTTTATCTTTGAAAAAGATAGTTTTCACCTTACGATCTATAATTTCAAGCTTTTGTTTATTAAGTTTGCATAATACTCTACCCGTTGCTTCGCGTTCATTAATATTTCCAATAGCAAATAAAAATTTCAAAAACTCATAAAAACTACAATGCCCATTAATATCTTTACTCTGTTTTAGATAATCTTTTGCACACATAGTCATATATATTTCCGATACACGCGGGGACATATTGAAGAGTTCATAAATCTTAATAAGCTCATTTGATGTCTGACAGGAGTCTGTAATATATGGTACTATCCATTCTAAGTAATTGTTTTCATCTTTTTCGGTTAATCCGAAGAGATCTACCTGCTTGCCATTAATAATCCTTCCAATCCCTTCCATTGCGGGACGTAAGTCTTTATGGCTTTTGATTTTTTCAATATTCATACCAACAAGAATAAGTAAGACTTTTCCTCTTACTCCTTGGCGACGATATTCGAAATTATAATCAAAAATATCCGTTATAATTTTATTATTTTCTTTTGACGGCCTTTCTATGGGAATCTTATTTGCAATGTTGTCAATTAGTTCATCAACAAAAGGAACATTCTCCAATTTGTTCTGATGAATTATATAAAATAATTTTTTCTCTATCAGAGAGATATCCCTGTTTTTGTTTATTTTAATATACTCATAGTAGGCTCCAAGAATATATGGCAAATACTTTTTTGAATACTTACTGTTATTGGTAACAAAATAATCATAATGCTCATTAAATAACACATCTCTATTTATTGAATCCTGGTTGCTATTCAACAACGATTCAAACAAACCATACATTTGATCCGTTCTGTTGCAGTTGTTCAGAATAGTAAATATAGAATTTCTGCTTTCATACTGTGATGTTGCAATAGCATTATAGAAATATTTCCACATAAAACGAACAGCAGCTTCTCCTGAAGGTAGGTCTAACAGTACCCTTTCAAGATTCACTGCCATATTAGTCAAGTACTCATAATTATTAGAGAACTCATCTAATATTTTGGTAACAACAAGGTATCCATTATTTCCATCGGTCTTATATACTGACTGCACAATACCTGCATAGAGTCTTCCTACTGAAGATTCAACATCATATAATCTATTCACTGGAACAGCTTTATCCTTCACATAACTGCAAAGAGTCGTGATAATGAAATCAAGCTTCCAATTTGAGACATCATACTGCATTGCAGCAAGTATCTTCTGTTGATTATCTTCATGAATCAGTTCTGCATCAATGCTAATTCTTGATCTATCGCAAAGTTGCCCTATATTTTTATAAAACTTAATAAACTCCTTCTCGCTTTTTCCTGTTTCTCTAAAGGAATTGAGTATTTTCTCAATAACAAAGCTTTTTATTTTTTCTTGCATTGATGTAGATAGAAAATCATATGAACCTAAAATATAACGAAAAACTTCTAATGAATATTCATCATTAAATTTTACAATTTTGTCTTTCTCAGCCAATAATTGTTTTGTTAAAGCAACTTTTTCCTCAACATTTGCAAACTTCTCTGCAAATGAAACGGAATTCATAAAAGATTGCCTGTCAAATCCTGATATTCCATCAGAACGTAATTTGTAAAGAGAATAAGCACCATAATAATTCAAGTCGGCTTTAGAATAAGAATAAGAATTCATTAAGAATTCATGAAAATCCTTTAAGATGTCATAGGAAAATAACATTGCCGCTTCAATAAAATCATAAAACTCTCCTTTATTATCAAAATTCATAGTATCTTTCCGATACATATCAAAAATAAAATGTGATTGTAAGTTTTCATACTCTTCAGGATTATATTTTGTTCCATGGGACACTACACCACATATCTGAGATCTCGATAGTGATGGATCATATTCGTATGTTGTGAAATTAATATTCAATGCAAGCTTTAGTGGTAACGTATATTCGAGAGCAGCTATCCACATTATTATATTGTCTGGATCATCACATATCACAAGACGCTTATGCTCGCTCTCGAATGAAAGCATTGCATGCAACATATTTTTAAAGATATCCACACGGTTATCTTCGCTCAAAAACTCAATAACACTATTTATGTTAACATAGTATCCTCTTAAGAGTTCTGGGATCGGGAGATAGAGGGGTTTTTCGGGGTTGTTAACTTCTTCATATGTTATACTGTCTCTGAGCATTTCACTTCCGTAAAACTCGCATGGATAATATGTATATTCTTCTTCGTTACATATTATTGAGTGACTTAAATAATTACCAAAACGTCCTGTACTACCCATATAATCTCTACCAAGATATGTATTAAGGGTCACAGCACAAGTTCCGTTATCTAACTTCCTGAAGATGAACGCTTTTGGCATAGTTAGGGCAATTTCCTCAGACATAACAATACCAGCTTCCAAAGCCGGGGTCTGATAAGTAAACAAACTCCTAACATCTTGAGATTTACTATCTTGAAAATCTGCATTATAGGAGTAGATCTGCTGTCCATCATTGACGCCGTCAATACCCCTCATGCATGAGGTATAAATAATTTGATGTTTACTCACTCACTACACCTCTTTCCACGATCTAAAAGATTTCATGATTGATTATTTCGAAGATTCTATAACTTTATTTTCCATTAATAGCCAGAGTAATGGGTCCTCAATTCTATGTGGCCTTGGCCTTTCAATACATCCATCTTCACGAGGATTATTATCGAGTCCAAGTGATGATACTGCGAAATAAGAATAGTTAGAATAATTTATTTCAAGTTGAGACATAAAAGAGTCTGCGCCCCATTCCTTTAACAATCCCTGAACTTCCTGATTTACATTATGCCAATCAGAGAGAACAAAACTCTTGTTTGCGCAGTGCGGGCTTGTTTCCAACACTGTGGATCCTTCAGGTATTATGGAGTAAATAGCATCAAATTTTGAAAATACTGCAGCAACCGGGATGTCAATTTTCAGTTTTGAAGGCAAATTATTATTATTTCGAATCAAGCGGGAAACACGAGCCATAATGTCGTCTGAACGTGCTGCACTCTCCCAATTAACAGATGACGATCTTGAAATTGATTCAGCTTTCAGTTGATTTCTAACTGCAGAAATTTGCATTGGGTCGAGCAAGAAAATAATGCCTGATGAGTTACAAATGTATTTGTTTAGAGTACTCATCGTATCTTCACTGTTTAAGTCCTCACCGGCTGTATCAAAAAAAACAAAAGTAAAAGAATTAATTTCCTTACCTGGATTGTTAAAAAATGGGAGGGAAAATTTATGTGGAAAATTGAGTATATATATCAAAGGTTTATAAGCACCATTGTTAACACTCCTTTCGGAACTAACTGTTAAATCAAGCTTTTGGAGATCCGTATACAGTTTTCTTCCAAAGAAGGTTTCATACCTTTTGATGGTGTCATCATCATTCGCCACCATATTCCCACCAAACTTGATAGATATTCGTTCAATTAACTCTTTAATAATTACACCAATGAAATGGCTTTTACCAGTATCACGAGAGCCAACAATGGATATTATCATGTCTCTGCCAAACAACGTAGCCTCAGGTAAAGCGTTATGACAGGAAGGACAAACAACTTTAAACGTCTTTTTTTCACATTCAGGGCAAAAAGCATATTTTGGGAGAGTAATTGAAATTTTAGAATCAGCTTTAAAGGTTTTCTTCCCCTTCAATGGTTTATTTAAGTCACCATTTTCGTATATAGTCATTTCAATATCATCAAAATCTTTACACCTTTTATTAGTACAACGGAATTCAGCCTCTCTAATTTTATGTTGGCTAAAACAATAAGGACAAATAAATGTCTTTTTAAATGCCATATAAGTACCTCTTAGCTAATTTTTGAAACGGAATTAAATTTAAGCTGGAGTTGATAAGACGACTGTGACTCTTTATTTTTTAAGAATGCTTTAACATATGTTTCTCTTTCAATGTTCTTAGGAAGTGGTATTTTAACCTGCAAAGAACCAGTAACAGGCTGTGTTGGTATTGAATAAAATAATTTAGCTGATTCTTTAAAAATAGGAATATGTTCCACTGCCGAAACAATATCGATATCAGGCAAAATAAATGATTCGTTTTCAGCTTCAAAATCAATTTTTACACTGCTTTCTCCGAATCCAAAAAGTTTCTTTGCCAGTGAAATAGAATAGGTTATAACTTCCTTTGAAGCATTTTCAAATAGGTAATCTGCTCCTGAAGAATAATCTTTTTCTCCATCTATGCTGAATTCTGCAAATACAGAGAAGTAGTAATTTTTTTGTTTTAAATCATTAATAATAAGGGCATTATCATGCTGATACTGCTTAAGCGATAT
This sequence comes from Methanosarcina hadiensis, assembly GCF_046529725.1. Lineage (GTDB taxonomy): Archaea > Halobacteriota > Methanosarcinia > Methanosarcinales > Methanosarcinaceae > Methanosarcina > Methanosarcina hadiensis. Next base: position 1,743,216 of record NZ_CP136241.1, on the reverse strand, counting down.
ATATTTCCTTATGGCTTTTTTATCGCAAATATCAATTGGGTATTTGTCAAATCGACATAAAACAACAAATCCTGTTACTCCTTTAGGTGAATCTGTAAATATGTGAATTTTATCATTAACAGCTGCAATGTTTTTGATTGTTACAGTTTTGCCCTTACTTGCACGAGAGATAGCACCGATAACAGCAGAACCAGATTTGATGACAACAGCTGATATATATAACAGTCCGTCTCCTTGAAATTGGAACGTACCTGAATTATATGCTGTCTTGGTTATAGCAAGCCTTCTCATTTTTGAGTCGAGCATTGATTGGGGTACTACTTCTCCGAATTTATATTCCGGCCTATCTGTAGAACAATATACCTGTACTTCAGAATTCTCTGGATTTTCCCATACTGCTTGGAATGTATTGTCTTGGACCAGATTTACGCTTAAACTCTCAATTGCATTTGGCAGTCTTGTTGGTATCCCGGAAATCGTAATACCTTTGCTTGCCTGTTTTTGACCGCTAACATTGTAGACTAAACACAGGCGATAATTGTAAACCTTATCGTTTTCCAAGCCACTGTCCAGGTAACCCGACGAGTTATTGCTGTTAATATGTTCTTCTTTATCACCGTCACTACTTCTGAACAATTCGACAGTTGAGCCAGAAGGAATAGGATCCCATTCTAATTGGAGCATTGAATCTCCTGTAGTAATTTTAACATTTGCTATTTCAAAAAGATTCAAGACAGGTATTCTAGAAGTTAATGGTCTCGAATAAACACCGGCTCTTTCTGCAAATATTGCATAGTAGTAAAAAATACCAGGCAGAATATTGCAATCATTAAAACTGCAACTATTAACTCTTCCGACAAATTCTCCATCTTTAGTATTTATAGGAATAGCATCTTTTTTTCGTACTATATAATAGTATATAGCACCGTCTGAAGTACTTTCATCCCAACTAAGGATGTTGGTTTTCGTTTTTCCGTCAGGTAAAATCCTCAAATTAGTGGGCATCTGAGGAGGATACTTTGAGATTAATTCTCTAACTCCAGGATAATCACAGCAATTTTCATGTGCTTTCACACAGTTTTCAATGATATCAGTTTCATTACTTACTGATCTTGCTATATCATAATAAGATTTGGCTGTTTCTATAGCTATCGACATTTCTTCTTCTAAATCAGCCTCCTTGAATTCGGGGAAGCTTCTTTGAAGGGTTGCATACTGTTCTTTTGCTTCATAGTAGAGCTTTTCTTTGACAGCCTTTCTCATGTTTACAGCTATATCCCCGATTCGCTGCTTGGATTCTTCCAGTTGTTCCCTAATCGCCTTAACTTTGCTGCTTCCAGGCCAATATCTTTCAGCATCTTTCAAATGCACGTTTGCAACTTCAAAATCCAATTTTTTAATGGAATATTCGGCCAAGTCATACAAAGCCAATGCTTTATCTATGTTCTCAAATTTAAAGCCACATTTGCATACTTTGATATTGGCATCATTTTCGACGCCGCATGTTGGGTTCGGGCATTTGATGATCAGTTCATTGCCACAATTTTGACATACTGCTCGCCCATCGGACACGTCATTGATATGGCCACATCTGCAAACCTTTATATTTTCATTGTTTCTCTGTGTGGGGTTCAGATTATATGCGATTTTCTCAACTTTGCAAAAAGCGATAAGAACATTTTTTGCCAGTTCTCTATTTTTAAATAACTCAGTTAATTGCCCAATGTAAAAATCACCCTGTGCATTAGACAATTCTAATCCTGCCATTTGTGCAATTCTTTTTGCATCATCTAAAATACTTCTTCTTTTACACCATGCTAAATATCCATCATAAATTGTTTTACTGTTTTCATCCTTAAAAGTCAGCTCACAGGCTTCGCAGACTTTTTTACCAGAACTGCTGTTGGAATCGTTCTTATTAAATTTTTCCTTCATCTCTTTTGCAAATTGTGTGAGCTTATCACATGGCAGTTTGTCCATATGTGGTATAGTACCGGGATTTAAGAAGTCATAAAAATTGTCTTTATTAAATGGATTAAGAAAGTTTTTCATGCCGTCGAATACATCAGCTTTTACAGGTTTATTTTTATAATACTTATTATAGTCTGAATCAAAATCAACTTTCTTTTTACCAATTTTTATGCCAAGAGAAGAGGCTCTTTTTTTAACTACATCAACAGATAATTTTTTTACGGTCGCTATTTTTTCTACGACGTCTTCGGTAATTTCTCCACTTCTGCCAAGTATATTAAGATCTTTATCTAACTGTGTATATACATGATTACAAGCCGCTTCTGATTGCTTCTTACGCTCAAGAGGATCACACATTATCCTTTTTATTTCGGGAAGCATATCAAGATATTTCTTGTATTCTGCACCCCTCTTAAAATCGTTTGAATTTATAGACCAAAATTTACGTTTTTCCTCAATTCTTTGATCTATAACGTTTTGATCCTCTACCGGAGGGTCAAAATCTAATTCTAATAGCAAATAGCAATTCTCATTCATGAAAACACAACCTTTACTCTAGAATTACATTACTCTCAGACCAGTAGCGCCTTTACCAATTGCTTGGGCAATTTTTGAGAATGAGCCAGATAGTTCTGCCAGACTCGTCAGAGAAGCAAATTCATCTGTAGATGCTATTTTCTTCAAAAACTTATAGTCTGCAGTCCCAAATCCTAATGCCATTACTTCTATGCCTGATCTATGACACTCCTTGGCTGCGTTTATTGCCTGTTCCTTATGATACCATTCACCATCAGTAAGCACAATAATATAGCGTATTTCGCTCTCATTTTTTAGAAGCTCATCTTTGAACAGGTTCAAAGCAGTCGTAAATGGTTCTGCAGAATTTCCAATACCTACATTAATAGCACTTAATTTTGAGATTATGTTATCGATATCTTTAAAATCTCCACTAAGTGGCAACACACATTTGACCTTATTGGCAAATACAACAATACCAATTTTGGTGTTACCTTTCTCTAATCTGGCTACAAACTCATGCATGGCTTGCTGTGCTTTTTCAATTGGTTCTCCATCCATGCTTCCAGATAAATCAATTGCTAAAATTATATTGACAACTGAAGCACCAAAATTACCAGCTTGATCCTTTGGAGATCCATCAGTCCAACCCATATCTTCGGGTACAGGATCAATTCTAATTGGCAAATTTTTGTTATTTTCCTGTTGAACCGCTGATACCTCAACAACGCCATTAGAAGTATACTGGTACGTTACATCAATAATAGAAGTAAATGAGGAAATTCTTTCAATTCCTGTGATTACATATTTATTGATGATTGTATTGTCTAAAGGTCTTTCAAATTCACCTTGAAGAACATATACCTCGAGTTCATTATTTCCAGCCCGTGTCTTAAATTTGAATGATTTTGTATTATCTGCTGGAATTTTACTATTTTTCTTAATAATAGTACTATTGATGTACTTTTCTCCATCGGGACTAATGGATATCATTCCAAGAGAGTGAGAGGTAACATCTGATACGGCTTTAGCACCCTGTATGTACAGATTTCTCGTTTTTGGGCGACTCAATGTCCTACCGAGCATAGGAACAACGTTTCCATTACTATCAATATTGGCCCTGATTGCTGCTCCGAGAGCAACAGCTTCATCCGCATTAATACCAGGAAGAGGTTGCTTGCCCGACATTCTCTCAATGTATTTATGAATCATTCTCATTCTTGTAGAACCGCCAACAAGAATTATACCGTCGATGTCATCCCATGACAAGTTAAGAGAGGCGATTAAGCTTTCTGTCAATTCTTTGGTTGTTCCCAGTAAAAACTCTGAAATGGATTCAAACAAATCTTCTGTGATATCAATGTTAGCTTTAATATTTCGATAGGTAATGGGCACACTTACAGTGTCCTTTGCTGTTAGCTGCTTTTTTACATTTTCAGCAGTTACCAATAGGGATGAAACCATTTCTGTGTCTTCGCTTAAGTCGATGCCATATCGCTCTTGAAACTCGGCTGCGAGGTATCTTGCTATACAATCATCCCAATCTTTGCCACCAAGTTCATGATTACCATCACTACCAAGGATGTTAATTTCGTCTTTATTGATGCGGGCGATGGTAACGTCAAATGTGCCACCACCAAGGTCATATATAAGCACAGTCTGTTCTACATCTTTGCCGTTCAAGCTATATGCGATTGCTGCTGCAGTAGGTTCATTAATAATTGCAAGGACGTCCAACCCTGCTCTTTTGCCAGCTTTAATAGTAGCTTCACGTTCTTTATGGGTAAAATATGCAGGGACAGTTATAACAGCGGCATCAATTGCCTCCCCAATTTGTGATTCGGCTTCTTTTTTAATCTTTTCAAGAAATATGGCAGAGAAATCAGTTGCATTATATGCTTTTCCATAAAACTCTACAGAAAACGTATCTTTTCCCATGCTGCGCTTAAAAAATGCAACAGCATTATTATCACCAGCAGCTTGTATGCTTTTTGCATCTTCACCATATAGGATGTTCCCATCAGGTTCGAAATACAGAACTGATGGAGTAAGGGCACTGCCAAAACAATTTTTTATGATTTTTGGCATTCCGGTGTGCTCATCTATACATGCAACCGCACTAAAAGTTGTACCCAGGTCAATTCCAACTCTAATACCCACTTTTATTCCTCCAAGCTTAAATTAGCCTGCCACTATCAACGAGTACTATAGCAAGTCAATCAAATCCATTTGTCTTCAGTTAAGGAGGAATTATAATAAATCGAATTCACTAGCAAAGTTGAATTCATTATCCAATTTATAAGACTTAAATAAGATATTAATTGGAATGAATTATCGATTTTGAAAGACAGGATAAAAAGTTAAAACGTGTATTTCTGGTACAAAATCGATAGTTTTCCAGGTAAGAAAATTCCTTAACTGATGAACAATGAACTTTAATTAAATAACAACCATCTGCTTTGATTTTTCTTTCAACTTTTCAACCATGTCTCCGGCCATGATATATTTAGACCGCATAGTGGCATGAACCTCTTTATTGCTTGTTAAGTCTCTACCATTGACTTCCAAAATACCTTCGTTATTAAGGCTAAATGTGATCTCAACCGGTGAATCAACAGGAAGATTGCCTGGTAGCTCTAAGAGCGCTGTACCAATTACATAATCCTTATCAACATCAAAATACTCGTTCATAAAATCGCTTTCATAAACGACAATTTCAACATTTTCTTGGTTTTCATCAATCGTTCCAAGTATTTTAGAAACAGTTACGACACCATCAGGCATAGGATCATTTTTGATAATCATATTGCAACATTTTCGTTCCCTAGTTTTCTTATCTACAATTACTTCTACGGCAAAACTTTTAGTCGTAGCCACAACAATGGAACGTTTTTTCCCACCTATGCTCATCATAGCCGGATCAACAGACAATTGTTCAACACCATTAGATGGATCTAAAACGGTATCCGAACTCACGTCGCCTTTATCGTCGTCATACCATTTTGATAAAGTTGGCTGGTTGTTGATGTAAACATTAACAGCATGAATTGCAGCTCCTTTAGCAACAGCCTCATCTGGTTCAAGAATTTTAGGCCTTATACCGTATTTTTCTTCCAGTGCCCTAGTCACTTGTGGCATTCTAGTAGAGCCGCCAACCAAAAGAATTTCATCTACTTTAAAACCGCGTTCTTCTGCCACAGTAATAGCAGCATCAGTCTTATCGATAGTTGATTTTAGTAATGCAGAAGTAATCTCCTCAAATTTCTCTCTTGAAAAATCGATTCTTGCTCTTTCTCCAGCTGTCTCAACCATAACAGGAGTTTTTTCTTTAGCAGAAAGTTGCTGTTTTGCTTTTTCAGCTTTCAAACGAAGATCCTGTTGTGCATATTCATCAAAGTCACCTTCATACCCTTTTTGAGAAACAAATTCGTCTGCAAGATAACGCATCGTTGCAGCATCCCAGTCTTTACCACCTAAATCATGATCTCCATCAGAACATATGATCTCAATTTTTTCTGAGTTAATGTTCATGATAGTAACATCAAAAGTTCCTCCACCCAGGTCATAAACAAGAATAGTTTTCTCTTCATGTTCTTTGGTGCACCCATAGTAAATTGCTGCAGCAACAGGCTCACTAATAATCTCCAGTACATTGAGACCAGCAATTATTCCTGCGTTTTTTGTGGCTGTTCTTTCAGCAGTACCAAAATAAGCAGGACACGTAATTACTACATCCTTTACTTCTGCGTCAATCTCCTTTGCCGCGTCTTCTGCAAGCTTCCTCAAGATATAGGCTGACACCTCCTCAGGAGACTTGTCTTCGCCATTGTAATTTATAGCAAAGCTGCTTTTCCCTATCAAAGTTTTTACTAGTGAGACAGTGTTGTTTGGATCAATAACAGCACTCTCTTTTGCCACCTGCCCTACGACAACTTGGTTTGGACTTGCAAAATTAACCACAGAAGGGGTAGTATTTGTCCCTTCTAAATTTTTAATAATGTTTGCCCTTCCACTTTCATCAACATAGGCAATACACGAATATGTCGTACCAAGATCAATGCCATAGACATATTTAGCCATCTTGTACCATCTCCGTATTATTTTCTGTTATTATTTTAGCTGGCTCCTTATAATGATAAAAAGCAATTTTTTCTGCAGAAATCGTTCTTCCGTTGTAGTTATAACCACAGCTTAAAGACTCGGCTACCTTTCCATGAAGTTCTTTATTTTCGGTAACTACTTTCTTAATTGCTCTTTGCTTTACCGGCACAAAATTGTCTTCTTGGCTGCTCCTGTATATCTCAACTCCATTTTTCTCTAATATATCCTGAATATCAAGAGCATATCCTGCAAATGTTTCATAAGGAATATTCCGTTCTCCATCAGGTTTCTTGAGGTAAAAATCGGCTATTCTTAAAATGCTGTCTCTAACTTCAATAATATCAAGAAGGACTTGTCTGATGAGCTGTGTATACATATCTTCTTTATAATTCTGAAATCCCTCATGCATTTGGTCGAAAACTTTTTCTTCGTATTCCATATGTCGTATTTTTTCAGAAAAGAGTTGATTAAGATAGTCCATTTTAGCTGAAAGGATTATAATATTCTGCAAAATGTCATCATTACCTGTGCTTAAATTTTCAGCTTTTTTTGGTTCTTCTTCAATGTATTTTTCAGCATTCTGCTCATCATATTCTGAAGCAATAAGCTCATCTGACATTAACGCCTCTTCTTTGATCTCTTCATTGCTTACATCAGTAGCTGTAACTTCATTCACCATTTCTTCAGAAAGGATAGTACTTATCACATTTTGAGAAGCAGAAGGCTCTTGCTTGTTGATATTGTCCATGCTTAATCTCCTTGCATCTCAATGCTTTTCAATGCAAAAGGATGCTTCGTGAAATCCGTATCTTTCCAGCTAGTAGCCATTTTTGAGTCTGCATTCCTAAAAAGCCACTCCATAGGCTCCATTATGCCTTTTGGCTGGTAAGCACCTTTATTTCTCGTATGACCTATGGCGCTGCAAACGAAAAACCGATTATTTTTAAATTTGAGATTTATAATATTCAAAAAATTTTCCATCCCATTATCTACAAGGAACTTACGGCAAAGGTAATCCTGAACATCTATCCTATTATTATATTTTCCAGGGTTATTTGCCATAAAAGTATTAACTGCAATTTCACCTAATTCATTGAATAGTCCTGCAGAGTCTGCTTTACTGATTACAACAGCTAAGGGTACGGATATTTTCATTCCGTCAGTAAGACCAGTAATATCTTTCAATTTATTCAGGAAAGAATTGATTATTCCGTTAATATCAGCCCTGCCGATACCGGCTATATCTTCTGGGGTTAAATCACTTTCTAATTTATATCTAACACTTGGAATGGAGAATGGATCAATTATCAAAGCAATACCCTGACAATAACCGTATTGATGTTGAACTTCATTTTCGCTATTGTCAGTGAATACTTCACCCGCAACATCATAAATATGAACCAGTCTTTCAGGTTTGAATTCTTTACCTTTTACAAAGAAACTGAAGGATATAGAACTTGGTTTGTTTATATCCTGAGGTCTTTCAGTAATTCGTGTACTGCCAGTTTGATAATCATTTTTAATTTCTTCAAACATACCAGATTTGGCTTTATTATAAAATTCTACTTCCCATGATTTTGCAGGAGCTACTTTTTCGATAAAATCTTTTGAAAATGCGGTGATGAACGCCGTTTTACCAACTGAACGCCCTCCAACTACCGGTATACAGATAGGTGCACTTCCTCTGCTGTTCAAGTATGTTATTCTACCTTCACTCCAGCAATGAGGGCAAATTGCAGTTAGTTTATCTCTTCCATTGAAAAATGCTGTGGGAAGTTTTTCTCCACAATTACAGGTTCTATTTAGAATTCCATATACACCCGGTGTCAGTTTTGTATGTTTTCCTTCACAATTTGGGCAAATATAAATCGGTATTAATGATTTTCTTTTACATTCGTCGCAAGCTGTGAAGACCCCTTTTTGTAAAAGATGTATTCGGTCAATTATCCAGATAACTGTAAATCCTATGTAAATGACCGTCATAAAAACTAATAAGATGACTATGTTAATGGCGAATAAAATCAGCGTGATAGCAGAGCCGCAGATTAAAACCGCAATTATTGCTAAAGAATTAAGTATCCATTTAAAGATGAATAATTCATTCCTATCTACGCCTTTTGATGAAGCAATGTTGTCCTTATACTTATCAATAGACTCAGTATTTCTCTGCCAAGCTCCTTTTACCGTATTCCAAAGATCTTTATAACCTTTGCCAAAAAAGTAGCTCTTTTTAGCAGGTTGTGGATCAGTCACCAATCTTACTACCTCTTTTTATTCTTATTCCCCATAACAATTATTAAAGCAAAGATATTAAATCGAAGAAAAGTTGCCTAGTTACTCGCAATGAAATAACCTATGCAACTTATTATTCGCTGGAATTTCAATTGGAATCTCGAATCTTGAAAATCAAGAAGTAGAGCTGAAAATATGTGTAAGTTATATTATGGCAAGTCTTTAATACACATTGTAAATGTAATTATAAAGCCAGACAGACAGCGATATGAAAGTAATGATACAGCAAACAGAAAAGGCAGGATTGCTTCTGTACATATTTTCTTTGAATGATTTACCATAGTTGACAAGAGCAGTTCCACCACCCCAAAGGACACCGCCCCCTACTGCCGCTGATATAGCAATTAATATTGCTGACAAAGCAAATAACAATAAGTAAAATGCTATGTAAATTAAAATACCATAAATACACAGTTTAAGGAACGTTAAGAATGGAATATCGGACAGGTCACTCATTTTATCACTCCAGATTAGCAGTTTATCAAGCCAGCCAGAAAATCAAATAAATAGTTAGCTTAATGGTAATCTAAAAAGATTTTAATATAATATCTATTTTTATATTTTGTCGTACATGATCATAGATAGTCAATACTTATAGATGAGTCCTAAGATATAATACTTTCCATATTTGTTTATATTCAATCACGGAACTCTTTGAATAAAGGCTGTAAATAAGCAAGTGTGTTAAAAACTCTATATAATTTATGAATTATTAGTCGGCAGAAGAAGCTACTAACTTACCTTTGACAGCTCAACATTTAATTTTGATAATTCTTGAGATGACGACTTTAAATAATGCATTATAATTGCGTGTAGTTTTTGGGTTTAAATATGATCAAAATTATTAATCCATCATATTGGACTTTAATGAAAAAAATAATTCTTATCTTAAAAATTTAAAATTAAATCATACTAATAAAACGGTAAGAAAGTCATATAATTAAATACGGCACTCGTGTTTTTCCCACCTACTCAAAAGATGCACGGCTAGATGTGAAAATCAAAGAAAAATATAAACTGCTTTTAAAAGTTCAATGTATCTAAGATTTTGTCTCAATCATTTAAACATTACATTTTTGAAACGCTGTCAAAATTTTAGAATTAAACTAATTGTATTTTTATCATTGCGACACTTTCCATTGAATTTATTTATTCTGGATAGGCTCAACAAGCTGTTTTTAATGGAAATAGCAACCTTTGAAGAGGCATTAATAGCCTTAGTCATTAGAGAATATGGTTCATTCGCCTTGGAAATCAATTTATAAATCACTAATCTGTATCATCTTTATGAAAGGCCTGTGAATGTTAAGGGCCTTCATAAGTAATATTTTCTCTCTCGCCTGCTGGATGATTTATTTCCCACAATCTGAAAACCAATATATGGCTTATCGTGACCAAGTCGGGGTCTCTCTCCGGATGTGGTGCATCGTATACGACCTCCGCACCTTTATCCCCTCTGAATTCCACTCCAGTTCCTGTTTTAGGATCTTCTTTCCCAAATACGATTTGCTTGGATCATTCATGTCTGCTTCTTAAAAGCTTCTACTCGAGCTGTATCATGTTTGAAGCATATAATAGTTTATCATGATTTTTTTTCTTTGCCCTCAACTTGGGGTATGGTTGGAGCGGATTTGTTATAGGCGCTATGCTCAGAACCAATTGGGAATGTATGGATCTTTCCTCCATTTTGCAAGATAACAATAGCTTTATCAGCAGGTTCCCGTGTGATTCGCTCAAGTATCGGAGTTTTGGAACTTGGATAATCTTTATTCGGCCTTATAATCTCTCCAGTTCCTTTAGGAATAGATATGGAATATTCTTTCCCAGCCTTCATTTTATTAGTATCAAGCTTTGCAAGTTCTTCGTACACTTTACGTTCACACTCAGGAAGCCACCTTCCTTGAGGTCCGTTTATTTTTCCAGTTTTATAATTTATCTGCCACGCCCTTGAGGCAATATCTTTCAAAGAACGTTCATAGCCATGCTTACCTGTAGTTAGCTCTTCTTTTTCTAATAAAATCTTTTTATCCGGGTTATCTCCAACTATATCATTGTTTTTAGATACTTTTATTTTTTTATTTCCGAATAGCTGTAGATTCATTTTAAAATTCTTCATGCCAACGCCAGATACTCCATAATAAATCCTTTTTTTGTATTTACCATCTTTCGAGTTACCATAATAAATAGATTTTTCTAGATGTTCATTTAAATGTTTCTTTAATTCTCTTTTTTCAGAACTTTCACTCTTGACATCCGGTTTGCTAGTGATACCTTCCTTTCTTATATTAGTCTCTTTGAAATTAGACATATTATACTTCCCATGAAATATTATGACTATAATTTCTATAGTCACTTATTGAGTTGAATAACAAGTTGTTAATCTAGCATCAATTTATTTATTCACTTGGTGAACCTAATTTATTCCATAATCAAACCCTTAACGATCTTTTTCCCAAAGTTCCTTAACCAATACAATAAAGTACAAGCTTGTACCGATAATCATCCGGTTCACTTTGTATCTTGTAAAGTAAAAGATTTATGAAAGCCTGATCTTTTGTCTGCTCATCATAAAAATATGCATAGAAATCTAAATTATTATAGATGCAATCACTCCATATTCTACAGATACTAACAACAGAGTCATCAATCTCCGATTCTTCCAAAACTTCCTCTGGTAACCTATCCTTAAATATTTTAAACAAATCGTTACAATTCATAAGTTTAAAAATAAGTTCAGAGAATGCAAACTGCTGCTCATCTGTACCAAATTTTTTCTGGTACTCTAAAAAGAGATTTCTTATATCGGTTTTGGCAAACTTAGAAACCTTTGAAGAATTAATAATTGTATTGAACCAGGACATATTGAAATTGTCATCTGCTTCCTGGGTTATGAGTTCTGTAAGTAAGTCTCCTATTAGAGCCGTCCTGTTCTTTCTATCCTGAACTGGAGTTGTTGATATTTCATATAGATTACTACACTTATCTATTTTTGCTAAGACAGCTTCCAACCAGTTGTTTTGATATATTGCAGCAACACCTTTATCCAGTTTAGTTAATTCCATAATCTGCTCATCTTTGAGGCCAATTGAGTGGCCAGATACCTCACAATCGCTCTTTTCAGGTAATCTCATAATTATTTTTGTGTTTGTATTTTTTATCGCTGATACGTCTACGGAAGTTGGTGATTGGTCGACAATGATAAAACCTTCACCAAATGTTCTCATCTCAGCAATAGAATTACTTATCATTTCAACAGATTTGCCCTGAAGATTTGCAGATTCTTGATTCTGATCTGTAGAGGTTTTTTTCAAAAGGTTATGCGCTTCTTCCAGTATGGTTACATGCTTAAGTGGCAGATTCGTGCCGATTGATGTTGATTGTCTGAATTCGCTTAACTTTAATATCAACACACCCATTAACAATGCCTTTGTTTCAATAGACCCGATACGGCTCAGGTCAACAATTGTATTTTGGTTAAATAGTATATCGTCATCAATTGCTTGGCCCGTAAAAATCTGACCAACCAAACCATTTGTTAAAGATTCTACCCGGGTCACAAGAGCTCCAATATAATCACCCTTTGTTTCCGCAGAAAACTTGGATTCTTCGAGCAGTTTAGGTAGAATCTCAACTACATCTTTGAATGTTGGGAATTTCCCATTCCCTTGATTAATATATATCGAATGATTCAAGTCCCAGCCATGAAAAATATATGCTTTCTCAAATGATGCTTTCAAAAGTGCCGGCATAGCTGCGTATAACGGCCAGCATGCACTGAATATTTCTATAAGTCTATCAAGATGCTCCAATACATGAATTTCTTCATTAAATTCAAAAGGATTTATGCACAGCATGCCATAATATTTTGGATTTGTTGTAAATATGTTAATATCCGGCATGCCGCCAAAAGCTAACTTGTATTCGCCTTTTGCCGGTTCAATGACCATAAACTTAACGTTATTTTTTATCGATTCTTCAATAATTTTGTAAGTTGTATTTGATTTACCAGAACCAGTAGATCCAGTTATAAAGCAGTGCGCTGTTAGACTCTCAAGATCTAATTTGACTCTGTTGTTCTCGAAAACCTCTCCCATATGGTAGATGGCCCCAATATCCACATTTCGGGAGTGCTCCTTTTGTTCTTTTACAAATACATTTCTACCGAATGAAACTGAATTAATGGATGTAACACCAGGTACAGATTTACGCGGGATGCCCATAAAAATAGGCACCTCAACCCCACTAATCATACTTGCTGGAGTAATTATCTGTTCCGTATAGTTGCCATCTCCATTATTTTGAGGAAGATACCTAAACTGGGGATGCAGGCCATATCGGAGGTAATCCATGATCATCAGGTTCGTATCTGAACTCTCGAATTCGTTGCTCCACAGGTTTATGAATGAGTTTTCAACGCTCGTCTTTTCTCCGGCGACCAGCGCTTTATAGGTATTAGCTGCGACAATAGATGTTTCGGGGTTTTCAGAAATAAAATAACATGCACTATCCCATAATCCATATGCTTCGCAACTTTTGATCCTTTCTAGTTGCTCATCTATCTTCTTTAACAATACCTGTACAGTCTTGTTTTGTTTAGTGATCGCTATACTAGCAGAAGTCCCTTCAGTAGTTGTTGTTGTATTTGATTTCGTTTTACTAGTAGATTCGGATTCAGAATAGGTATCAGTATGACCAGTGGAAGATCCGCTAAAACTTCCTTTAGTTGTTCCACGACTTGTGCCAGAATTCACTCCCATTATAAATAGCGAAAAGTTTTGACCACGGTTCCGGGACTTACTTGTTCCACTTGAAGTGCCCATATTTGTCCCAGTTGTGTCGCTAATGCCCTCATTTATAGATTTTGAAAAGCTATCACTTATGCCTGTGGCTATAGCTTCGCTATTATTTTCGCTGTATGTCAGATTTGCTTGTGCACATTGTGACAGTGTGGAATAGAGCTCTTCATATCCTCGTTTCTTATTTTCTAAATCAGCCTTACTTAAAGGTGAAGAGATCAATAGTGCAGTGTACTTTTCACCTGACATAGAATCAATAAATTTCTCCATTCCCTGTACAAACTTATCTTTATCGTTATCTCTTGGGCTGGAAACGATTGAAACAGCAGAAACAGCCATATTAGAGTATACATCGGGTATATGAGATTCTAACAATCTTTCAATTTGTGAAGCTGATTGTTCTCTTATTTCAATACCCGGAAAGTTTCCCCTTAAGCTTTTCCCCAATATTTCTTTTGCAATATTTGGTTGATTGACGTTTCTTGTTCCAATGTAGAACTTTACACCAACCATATCACTAAAAATAACAAGTAATGCCGAACTTCCAAAATTTGATAGTGCACTATAAACACTCACGAGTTTATCATTGATGTTCTCATGGGCATCATATACAATTTTACTAATTTCAAACATCGAGATATAAGAGAATGAGCGTTGGTGACTTTTCAACGGAATTGGTTTACATTTATTAAGGTTAATTAAGTAATTTTTATTTATAAATAGGTCTGCAATTTCCAACCCACGTTGCATAGTTTCAGATATTTGTTCTAGAGTTTGGGTTCTTTCTTCATCATATCCCATAAGTGCAGATCCTATCGTTCTATAAAATAGCTCTCTTATATTTATTTTATAACTACATTGACAGGTTAACGTAATTATAGATATACATTTCCATATTTTTCTCATATTTATGAGTATGAACTCTGAAATTCCTCAAAAACTGAAGATATACGTTTATTGTACATTTTTTTGGTAGGCTCCTTTTGATCTGAGAATTTTGGATTACAAGAGAATGCTGGAGCTAATAAAGGCAAACCACAGTGTAGAGTATTCATGAAGCAGATAGTGGTTATACTGTATGGTTTCAACTTGTATCACCCTAACCCTAAATCTTACTCTTGATTACCAAAGACCTGAAAATGCTGAAGAAATTTAAAAAAATTAAGCGAGACAATTCCAGAGGATATTAGTCCAGATGAGAATATGTTGTCGGTTCTTTGGAGAAATCTTCACTACAAACAAAGGCAAATACACAACATCTCTGATCGTTCAAAAGACTTTTAATGATCAAAAACACGGATCCATATAAAGACAGACGCTTTTGCATTTTATACGATTAACAGGAATAGCCTTATTGATTCCAAGGATTATTCAAAAGCAGTTTATGTATGTGAGTTTCTGGAAAAAATAGTGGAACAGAATGAACAGGAAAATGTAAATTTTCATTCTCGATAATTCAAAGGCACACTACGCTATAAAAATGGTTGAAAGAACCAGAAAATTAGGGATAATACTTGTATTTCTCCCTTCTTATTCATCTGATACAAATCCTGTAGAGTTTATATGGATAACTATCAAAAGAGAATATATGCCAAATTTATTGAATCAAAAAAGCATTTGAAGGATATCATCAAAGATGAATTTATGAGAGTAGAAATTAATTATCATTTGCAAAGAGATGGATAGAATATTTCCATCCACAAATGAAAAGAGTAATTCATTGAGTCGAAGACTATAATTTCCCTATATGAAGCATTATTTCTCTAGTTTGCTATGAGAGCCCAAGTGTAAATAGTTGCGTTCAAGACTGTAATATGCGTACTTTCATGCCAGGAAGAAAATGAAGAAGAGAAATTAAATTAAAAACTACTGTAAAAATTTACGAGTAAAATAAAGCCGAAGACTCCTCAAAAATACCCTAAGTTTCTTTTTATTTCTTTCACTAACTCCCTTTGTACTTTTCTTCTTTCTGGGCGGCGCTTCCAGACAGGCAGCATGGGTACTTATTATCATGCGGTTTGAAATGGAATTTCGAGGCTGAAATAATATCCTCCAAATAGTAAGGAACAGCCAGTAAACTGAAACCGATCAAAAAACTGAGCTCGATAATTGAAGAAAAACCAGTAAGTAAAATCGGATAGAGGAAGAGAAAATGAGAAAAACAAAAGAATGGAAGAAAAAGGAAGAAAAAGAGTACTTAAAGGGAAAATCTGACTCAAATGTTCCTTTTCAGCTCAGGTCCGAGTTCTTCGTTTTCCCGGACAAGTTTTCCTTCGGAGTAGTGATATATTGCAAGTTCGCCTGTCGAAAATCTTATTTCTCTGATGTCTTCGTCGGAAACCTTTTCTATGTACTTGACAAGAGCCCTCAAACTGCTCTGGTGGGCGCAGATAAGCACATTTTTTCCGTTTTTCAGGGCAGGCATGATATTGTTCTGGAAATAGGGGACTGCACGCTCGTAGACGGCTTTCAGGCTTTCTCCTTCCGGAGGGCCTGGTTCAAAGTTCCAGCGCCAGCGGGAGACCTGTTCAGCGCCGTATTTTTCTTCCATTTTCTGCTTTTTTCTGCCCTGAAGTTGCCCGTAATAGCGTTCGTTCAAAGCGGGCGTTGTGTAAATGGGGATAAGGTTTTCGCTGAGTTTTTCGGGGTAGGAATACCAGTCTAGCCTTTCCGAACTCTCTTTAGATCCTGTTTGTTCATTAAATTCTGTTCGTTCATGGATAAAGGCGCCTGTTTTCTTCTGGGCGGAAAGTATGATAGAAAGAGTTTCCTGAGCCCTGAAAAGATTAGAAGCAAAAGCGAGGTCTATCTCTATATTTTCAAGCGCTTTTGCGCATTCAAGAGCCTCTTCAATCCCTTTCCTGCTTAGTGGGATATCAATCCAGCCCGAGAGCCTGTCTCCCGGTTTCAAACCGGGTTCTCCATGCCTGACAAGTATAAGATGACCCGTAATTACCACCTTCTGGCGTGATATTTGCAAATCAGGAATTAAAAGCGAATATAACTGATGCATTACTGATTCATATTTCCTTTTATGGCTTTTTTATTTCCGCCACAAAATCCAGTTTCGTATTATACAGAAGGTGCCAGAGGTCACCTTTCTTATGCATTCTTTCGGCATCGATCACGGACCCGTTGCCCTGAATTTCGAATACTATGCTCTGTTTGCCAGAAGTGACTTTTCCAATCCTGCTTTCCATCCGGCTGTAGTCCAGAGCATCAGCAATCCTTACAAGTGCGGCTACTTTCAGGGTAAGGGCCTGGAGGTCTTCAGGCATATTTCCGAAATCTTTTTCGTTAAGCTTTTTGAGTTTCTTTTCCCCGATTCTCTTTTTGTGCAGATAAGCAGTCCAGGCAACAACCTGCCATAGTTTCTCGGGCAGATTGGCAGGCGGATGAAGGAGCAGGATATCTCTTCCTGCCTTATGATGGTTTTCCAGGTCCGTAGCCACTCCTGCGTCATGGACCAGAGCTGCTATTTCCACAAGCTTTCGAAACTCAGGGCGGAGCCCGTGTACAGGGGCAAGGACATCGAAAAGCTCGAGAACATTTCGTGCCACATTGTCGGCATGGCTGCGTTCAATCCCGTACCTGTGAAAAAGAGCCTCCAGACCAAGAGGTTCCGGGGAGGGCTTCTTTTTATTTCCTGCAATATTTTCCCCGGCAGATATTGTGTTAGTTTTCACTGAATCCCCCTCTTCCCTTTTCTTTAATTCTCTTTTCTACTTTTTTTCCTTAATTTTCTTCCGTTCTGGTTAACAAGAAGAATAAACTCTTTACCTGGTATACATTGTGCAATAAAGCAATTTATTCTACTATTTCTGTAATGAATAAATATAAAAAATTATTTAGAGAAAGACTTCATGCAGGAAACTCAGTAAGAGTGGCTGCCGATAACTGAAATATTATATATATTGTCTGGGCTCTTAATAGGTGATGGTCAAAATTAGCTTCAAGCAGGGAATTATTCTTAAAGATTCTCTGATTCTCCAGATCGATGCCCACTTTACTGCGAGGAGCTAGAATCCTTTTAAAATCAGTCTCTTCCGTAAGCAATAAGCAGAATCTCTCCCGAATGTGCATCAATCCATACCGATGCAGGATAGTCTTCATCTTCTGCAAAACTTGAATCCACGAACTTAATCCACCATGCCAGATGTATTTTATCGTCATTGTTCTCTTTCCAGACAAGATCAGATGACATAACTTTTACAGTATTTGCTTTTTCTTCTCCGATTTGTGGTACACTAGTCATGTATTCTTTGAGGATTTTAATCGCTTCCTCATCCGTAATACTTGGTTCCTTATCAATGAGCGCTATCTCTTCTCCAGACATAGACCATCTTTTATTATAGCTTGAAATTTCTCCCGTTTCTGCATTAACTCTAAGAATTACTCCATCTGAAAGAGAAGGTATTCCTCTGATAATCCGTGCGTAACTTATAAAATAAGTTCCTGGGAGGCCGTCTGCATCAGATTCCTTATAATTTACATCTTCAAGCTCAATCTCATTAATCATATCAGCCGAAACTCTGGATTGAATATATTTTTCTGCTATTGTCAAAGCATCATCTTTATTTATATTATTGTTTCCCCTTACTTTTTTTGACCCATCATATACAAAAAGCAGATCTCCATTAGAAGCATCTATCCCTGCTGAGATGCTTCTTCCATTAGCTGTTTTCGAACTCACTCTCCAGATTATCCCGAAATTTTCGTTGTCAATTAATTCTCCATGAACAGATTCAGTAATTACTTCCGGATTTTCTAGTATCAGCTTGTTTTTTGCATCTTCAAAACTAATATTTACGTCTGCGGTTGATGGATCAAGGTGTTTTGTTTGTTTTACATCTTCTTTTGTAAATATTAGCCCTCCCTCTTCAGAAGCAAAAGCCACAAATATTGAGCTTGCTAGTATCAAAGCTAATATACAAATTTGCCTAAGTTTCATGATTCCGTCTCCTTAACTATTTAAACATACATTAGAATCGCCAAAAAATGTATTATCTCCAACGTCATCTGCATACCCGAAATCAAGGAACACTTGATCCTCCGCATAGTCGGCTGCATCACAAACTTCTACATCGGCTAAACTAGCATGCTCAAAAAATGCTGCATAAAATCGAGCGTTACGCATTGTATTAACAGTACCTCTGTACCCAAAGTAACTGTCAAATCCTTTGTAAATGAAAGCATTCCTAAATCTGTATATTTTGCAGAGCTGCATGCACCTGCAAAAAAGAATCCTCCATCTCTTTGGTCCAGCCAATTAGATACATCGGAAGCCGTTAACAAGCTTCCGTCCTTAAATTGCAAACGACATGAAGATCCACTTACTCCTCCATGAGTATGGATTAAAACAATATTTACGTCTGTTGTATCATCAAGCGAGTCAATACCATTGTTTATAAAATAGGAATCACTCGCAGCTCCAGTTTGGAAATCTAAATTCGAGGTGATATCAGGAATAAACATAATATCGCCTTTGACTTCAACAAATCTTGCGTTAATATAATTTATCTCACTAGTAGTAAGGTCTCCAAACTGAGTGCGGCTTCTATCTAGTAGAGCATCAGGAGCTGCAGACACTGGCACAGTAAATAAAAACAGCAAAACACAAATTGTGTACATATACTTTAATTTCACTTTTTTGGTGTTCATTTTCTTTACCGCTTATTATTGCCCCAGAGGCCAAGATTACGCAAATTTAAACACTATCAAAGTTAAACTATAACCTATCTCAGGGCATACAGGGGTTCAAACCGACATTGCAAATTTAGTTTGAACACTCTATATATTTTTTAATTTAGTATTGGACAATTAATACTTAATTTTATTAAAGTTTTACGGCTAAATTTTCAAACTAAAGAATAAATTATAATACTATTTGATTAAAAATTAATATTATATATCGGTATTTTTATTGGCAATGTGGATTGATGGAGCTGCTTTTACAGCAGGCACTTATGTATAGGACTTACGCGGTTGAACTGAAAAACAACAGCTCTAAACCTTCAAATGTCTAAATAGACGATTTAACTGCAGGGTCTATTGATCATGATTCTAATCCTCAAGTGCGTAAGTCCTAATGTATAATTCAAATTGTTTTTAACTTTGGAATTATTGTAATAATCTTAGTTGAATGAATTGGCCATAAATCACAAATACAATTTTTTTGCTGTTATCATTTAATTCACGAAGATAAATGAGTTTTTAAAAAATCAAGTTTGGCTGTATCATTGATTTCTGCACCACAACAATATGTCCACCCGAAATGCAATTCGGGTAACTAATTCTTATATACCATGTCCGGTCTCTTAGTAAACAATGATTAAAATCAGCTTCAAGCAGGGAACTATTCTTATAAAAGGTAACATAAGAGTTCCTAACTCTGTGTGGGACGAAAGGAGCGGAAGCTTCAGGGCTCCGGCAATGTACTACAAAGACATAATCAATTACCTGAAAGATTCAGGAATTGATTTTGAAGACTCGGTTCTTGACCTTCTTCCATGTCCCGACCTTGCAGCAGCTTACGAAGCTTCAGGAAAAAAACTGAAGTTAAGGGATTACCAGGCTGAAGCTCTTATTTCCTGGGGGGAAAACGAGAAACGAGGAGTACTAGTCCTGCCTACCGGAAGCGGAAAAACACTTACGGGTATCCGGGCAATAGCCGGCTGCAATACCCCTGCTCTTGTTATCGTTCCTACTCTTGACCTGCTTGAACAATGGAAAAATGAGCTTGAAAAAGCATTTTCAATAGAAATAGGTAAACTCGGGGGCGGAGAAAAGAAAATTCTGCCGATAACGGTTTCCACTTACGATTCTGCTTATATTCACGCCGAAACACTTGGTAACAGGTTCGGACTCATCATTTTTGATGAAGTTCACCACCTGCCTGCAGCCGGTTATAGAAGCATTGCCGAGTTTTCCGCAGCCCCATGCAGGCTCGGGCTTACAGCCACGTATGAAAGGGAAGACGGCCTGCATACCGAACTCAACCGGCTTGTAGGGGGAAATGTCTATGAAAAAAAGGTCTCGGAACTTGCAGGCGGACACCTTGCACCTTATACGATAAAAAGGATTGCTGTGTCGCTCACCGATGAAGAACAGGAAGAATACGATAGGGACTATTCCGTATTTCTTGACTACCTCAGAAAAACCGGAATGATAATGAGAGGCACGCAGGACTTCCAGAAACTGGTTATGAAAAGCGGGAGAGACCCTGAAGCCAGAAAAGCCCTGCTTGCAAGAAATTCAGCAAGAGACCTGGCATTTAATAGCAGTGCAAAAATCGAGAAACTTAGGGAAATCCTGTCGCAGCACAGAGAAGACAGGATATTCATCTTCACGGAACACAACCGGCTTGTGCACCGGATATCCAGCACCTTTCTTATTCCCGCGATTACTTACAGAACCCCTTCCAGAGAAAGAAGTTCCATTCTCGAAAAATTCAGGCAGGGAAGCTACAGGGCTGTTGTTACCTCAAAGGTGCTTGACGAAGGAATCGATGTTCCTGAGGCAAATGTAGGTATCATAGCAAGCGGGACAGGCAGCAAACGGGCATATGTCCAGCGCCTTGGAAGGATCCTGAGGAAAAAAGAAGGAAAGGAAGCCGTGCTATACGAGATAATCGCTGCAGAAACCACGGAAACAGGAACTGCAAAAAGAAGAAAAGAAGCTGTTTCAAACCGAAAAGAATCTCGGAAGGCAGAAAAAGAAAGCTTTGCAAGCCAGAAAGGGGATTCTCATGCTAACATCTGACCTCCTGATGACCCGCATCTCCGGAGGCAAAATCAGACCGGCATATGCAGCTCTGGACTCCGAGAACCTTGAACTTGCCGAACTCCTTATCGGGACTTTCAGGCAACACGTTGGAAAGACTTACGGAGCCCTCCTTGCAGAACTTGAAGGTTATGAAGAGATGAACTACCGATTTATCCGGGGTCTTTCCCAGCTTCTTGGAAGGCGGGCTGTAGTCGAGACCTCCTCGGCTGTTGACCCATCAAAAGCCAGGGAATCTGTCTTTGAAGCCTGTGAAGGGATGGCTATTTTTCCGGAAGAAAGAGAAGAGGCATTACAGAAAGCTGCGAAAAACCTCTCGGTTTCCGTTCCAGAGCTGGAAAAATCTCTATGGGCAGACCTTGAGGAGAACCAGGTCCTTAAAGAATTCAACCCTCCTGCGCCTTCAGAACTCCTCAGGCAGTATAATATCTCCCTGACCCAGACCCTGCTCTTCCGTGCCATTGACCTCGATATCTGGATTACAGGAGATTTTCAGAGAATCCTTTGGAAAATTCTAAGGTCAGGGCTTATGTATTCCCTTGAGGATGCACAGGAAGAAGCTGGAAAAAAAGAAAGTCCAGGAAAAAGAAATCTAACAAAAGAAAGTCAAATAAAAGAAAATTCAAGAAAAGAAAGTTCAAGAAAAGAAAGCATAAGAAAAGAAAGTCAAATAAAAGAAAGTAAAAGAAATAATGAAACTGAAGAAACTGGAAAATTAAAAAATGTTCACCTTCATCTTGACGGACCGGCGTCTCTTTTCAGGATGTCGGAACGGTATGGAAATTCTTTTGCAAAACTCTTTCCGATTCTCCTGAAATCAAAGAGCTGGAAGTTGAAGGCAGGCATTCTGTACAAAGGATATCAGGGGAAGAGAATCCTCGAATTTTCCCTTGATGGCTCTGAAGAAGCTTTCAGGTTCGTACCTGAGGCAGCTGGCTATTCCGAAAGCCTCTCTCCTGGCCTTCAGCTCGCCGAAGAAAAAGAAGGATACAGGCTAGAAACAGGAATAGGGATCGAAGATGAGGGCAGACCTATAGAAAAAGAAGCCGGGACCGTGGAAGCAGAAACAGCTGTTGAAGGTGAAGCTTTTGATAGCACTTTTGAACAACAGTTTGCAAGCCTGAGTTTCGGGGGCTGGGAAGTAAAAAGGGAGCCGACAATTCTAAAAGCAGGCAGGTTCGCTTTTGTTCCGGATTTTTCCCTCCAGAAAAACGGGATAAAGGTTTATGCAGAAATTGTCGGCTTCTGGACTCCTGAATACCTCAAAAAGAAGATAGAGAAACTGAAAGATGTAAAAGAACCTGTTATTCTCCTGATTAACAGGAAGCTCAGGTGCTCCGAAAAGGATTTTCCTGCTCAGGATGTGATTTTCTTTGACAGGAAGATTCCTGCAAATGAGGTCACTCAGGTTCTCAGAAAATACGAAGAAAAAAGGCTTGCAGAAGACAGATCAAAACTGCATGAAATAGAGATTCCCCTTTCAGGAGAACTTATCAGCCTTGAAAAAATAGCAGCTGAGAAAGGAGTTATGCCTGAGGCCTTAAAAGAAGTGCTTGCAGAAAAATTTACGGGAACCCGGGGATCTGAAAAATACAGAGATTATGTGCTTCTTGAAAATTACTTAATCCACAGGCAGCTGCTTGAGCGAATTAATCTTGAGCTTGAAAAGCCAGGAGCTGTGAAGACATATTCTGATGCAGTAAAAGTTTTTGAGGGTTACGGGCTGGACAGCAGTCTCTATTATCCTGTGCTCGAATACCTGGGGTATAAGGTTATATGGGCAGGGCTGAGTGAAGAGAGTGCAAAAGTTAAGAAGGCTTGAAAGTATTATTAGGCCCAGGCTAAAACTGTTATTGGAGCCCGTAATGTTTTATGTTCCAGTTCGCCATTGCCTGAATTTTCTTAATTTCCTCTTTTTCCTCTTCCCCGTCTTCCATTGTGAAGAGGTGTTTGAAGCGCTCCTGGGCTCTGAGATATTCCTCGACCGGTCTGGCATCTTTTATTCTTCTGACCTGCGTGATTTCTCAGTTCTCTATGCTCTACACTTGATAAATAAATTTTGATTGATTAATTGAGTAAAATGGATTCTATAGTCGATTGTCATCTGAACCAAAATTGATTTCAAATAAGAATAAATGAATTCCACCCTGGCTGGAATCGATATTTCGCCAATTAAAGAACAGGAAGAAGAGCTGGCGCGAGTTCACTTCAGCCCCATATTATAAAGGGCGTCAGTGGCACTCGCATTGAACAGCGGTAAATTTCATACCTCAATTCCGTCCAGTTTAACAATAAAGTTTACCTCGACTTTTGAAATATTGAGGTTAGTTTCAAGATCATTTTCGTATTCAATAAGCAACTTCTTTATGGCAGTTTCTAACGAGTGTTTTAAGTCAGTTACGGTTTCATCCATCAATATCGTTTTTTCAGCTTCAGTCAGGTTAGAAAGAGTCATCTGTCCCACTCCAAGTAAATTTGATTATATTTGTTTCAACCCTGTTGGTTAAATTACCGTGTTTAACTTTTGTTTTCAAATTCCGTTTTTTATTTCTGTTTTTAACTTCTGTTTTAACTTCTGTTTTAATTTCCGTTTTTAGCTTCTGTTTTTGTAAGATATGTAAGTTTGAAATTATTCTGAAACGCAAGCATTTCTTGCAGGCATGAAAATGAACGCGTTTTGTAGCCCGCATCCTTCTGGCATTTCAGTGTCCACCAGTGCCTGCTGTAAGAGCTGTAATTAACCGAAACTTTTTCTGAACCCAAATGATCAAAATTATCCCCCGATAAATCACTGGTCACATTATTGTTTAATGGTATTATGTTTTATCAATAGTATAATTGATATAGTTGTATAAATACTTATTCTGTGTAAAATGGGTATCAAAGGGCTTTATTCCTTAAAAATTAGAAGAAAAATTTAAATAATAGAACATTTTTAAAACTTATGAAGTTATAAAAAATATATCTCAGTTGGCAGATTTACTATTTTAAAAAAATGTATATAATATGAAACGAAAAATAATTTCCACAATTTTTATTATTTTTTCGTAAGAATTCATTTCTATTTAATTATATTAAGCATGAGGGGTAAATTTTCTGGAAATTCTAATATTCTCAAACAAAAAATAAAAAGATAGTTGCTTAAATATGTAATTGCCCTGTCGCGCTATAGAACATGGCCTCTTAGAAGGGCATTTATTCATGCAAACAGATAGAAACATATGCAGATCGAGATACTGGGATGCGAGTCCTTTGGAGCAAGATCTCTTGCCTGTGCTGTAAAAACCAGGGAAAGGAAGATTCTTATCGACCCGGGAGTTGCCCTTGCCCGCCTGCGTTACGGTTTGCTTCCTCACCCTGTTGAGGTTGCAGCCGCTTTCAGGATCAGGAGGAAAATTCTTGCAGAATTTGAAGGCGCAACAGACATAGTTGTCAGCCACTACCATGGGGATCACATGCCCATGAAAGCAGAAGACCCGTATCAACTGCCAGTAGAAGCTCTTCCCCCTTTAAAAGGGATAAGGTTCTGGTGCAAAGGCCCGGAAAAAATTTCGGGATTATCTGCACGCAGGAGAGAAGAATTCTCTCGTTTTCTTGGATATACTCTTCCTGCTTCCGAAGGTGCCAGTTCTGGCAATATTAGTTTTTCTGCCCCTGCCCCGCACGGGACCAGAAATAAAGGGTTTGGCACGGTAATGATGACACGGATTTCAGAAGGAGACGAAGTGTTTGTCCACAGTTCGGATATCCAGCTCCTGGACAGGGAAACAGTGATGGAGATACTTTCCTGGAACCCGACAGTCGTTTTTGCTTCTGGCCCTCCGCTTTATCTCTCTCACCATGTTCCCGAAGCTTCAAAAGAGGCGTCAGAAAATGCCCTTCTTTTGGCTGAAAACGTTGAAACTCTCATCCTGGACCATCATCTCCTCAGGTCTTTTGAAGGCTACAGGTGGTTGAAAGAGCTCGCAGGAAAGGTTGAAAACACAGTCCTGTCTGCTGCAGAGTTCATGGGAAAAGAGCCGGAACTGCTTGAGGCGCAGAGAAAAATTCTATATGATAAAGTGCCTGTGCCCATGGACTGGCACGAAGCTTATGCAAAGGGAGAGGCAGGGTTTGAGGAATATCTTTTGTGACAGGAGGTTTTTTATTAATTTAAAAGTTCTTAAGAATCATAAAAGTCTTTCCTATTTTTTCTATTTCTTATTTTCTATTTCTTATTTTCTATTTCTTATTTTCTATTTCTTATTTTCTATTTCTTAAGAATTTCTTTACTGTGTACTTATGTAACCCTCAATATCCTTGATCTGCTCAGAGTTCTGCTCATAATAATCATAGAGTTCTTTGCCCCAGGCAAGAGCACCGGGCTCAAAACATATTACAAACCTTCGGTCAAAGGTACCTTCTTTCGGGAAAAGAGCTATTCCCATAAAATTGTCTGCTGCCACAATAGTAGGTGTTTTTTCACAGTCTTTACAGACTATGATCTTTGTGTTTTCCATTTTCAAAAACTGTTCTGTTTGTTCCCTGTAGTCATCTTCAGCCCATCTTTTAAGGATTGGCTCGGGAAGAACCAAAGACACTGACGTACCCTTTTTTGCAAGCCCAAGGTAAAAAGAGGGAAAAAGAGGATGGAAATAAGAAATCAAAGTCTCGAACCTTCCGGATTTTTCAGCATTCTCTACATATTCCGGGATCATTTCAAACATATTTTCTATTTTGGGTTCAACTGTAATGCAGTGCCCAAGCTCCCCTATGCGGCGGAGGAGAAAAGGTGGGATTTTGCTTACATCTCTGTCAGCCCAGTAGTCTGTATTTTCTTCCAGCACGGAAAGAGTATCCAGCAGAGGCTTCATTTTATCAGCTATAATTTTTCCTATCTCACTGAGCCTGTAGGTATCCTTATCCTGAACTACAAGGTGTTTTTCTTTCAGCATTTTTATCTGAGGCTGGACTGAGGTTGCACTTGCTTTAAGGGCTTTTTTAATTGTATTCATGTCTTTTGGTCCTTCAAGCAAAAGAAGAATTACATTCTTTCTTTTTTCAGACAAGAAAATCAGGTCAAGTAAAGAATCTTCCATATTATGCACCTCAACTGGTCGAAATAATTCTCTCTGTATTTGCACCATATAACAGGTTGAAATATAGACCAGATATAATATTCAAGCTTAACCTGCAATCGAGTTACAGGTTAGAAGTGTTTTTTGCATTTGAAATTTATAGTTTAAATCTTTAGCATTTATCCTGAACCTTTTTATTACAAACAGGGCAATTGAACAGAACATATCCAGAGTATAAAGTATCTATTGGAATATTTTATAACACCATTATTATTAATTGTAAATATATTTTCTTCTATCATATACATATCGTTCGCTTAAGTAGCTTTTTTTCTTACAATTTCTCTTTGTTCAGGTGAGCTTTCAGGGTAATCGGATGCCTCTTGAAGAAAGAAATTTATCAGATTCAATTGTATTGCATTGCTTTAATATCTTATATCTTTGCATTTTTGCATGCTGGGGGGTCTCTTCCAGAGCCGTAAAGAATCTCAATAGATTTCCGAATGGCTCAAAAAGAGAAAACAAAGAAAAATAGGCAAAACAGGAAAAGTTGAAAAGAATGAAGGGATGCAGAAAAACCTGTTGCAGGAAATAAAAGCCTGTTCTGGGAAATGTCGGTTATTTTCAGGTTTTGATCTTTTCGGTTACGTCCTCGATAATGCCCTGGAAATTTGTCACCTGACCCTCCTGATTGCGCTGGATAAAGGTTTTTTCTTCAACCCAGCGGACCTCTCCGGTCTGTGTCAGGATGCGGTACTGGCGTTCAAATTCCTTTCCGCCTTCTTCACAGTTTTCTTCGAGTTCGAGTTCCACAAGAAGAAGGTCTTCAGGATGGATAATTTTCCCATAAAGGACCCTTCCCGAGATAAAATCTTCCGGAGCATACCCGAACTGCCGGACATTTTCTGACACATAGAGCGTGGGCCAGTATTTTTCTGCTTTCCAGAGAAAAACTACCACAGAACTGTTATTAATTACTGTTTCGAGTGCTCTCTGACGCTCTAGCAGGGCTTTTTGTTTTTCCATGAGGGCTTTCTGGCTCTCGAGGGCGTCGCGCAATGCTACCTCATTTTTGATTTCGGAAGTAACATCCCTGACTATACCCTGGAAATTAACCACATTTCCTTTCTCATCGCGCTGGATAAAGGTTTTTTCTTCAACCCAGCAGATCTCTCCCTTGCCTGTAATAATCCTGTATCTATTGACAAAATCATCTTTTCCTATTTCACAGCACCTGGTAAGTTCTTTTCTTACCTTATCTATATCCTCAGAATGAACGATATTCGCATACATTATCCTGCCTGTAAGGAAATCCTCTGCACTGTACCCCAGCTGGCTTACGTTTTCCGAGACATATTTGGCAGGCCAGTCCTCTTCCGGAGTCCAGAGAAAAGCCATTACAGGGCTGTTATTTATTACAGTTTCCAGAATTCGCTGCCTTTCGAGTACTTCATCAAGAAGCGTTTCGTCGCTTTCAGCTACCTGATTAAATCCCATAGTATCCCTTATCCTCCAGAGCTTTTCAGATTCCAGAACTCTTATGGAACGGTAAAAATGTATTTATAAAACCCTCAAGCAATATACAATATATTTTGACATCTTATAAATTAATCCTTTTTTCACAGGAGGAATGTTCTGGATTCTGAGGCCTCAGCAAAAAATTTGGAAGATACTGAAAACGCAGAAGCAGAAGAATCTTCAGAGGACAGAGATGGTGTAGTCCTGAGAGCCAGAGAAGAATATGGAAGATACTTTGGGATCTGCGGGTCATACCATCATTTGAAAGCCTGCCTCTGCAAATATTGTCCTTCCTATCCAGGCGGCTCAGGTATGTTTTGTGCCAGGGGGGGCATAATCCAGGGAGAGGAGAAAAAAGAGGACTGCCTGTGTGAAACCTGTGAGCTCTTTAAAAAGTTTGGGCTTGAAGATACCTGTTTCTGTCAGCTCAAGAAAAAAAAGGATATTCCTGAAAAAATCCATGCTCATCCGGATATCTGCACGGATTTTCAGACAAGTGTCGGGACAATTAGAGTCTGTGTACTGGGCGAACAGAACATACACTCAAAGTAAGCATGTGCACTCAAAATAAGTATGAGTTATTTTAAGTCATATCTTACTTTTAAGTGTTGTCTTTTAAAGATGGGCTCCGAATCAACTTTTAAGGATTCAGGTGCACTTTTGAGCTTATGAGATGCTCTCAACTAAATTCCCTTTTTCACCCTGCTTTTGATTATCCTGTTTTGCTGGCGTTAAAAATTTTGCCACTATTGAAAAGACCAATCTTTTAATCCTTTACCAGGGACCCTTTCCTTTTCCCTGTTATCTGTACAGCGCACTGGAGAAGT
This sequence comes from Methanosarcina hadiensis, assembly GCF_046529725.1. Taxonomy (GTDB): domain Archaea; phylum Halobacteriota; class Methanosarcinia; order Methanosarcinales; family Methanosarcinaceae; genus Methanosarcina; species Methanosarcina hadiensis. The sequence goes on along the minus strand of NZ_CP136241.1, from coordinate 1,714,356 downwards.
TCCGGCACCATACCATTAAGAAAAAACACCATAGGCTGGGCTATATAATTTTGCATATATAATACATGCAATCAATCAGGCTTCAGTCACATAATCAATGCTGAAGGGACCCTGACGATAATTGGAGGTTAAAAATGGCAACTAAAGAAGAAGTGATTCACGAGCTTTCAGACGCAGTAATTTCCTGTAAAAAAGATGCAGTACTTGCTGCGGTTGAGAAAGCAAAGCAGATCATGGAGCCTGCAGAAATTATTGAAAAAGGGCTTTCTGCCGGCATGAACCAGGTGGGAGTTCTGTTTGAGAGAGGGAAACTTTTCCTGCCGCATGTGATGATGGCAGCCGATGCAATGACTTCAGGAGTAAAAGCCCTTGAAGCGGATATGCCTGCAGGAACAGAGACAAAGAAACTGGGAGTTATTGTAAACGGCACAGTGGAAGGAGACGTGCACGATATAGGCAAGTCAATCGTCTCAACCATGCTGCAGTCTGCCGGCTTTGAGGTTTATGATATAGGCAGGGACGTTCCCATAAAGAACTTTGTCGAGAAGGCAAAGGAAGTCAATGCAAACATGATAGGGATTTCCGCACTCATGACCACAACCCTTCAGGGCCAGAGGGAAGTTATCGAGCTTCTTAAAGAAGAAGGAATCCGCAACCGTGTTAAAGTTATGGTAGGCGGTGCCCCTGCAACCCAGGCCTGGGCTGACAAAATAGGCGCGGACTGCTATGCAGAAAATGCAAGCGAAGCCGTGGCAAAGGCAAAAGAACTGCTGCTCTGAACCCCATACTTCAGTCCAACCATTTATGGTTTAAATTTAGCAGTTTAATCTTCCTTTTCAGTTATCCAGGTTTATTTATCAGTTCAGGCAACCTTATTTGACCAGTGGTGACAAAAATGGCAACCGAATATGCTTTAAGAATGGGAGACGGGAAAAGGATCTTCCTTACTAAAGAGAAGATCATGGAGGAACTTGAGGCAGGAATGGCGAATGCCTCAGACCTCGGAGAAATTCCTGATCTTAGTGCCGATGAGATCGACAAGCTTGCGGAAATCCTTATGATGCCCGGAAAAACTGTCAGTGTTGAACACGGCATGGAAGTTCCGGTAACACACGATATAGGGACTCTGAGGCTTGACGGCGACCAGGGCAACAGCGGTGTAGGCATTCCTTCCAGCCGCCTTGTCGGCTGCATGATGCACGAGAGGGCATTTGGCGCAGACACTATGGAGCTTGGTCACATTGACTACAGTTTCAAGCCCGTGAAACCCGTAGTTTCAAACGAGTGCCAGGCAATGGAAGTGTGCCAGCAGAACATGATCATCCCGCTCTTTTACGGCGCAATGCCGAACATGGGATTGTATTATACCCCTGACGGACCTTTCGAGAACCCCGGAGACCTTATGAAGGCTTTCAAGATTCAGGAAGCCTGGGAATCGATGGAACACGCAGCCGAGCACCTTACAAGGGACACTGTATGGGTTATGCAGAAACTCTTTGCTTCCGGCGCAGATGGTGTTAACTTCGACACAACTGCAGCTGCAGGAGACGCTGACATGTACGGAACCCTGCACGCAATCCAGGCTCTCAGAAAAGAGTTCCCTGACATGTACATAGAAGCAGGAATGGCAGGAGAATGCGTACTTGGTATGCACGGTAACCTCCAGTATGACGGAGTCACCCTTGCGGGTCTCTGGCCCCACCAGCAGGCTCCTCTTGTTGCAAAAGCAGGAGCAAACGTTTTCGGCCCTGTGTGCAACACAAACACAAGCAAGACCTCTCCCTGGAACCTTGCACGCGCTGTCAACTTCATGAAGGCGGCTGTTAAGGCTTCTCCAATTCCCTGCCACGTAGATATGGGAATGGGAGTCGGCGGAATCCCAATGCTTGAAACTCCTCCGATTGATGCCGTTACAAGGGCAAGCAAGGCAATGGTCGAGATTGCAGGCGTAGACGGCATATAGGTCGGGGTCGGCGACCCTCTGGGTATGCCGATCTCCCATATAATGGCTTCAGGTATGACAGGGATGAGAGCAGCAGGAGACCTTGTAGCAAGGATGCAGTTCTCAAAGAACATGCGCATTGCAGAAGCTAAAGAATACGTGGCAAAGAAACTTAATGTCGATACAATGGACCTTGCTGACGAGCATGTCATGCGCGAACTCCGTGAGGAGCTCGATATTGGAGTTATCACATCAGTACCGGGTGCTGCAAAAGGCATTGCTGCAAAGATGAATATCGAGAAACTGCTCGATATTAAGATTAATTCCTGCAATCTCTTCAGGAAACAGACCAGATAAACAGACGGTAGAACCGAATTCGCATAAAAGAGTCTATAATTAAGGAAGAAATCAGGGCCTCATCTCCTCTGAATTTTTAAGGATCAGAGGCGGTTATTCAGGGACTGTTGCATAGAAAAACTGCAGCGTCTTCCCTTATGGCTCCTGATTTCTTCTGAACATCTATCCATTTTTTTCTGCTTGCGGGTTCTGCAGGCATATTTTCTGCAGGAGCTGTGCGAATCGTCAGGCTATGCCAATAGATAATCAATGGAGTGAGCAAAATGAGTGATGATAATAATGAATCTGGAGGGCTTCAGCGTACAATTGACTGGAAGCAGGGGCTTGCAATCGCCCTTGGTGTACCTGTGCTGATCCTCCCCTCTATCGGCTACTTTGCAAGCTATGTCTGGGCTTTTGCAATTATAGTGTGGGCGCTCTCCGTTTTCCAGGGCTTCATGCAGAACTTTGCCTACGGAGAGCTTGCAACGATGTTTCCAAAGGCTTCCGGATTGCCAGGATATGCCCAGAGCGTGTTCGGAGCAAATGGAGGGAAAAAGAAATATGACAAGAGCAAGCTGCTTGGAGGTTTCAGCGCATGGAGCTACTGGTTTGCCTGGAACCCTGTGCTTGCTATCTTTTCAATCCTTATAGGAAGCTACCTTAAAGGGCTTGTCCCGGCATTTGCAGGAGTTCCTGACATTGCCATATACCTTGCTTCCGGCGCGACTGTGTTTTTGTTCCTTATCCTTGTAAACTACCGAGGGCTCTCAGGAGGGGCAACGCTTGGATATATCCTTGCGGTTCTTTCGCTTGCCCCGCTTATAATTATCTCCCTTGCACCTTTCGTAACAGGGCACTTCGAAATGAGCAATATCACAGGCGCCTGGCTTCCGACTGATTGGAACTGGGACGTACAGCACATCCTTATCCTGCTAGGGCTTTTTGCAATGGCACAGTGGAGTGCATGTGCGTGGGAAACTGCGGCTATTTACGGGCCCGAGTACAAGCAGCCTAAATCCGATGTACCCAAAGCCCTCTTTATCTGCGGGGCTATCTGTCTTGTGACCTTCATTCTTGTCCAGGCGGCCTGTACCGGGACCCTGGGCGTCGAAGGAATCCTGGCAGAGCCGTTCTCTCCAATGCTCCCCATGGCTCAGATTACCCTTGGTTCAATTGGAGGAGCCCTGACAATACTCATGCTGATTGCAGCAATGGTCCTTATCATCCAGACCGCTTTCCTGGGAGCCTCAAGGGCTATGTTCTCCATGGCTGAAGAGGGTAACCTGCCTGAGTTCTTTGGGAAGATGAACCATCACGGAACCCCGGTTAATGCTATGATCGTCATTGCCCTCTTTAACATGGGTTTTATCTTCCTGGGAACTCCTGCAGCCATCCTTGCAGCCTCTGCAATAGGATATGTCTGTGCTAACGGGATCAGCCTTTTTGCATACGTGAAAGCAAAATTCGATCCCCGCTTCTCAACACTTGAAAGGCCATTCAAAGCACCCGGGGGCTGGCAGTATGTTGCTGCTTTCTTCGGGTTCTTTAATCTTCCTCTGTGCCTGATAGGGATTATTTATCTCAACAGCCTTGAGGTGGGCTGGACTTCCACAATAGTCGGCTTCCTTGTGCTTGCCCTTTATATCCCTCTCTGGTTCTATTCCCAGAAAGAGAATATATCGAGGTTGAGAAAAAGAAAAGTTGCAGTAAATGAAACCTCATCGGTATAAGCATTCATCGGTATAAGCATTAAATGAGATGCAGGAGCAACTCCTGCAATTTTTTATTTATTCTTTCTTTATTTTTATAGGGGTACTTTTAAGTAGTTTTTAAATATTAAAGTGCCCATAAAATTTATTCATTAAAGCCCGATTGTACCTGTTTTTTCAGACATAAATATATGGAAAACTGCTTATTCCCTTTACAGCCAGCTAAAATTGAGAGGAAACCGGTGAGGATTGGAATGCTCAGCAACACCCCTTTAAGAACAAAAATGATTATTTATACCGTGCTTGGGGTCTTTATGATTCTTACGGCATCCACAGCTGTGATCATTTCAACGGTCACGACCCAGGAAGAAAAACTGGCATACCAGCAGTCGGTTGAAATGGCCTCCAATTATGCAAATCAGTTCGATGCGGATATGAAAGCCAATTTTGCCATTGCAAAGACAATTTCCACCACAATGGAAAGCTATGAAACCGCAGACAGGGAGGAAGCTCTTCTTATTCTGGAAAACCTGCTCCGCGATAATCCTCATCTCCTCGGTACTTATGTGGCTTTTGAGCCCGATTCCTTTGATGGGAAAGACTCGGAATACGTAAATACACCAGCTCATGATGAAACTGGAAGGTTCGTTCCTTACTGGAATAAAATGAACGGGACCGTTGCAGTTGCTCCTCTGCTTCACTATGATACCTCGGATTACTATCAGCTCCCGAAGTCTATGGAGGAAGATGTGCTTACAGAACCTTACTTTTATGAAGGAGTGTTCATGGTTAGCTATGTCTCCCCAATCATGAAAGACGGAAAATTCGCAGGGATAGGAGGCGTGGATGTTTCTCTCGATTATGTGGATGAGGAAGTAAGCGAAGTCAGGACTTTTGATACTGGATATGCCTTTATGGTAAGCAATACCGGTGTTCTTCTCTCCCATCCCACGCATAAGGAATGGATAGGAGAAAAGAATCTTCATGATTTTGGAGGAGAGAATCTCGAAAAAGCCACTGTTGACATAAAAAATGGCGTTAGCGGGCACCTTGAAACGATAGACCCTACCACAGGAAAAAACGTAATTCTCTTCTACGAGCCCGTTGAAACGGGAGATTTTTCTTTCGTGCTGGTTGTCCCCAAAGAGGAAATGCTTGCCGGAGTAACTGACCTGAGAGACAGGCTTCTTATTATCTCTGCAATTTCAATCCTGTTCATGGCTGCCCTTGCCTATATGATTGCCAGGTCCGTAACCGAGCCAATTAACAGAATCGTAAAGGACTTTAAGAGCATTGCAGAAGGTGCTGTTAAAGGGGAGCTTGGAGTAAGGGCTGATACGGATGTAGAAATCGATTTCCAGGAAATTCCTAAAGGCCTGAATGAAATCCTTAGCGCTGTGGTTATCCCTATCCGGGAGACTATGAGAGTTACCAATGCCCTTGCAAAAGGGGAATTAAAAGAAAGAGTCAAAGTAGATGTGCAGGGAGAATTCAGGGAGCTTGAAGATACACTTGACAAGTTTTCCGAGACCCTTAATATAATTATCGATGATTCAAATGCTGTTCTTACAGCTTTCCGGCATAATAATTTCAAGAGATCAATTCAGATACAGGGGCAGGGAGATTTTAAGCTTCTTACCGATGGAATCGAAGAAACGCGCCTGGTGCTTGACAGGGTTACAACCCAGAGGAGAGAAGCAGAAAAAGCTCTTCTCGAATATGCCAGGAAGCTTGAGCACTCAAACAAATTGAAAGAAGAGCTTGAGAGCATAATTAATAGCAGCCCTGTTATTGTCTTTTTGTGGAAATATGAAGAAGGCTGGCCAATAGAATTTGTCTCGGAAAACGTTACAAGGCTCGGATATAAGGTAGAAGATTTTACTTCAAGAAGAATTCTTTACGGGGACATTGTCTATCCTGAAGACCTGGAACAGGTAGAGTTCGAACTTGCAAGGAATGTTGAATCAGGGTCTGAGGATTACAGCTCAGAATACAGGATAATTACCAGGTCCGGAGAAGTCCGCTGGGTGGATGAAAGGACTTTTATCCAGAGAGATGAAAGTGGGGAAATCCACCTGCAGGGGATTATTCTGGACATAACAGAGCATAAAAAAGCCGAAGAAGCTCTCCTTCAAATGGAGGAAATCCGTAAAAAAGAGATCCACCACAGAATTAAAAATAACCTTCAGGTAATCTCAACCCTTCTCTACCTTGAGGCTGGAAATTTCAATGATGAAAAGGTAATCGAGGCTTTCAGGGACAGCCAGCATAGAGTCAAGTCTATGGCTCTTGTTCATGAAAAACTCTACCAGTCAGAAGATATGATCAGTGTGGACTTTGCAGACTACATCCAGAACCTTGCTAATTACCTTTTCGGTGCTTATTCCATAGGTAATAAAGATATAAGTCTGAAACTTGATGTTGATAAGGTTTTTCTTGGGATGGACACTGCTGTTCCTCTGGGTATTATAATCAATGAACTCGTTTCAAATGCCCTCAAACATGCCTTTTCTGAAAGGGAAAGCGGCGAGATCTGCATTTGTCTCAAAAAAGAAGAGAAAGAAAATTGTTTTTCACTCACTGTTAAAGACAACGGCAGGGGCTTACCTGAAGATATCGATTTCCGTGAAACCGATTCTCTTGGCTTGCAGCTTGTAACTAACCTTGTGGACCAGATCGAAGGAAGCATTGGACTCAATACGACGGATGAAGGAACCGAATTCAGGATAAGGTTCAGGGAATTAAAGTACAGACAGAAAATATGAGTTATGCACCGTCATACCTTTTATGGGTTAATGGATTCGACCGGAAAAATACGCTTAAGAGATTAATTAAGCCTGGAATAATTGAATTAAACAAACCTGGTATAATTGAATTAAACAAATCTGGAATAATAAAATTAATTGAACATGGTATAATAAAATTAAATAAACATGGCATATGTGACCATAAAAACTGACACAGCTGTCGGCCGTATTATGTTCACGCCGGATCTTTCCCACATATCTTCTGTCTCACATTTATTTCTATTTTGAATTCGGTACCTCTATCTCTTTTTAGATGGATTTCACCTTCCAGCTGACCTATCAGGATGTTTACTAACTGGAGACCAAGTGTATCCGAATTCTCCAAATCAATATTTTCAGGAATGCCAATTCCATTGTCCGAAATAATAAGGGTATATCCGGCTTCTTTGATGAGTTTTCCACACCTGGCATCTCTGGTGAGTTTTCCATCCACATTACCCGGCTTATTCCCATCTCTGCTTTTAAAAAGTTTAATTTGAATTTTTCCTTTGCTTCTGCCCGGAAATGCGTATTTTAGAGAATTGGAAACAAGTTCGTTAACAACCAGGCCTAAAGGAACTGCAGTGTCCATATCAAAAAAAACGTTTTCTTCAAGATCCATGTTTAAACTGATCTCAGTGTCTCCAAGGCTGTATGTCTTGAGGAGATTTTTAACAAGTCTCTCAAGGTAGGGTGAAAAATTCAGTGTGTCTATTTCTCCGCCTTCATGCAGCTCCTCGTGAATAAGGGACATGGATATAACCCTATCCTGGCTAACCCTGAAGGCTTCAAGGATTTCGGAATCCTCGACAGGTCCCTTATTAATAAACTGTTCAGCCTGAAGGTCAAGTAAGGAAGATATTACCTGCAAATTATTCTTTATCCTGTGGTGAATTTCCTTTTTGCGGGCACTTTCGATTTTTGTAATGATTTCTTCATTCTTCTTCTGCTCGGTCAGGTCTGTAACTACAAGACACCATGCATCGGGAGCTTCTTTAACCTGTAATGAGCTGATGGACAGGTAAACAGGCAGGCTTGCTTTTTCCTCAGTCTGAAGATTGATTTCCGCTTTTCCTCTCTCCTTTTCAAGGAGTATTCTGAAAGCACTTATATTTTCAGGGGCAATGAATCGATAAATGGAATTACCTATTATGGCGTGCAGAGGCATTTTTAGGATTTCTGCAAAATGTGGGTTACAGTAAAGGATAGTGCCATCACATGCCAGAGTAGCAGTTCCTTCATTCATTGTTTCTACAAGAACCCGGTATGCATAGTCTGCACTGTCCAGAGTGAAAATTAACTCTCCCCCGGGCCCGGGTACTACAAGCGCGTCCAGATCTCCTTCACTGATTGCACGTTTGAGTTCTTCGGCTTCCTCCAGATGCGCTTTCAGGCTCTTAACTTCGTCTCGGAGAGTTTGATTCTCATCCAGAAGTGCCTCATAAGATGCAGGCTTCCGGTTTTTTACCAGTTTAGAACTCATATCAATAACGCTCTTCCAAACTCCAGTTACATACATTGCTTCCAGGCAGTTTGCTCTTTATTAATTTTGAGCTTCCGGCATATAAAAAGGAATTCCATCCGTATATCCGATCTTCTTTAGACGGTGGGAAGTTTCAGGAAATTGATATTCAGATCTGTACTTCCTGTCAGCTGCTTATAGACCCCTTTAATTCGTAATTTATGACCGATCCGCGTAAAGAATAAGGAAGTTTATAAAGCCTTTATCTGGCAGAAAGGCAGACGTGAATCCCCTAACACATCGAAATTCCACCGGTACAGGAACTGAACGACACATATCATATTGCATATCATATTGCATATCATATTGTATATCATATTGTATATCATATTGTATATCGTATTGTATATCATATTGTATGTCATATTGCTAATTGATATACCGATCTGCTTAAGAGTTTTAATGTTATTTTTACAAATAAAATACAAAATATAATATAAAATATAATATATTTTCCCTGTATTTACCTGTTCTTTCCTCACAACAGTCTATTCGAATATCTCAAAGGACCTTATCGAAGTCCTGATAAATGATATTTAGATTCTTTTTAAACACCTGATGTTTCTCAGAACTCCTGCGTCAGCGTCTCCATTTTAAATTCATCATGCGTTTTTAATTATCTCTTCTTCAAACATTTTTAAAAAGTTGTCTTATTCCGAGGGGAGTTTTCGAATTCGGAAGAACTATTTGTAACTTATATAATTAAGTAATTATTTATATGATTATTATAATTTTAAGATTGGAGTAAATCCGCAAAACATGGGGAAGGTGAAAAGGTATGAGAGCAAGTGCAAGCAGTATCCAGGATGTATTCAGAAGCATACAGTTTCCAGCGAGAAAAGAGCAGATTATCGAGCAGGTCAGAAAACAGAATGCTTCCAGTGATATAATTGAAGATTTACAGATGCTTCCTGATAGGGAATATGAGTCAGCTGATTCTCTAATTCAGGCCATAGAATCTTCCAGCCAAACTGCCGGCGGCGGAGGAGGAAAAAGCCAGAGTTTCGGTGGAACCGGAACAGGAGGATCAGGCGGAGGCGGATCATCATCTGGAGGAGGCAGCCAGTCTTTTGGAGGAAGAGGGGGAACATAAATCCCTTATTTTTTTACGCAGGAATAATGAAGTTATCAGGAAATTGTCAGTATTACAAATAAAAGTGAGCTAAGTTTCGTTTCTTAAAATCGGGTGACTACAACCGTCCAGTCCTTTCAAAATCTTAAAAAAGTATATTTCAGAACAGTACTTTTATCTGTCTTACAACTCTTTTTTTGAAAATTCATAACTTTTCAGGTTTCGTACAATACTCGAAGAAATTGCTATTCCCATGCAGGTGTCCAGCATTATTGAAGACATAAAACCTATTACTTTCCCTGTCTGCAAGATCGGAGAACCACTATCTCCCGGCTCTGGCATATTGTAACACTGGAAGCCCAGAAAAAGCAGTGAAGACCCGGCATTAACCACCCTGCAATTGATAGAATGGATATCGTTAACGAGCTTAGCTCGTTCCAGTTCAGCTGCGCTGCCAAGTTCAGTGATCTCGAATACACATGAGAGAGGGAGCTCTACCAGAGCCAGATCAAAATATTTCAAAATGCTCGTAACGGTGAGTTTTGTTCCGTCAACTGTTAAATGGTCTCCTTCCCCATGACGAAACACATGAGAAACCGTGACCATATAAGGCAAGCCTTTGAGTGAGATTACAGCGCCGATAGTACAGCGTTCCCCCATATAGAAAAAAGGACCACCTGACTTTATCATAAGCTATCATCCTGATGTCCGTTCGATAATGGCTTCTGGATACGGTTCTAAATTAAATTGTGCTTTAATTATATTTAACAATATATTTAATCAAAATTTGTATATTGCCTGCCAGGACAAAGAAAAAGCAGGTTCTGTTAATTCAAATTCGGGACCTGTAAGGTTATTTCAGGAAAAAGAAAAGAGCATTGAATGGGTATTTAAAATCTTGCAAAAAAACGAAGTAAAACCGGGCTGATTTCAGCAAATTATACGGGAAAACAAGTTACAAATTTTTACAGTATCAATTTTTCTTATTTTTCAGGCGCATAATAAAGAACAATTTTTCCATGACCCTGCTCTTTTCCCCTGCTGAGGTATTGATTCTATTTATGAATTTTATATGTCTTTTGTACAAAAATTACTGTCCATTTCATTGACTTCCTTATCCTTTTTGTCTTCCTTGTCTTCTTTGTCTTTTTTGTCTTCCTTGTCTTCTTTGTCTTCCTTGTCTTCCTTGTCTTCCTTGACTAATCTGACTAGCCTGACTAGCTTGACTACCTTGACTACCTTGAATTTATCTATTTTTTAAAGCACAGCTGGATTGAAACACTTTAAGCGTGCAGCTACTTAGTTATAAATATTTGAACGATATAGATTATCTGTTAGATTTATTGTATACAGTTGCTGTATACAGTTGAAAGTTGGATAAACTCACAAAATCAGACTCCAAAATCAGACTCCAAAATCAGACTATATACTTATCTAAAGTGCATGTCCTTTCACAAGAACGCTTTTGAGAAGGTTATAGTCCAAAAAAGGCGCAGAGGAGGCTTTAATTCAACATGTAATGGAAAACGGTTGATTCTATTAATTAAAGAGGTCTGATCCGATGAAATCTCATAAGTTTGATCCATATCTAAAATATGGGCTATTTTTCATGTTTATGATCGGTCTTGCTGGTACAGCGTGTGCAGATGCAAACCGGCCTGTTTACTATAACTGGTATGAGGACACTGAAAATACTGTAATTGATAATTCCGGACACGGAAACAATGGTATAAATTACGGAAGTGCAACCTTTACTTTGCCGACCGGCCAAACAGCAAGATATTTTAACGGGCATAACAGGATTACAATACCTGAAAACAAGCAGCTGGCATACACTGATCCGCATATCACATTCGGGGTGTTTTTCCGTTACGATTCCAGCAATCCGGCTGACTGTACATACCTGGTTTCCAGGAGTAATAACATATGCAGGCTCAGCATTGACCATACCGATTCGAAGATAAAATATGAAATTTGTGCGGATGGTCATACTATTTCCGGCTGCAGTGAATGTCAGGTGGAGCCTGATGAGGATTATGAAGCTGCTGTAACATATGACGGTTCTCACGTTCAACTGTATATCAATGGAATTGCCAGCGGAAAGGGCGTGGATTATACGGCAACCTCTTTAGGTTCAGATAATAACACAAATGGCTGGACAATAGGATCATCCCCTGATTCTGAATACGGGCTTTACGGAACAATATATTCATTTTACATATACGACAGGGCACTGAGTTCATCCGAAATCCTGGACCTGTATGTGAACGATATCCACAGCATAAGAGATTCAAACAGGCCAGGAGGCATTGCCCTATCATGGGATGATACAGGGAATATTGATACCTGCTACAGGCATCTGGATATATTCCGGAAATATAACGCTACATGCACCATGAATGTAAACAAAATAAGCAACCGTGAAATTCCAGCAGAGACCCTTGTGAATGAACTGGATGAACTTCATTCGGCAGGATGGGAAATAGCCGGGCATGGATACAATCACATTAATTCAAGATTATTTCTAATAAACAACACTTCTGAAGAGTGGCTGGACCAGGAAGTATTCCCTAACATTGTAGAAATTACCAGTTACGGTTATCCTGTATATACCCTTACATACCCTTTTTCGGACAGGCACCCAGCCAGTGATGCAATACTGGCTCCTTACTTCCGGACACTCAGAACCGGAATCCCAAATTATGGTCAAAGCATAAATCAAACACCTCTGGCTTATTATGATTGGGACGGCTCCAGGCTTCTTTACGGGGTTGAAATTGATGAAAGTAGAGGTGTTAGCCTGGAGAGCATAGAATACGGAATCGATTACGCAATAGCAACAGGTAACGTACTGGTGTTGTATGGGCATACAATTACTCCAAACGTTACTGCAGAATACCAGACTTCAACAGCGAGACTGGAAGCGATACTGAATTATACCTATCAGCACGGCGGCGCATTTTATAATATGGGGGATCTGGGAAATCCGTCGTGGGTGAGGCCTGCCAGGTTCTCTGATGCGACTGCAAATTTCACAGTTTCTGCAAATCATTTATTTGCCGGGAAAAATGTGACTTTTACGGATTACAGCACCAACCAGACCACAGAATCGCTCGATTTCGGGGACGGTTCACCTGTCAGCAGTACGGCAAATGTCAATCATACATACATAACACCAGGAATTTATACTGCTAACCTGACGGTAACAAATGACGTTTCCAACGATTCGATGCTTCAGACAATCAATGTTGTTGAGCCGGCAATTCCGATTGCCAATTTCACCAGCAATTGCACAACTGGACATCAGCCGCTGAGTATAGCATTCGAGGACACGTCAACCGGAGTTAGAACATCCTGGATATGGGACTTTGGGGACGGAAATATCTCAATGATCCAGAATCCAGAACATGAGTATTCTGCTACCGGAAGTTATTCTGTTACGCTGACCGTGGCAAACGATGAAGGATCAAACCAGACTCAAAAAGAAAATTATATTACAGTACTGCCCCAGCCTCCATCGGCTGATTTCTACTCAGATGTAACATCAGGGGATGCTCCCTTAAAGGTTCAGTTTTGCGACACCAGTACCGGAGCTCCGAGTTCCTGGAACTGGGACTTCGGAGACGGAGATACTTCTACAGAGAAGAACCCGGTGCATACTTATTACAAAGACGGAACCTTTAAGGTCAATCTCGCAGTGTGTAACGCAGGGGGAACTTCTTCAAAAACAGCCACAATAACCGTAGATAAGGAAAGCAATGGAGGCGGTGGAGGCGGAGGTGCAGGCGGTTCACCTGAGCCCGCAGAAAACGTTAAGGTTAAAGAACTTTCTCAGGCCTTCGTTGCAAATGGGAACCATGTAAAGTTTGATTTTTCAAAGAACGTTACCGATGTTGTTTATTTAAGCTTTGATGCCGGAAAGACTGCCGGAAAGACCACAACCATTGTTGAGATGCTGAAAAATCAATCCATTCTTACACCTGAAGCGCCAGAGGGAGAAGTTTACAGTTTTCTGAACATATGGGTTGGAAACAGTGGTTATGCAACTGAAAAAAATATCGAGAATGCGATAGTATGCTTCAGGGTCAAAAAATCCTGGATAGAAGATAAAAATATTGCCCGGTCTTCGGTTATCCTGAACAGGTACAGTGATAAAAAATGGAATGAACTTCCGACTTATCTGCTGGGAGAAGATAACAGGTATCTGTACTTTACATCAGAGACTCAGGGATTCTCTCAATTTGCAATTACGGCAAAAAGGACTGTAATCGAAATACTGCCTGAAAATGGAGAACCCGAACAGAACGGAAATATTGAACCATATCCCGGAGAGGAGTTTAATAAAACAGATAAAGAGATTTCCCGAAAAGAAAAGTTCAGTATGCCCGGGTTTAAAACGGTCTTCTGTATTTTTGGGTTGCTTGGAATGTACCTATTTAAAAGAAAATCAAATTAAATAAATGGTTAGATAGAAGGGATAATAACCTTTTGTCTCCCTTTTACCATTTTTTAGTCCTTGCGGATTCCATGCGATTAATTCAGCAGGTAAATCTCTTACCATAAAACATATAGAAATTTGCCATCTAACATTAAGGCTTACTAACTCAATTTATTAAACATAGTATAGACGTACATTCCAATGATTTTTTAAAATATTTTAATTTATTTTACTCTCACTTTAGCTGTTTATTCTCAATACGACTGGAAAAATATTTATACAAAGTTGGAGTATATATCCTGTAACAATTTTGCCTTCAAATCAGTTTTCAATTCTGGTTTATACTTAAAAAGAACTCGATTGCCGCTGACAAAGTCTATTAAAATTTTTAAATTTTTCGCTCCAGCTAAAATATGGCATTTTTGAGACTAGTAAGTTTGAATTGGGAGCTTTTCAAATGCGAATTCAAACTACAGGCTACTTGCAGGTGATAAAGTTGTTTAATCGAATGTTAAGAGTCTTTTTTTTAATAGATTTCTTTATGCTTACATGTATTTCTGTTGCTTTATGCATAACACCTGCACCAGTTGTCTATGTTGCAGGAGATGGCAGCGGTGATTTTAACTGTTCCGGAGATAACGATCATGTACAGATTAACGAGGCCCTTACATACGTTGCCGAAAATGCGGAATATACAACAGTTCACCTCAAGGGGCCTTTTACATATGTTATAGATGATACTCTTCAGATTAGCAGCAATACAATTCTTGAGGGGGATTCCAGTGCGACAATAAAGCTTGCAAAGAATGCCGGCTGGTCATCGGTTAAACCACTGGTAAAGGAAAAAAGTTCAGGCAGCCATAATATTACCATTCGCGGCTTTACTATTGATGGAAACAGGGAAGAGAATACAAATGTGGTCAGCGGAGATGGCTATTATAATCTCATCCACCTGAGCGATTGTCAGAACATAAGCGTATACAATATGTATCTGACCAATAACCACGGAGACGGCCTGAGGGCTGACAATTGTTCCAGCATAAAATTCTATGATAATGAAGCATACTTATTGGGACATGATGTTTTATATGCCATTATCTGTTCAGACGTAGTAGCCTGCAACAATACAATTACCTGCAGAACGAACAGCGGACTGCGGTTATATAATACAAACCATGCAAGTCTCTACAATAATACTATCACCTCCAGGGGTTCAGGTGGTGCGGGAATTGAAATCCAGAAAGATGGGTCATATTTCACAATGGATGACATTGAGATATACAATAATATAATCTACAATACCGCACTGTCAGGAATTCTGGTTTTTGGTTCAGGGAATTATTCTAATTCTTCAGCAAATGTCCACATCCACCATAATCAGGTCTATGATACAGGCACCGATTCAAATAGCGAAGTAGTAGGCGGGATCCTGTCCGAAGGGTTCAATGGGCTCATTGAAAACAATGTGGTTGACGGGGCATATGGGTGCGGTATTGTGCAGAAAGAAGCGTATTATTTGTCTCACGATGGTTCAGGATACGTGGTCACAGTAAAAAACAATATAGTAACCAATACTCGTAAATCAGTGGCCGGAGCAGAAGGATATGGAATATGCAATAAGCTTACAGACTCACACTCTTTTGTCACGCAGAATAATTCTTTCTACAACAACTCAGGCGGCAACTATGAAGGCGTTAACGCATCAGCCTGGGATATAACAGAAGATCCCCAATACGCAGATCGGGATAATCACGACTATCACCTGAAGTCAAAAGTGGGCCGCTGGAATGGCAGTAACTGGGTGAATGACAATATAAGTTCTCCATGTATCGATACAGGAGATCCTCTATCGGATTATTCCAATGAACCGGAACCAAACGGAAACAGGACCAACATGGGCAGGTATGGAAATACGGAATATGCCTCGAAATCAGAGTTTGAAGTGTTAAATAATAGCAGTGAAGATGACAATGACAGCAATGAAGAAGATGGCAGGGGGAAAGGCAGTAAGAGCAGCAGTAGCGGTGGCGGCACAGGAGGCTCGCCAGAACCTGCAAAGAATATTGAGGTTAAGGAACTTTCCCAGGTCTTCATTACAAACGGAAAGACTATAAAGTTTGATTTCACGAAAAATGCAACATGCGTTGTTCATATCAGCTTCGATTCAAAGAAAACAGCTGGTAAGACAACGGCAATTGTTGAGATATTGAAGAATAAATCAACTCTTACTCCGGGTAAGCTCCAGGGAGAGGTTTGTAATTACCTGAATACCTGGGTTGGGAACAGCGGTTATGCAACTGAAAAGAACATCGAAAATGCAACTGTATGTTTTAAAGTTGAAAAAGAATGGATACAAAATGAAAAGATTGAGCACTCTTCTATCACCCTGAACAGGTACAGTGATACAACATGGAATCCTCTCTTAACCAGCTTATCAGGGGAAGATGAAACGTATCTGTATTTCACAGCCAGAACCCCGGGATTCTCTTCCTTTGCGATAACAGGCAGGGTCATAGAAAAAGAAAATGTAACTGAAATACTGCCCGAAGCTGACACTCAGGATCTTGAACAAGGCGAGAATACCGAATCGGATATTGAGCTGAAGTTTGAGAAGGCAGGTAAAGGCGTCTCTCAGAATGAAAAGTTAAGTATGCCCGGTTTTGAAATGATCTACTGTATTTTCGGGCTGTTTGGAGCATTCCTGCATAAAAAGAAACAATATTGAATAAATAGAATTAGATAATAAAGTTAAATTTAGTTAGCAGGATATGATCGATTTTACTATCTAATTTTGCCTCTTTTCGGTTCATGTGGATTATTAATTTCTTTTTTTGCCAGGACAGGAAGAGTTATTAACTATTTTTTTTGTTACTATTCTAGGGAAACAGGATGAGAAGGTATAGATGAATAAGCAAGGAATTTTGATTATATTTCTGATTCTTATATTGGCAGTCAGCATTAAAATGGGACTGCCGGGACAGAGTCAGGAGAGTCTCGGAGCTGATGAGGTCTGCATTAAGGACAGGTGCTTTACAGTAGAGATTGCAGCAAACCAGTCCCAGAGAGAGTATGGCCTAATGAACAGGGAACATCTGGACCCCGACAGAGGGATGCTGTTTGTTTTTGAAGGAGATGGGTATCATTCTTTCTGGATGAAAAACACTCTAATACCACTGGATATTATCTGGATAAATTCAAGCCAGGAAATTGTCTATATAGAGAGGAATGCTCAACCATGTACACCGGATTATTGTCCGCTTATCGATCCCTGGACAAATGCCAGTTATGTCCTGGAAATAAACGGGGGCCTGTGCGATGAATATGATATTAACGCAGGGGATAAGGTAAACATAGGTTATTTATCACAACCAGACTCAAAAGAGAATATCTAACAGAAAGTGCAGTAATTTATTCCCGCATTCTGGAAGTATAATTTTCTGTTGATGACGGATTAAGCATTCTGGTTTAAGCACCCTGATTTAGGTACTCTGGTTTAAGCACCTGAAAAGAAAAAGAAGTTATGGAGATTGAAAATTCGTAAAGGCCAAAAATAAAGATTTCGATTTAAGCCCGCGAGATCAGTGAAAATTATGAATGATTGCTCCAGGTGCAATTGAAGAAGCAGGTTCAAATTTAATGAATTAAAAAAGAATACAAAAATAAGAGTCTTCAGGATAAAAAAAGAAAATATTTAGTATTAATTGCACGGTGATCCGTCACCATGCTACCCTGTATCCGAAAACCGAATCCTGACATCCCTGACATAATCCGGAAGTTTCGAATTCCTTTACAAAAGCTCTATTCCGAAATTCAGCTTTGTCTACTATTTCTGAGCATAAAGGACATCTGCACGTTTTTACTGCCGTAATTTCTCGCCTGAATTCAAATGCTTTTAATAAACGCTTTTTTTCTATGTACAAGATTATCACCTCTGTAATTTCATGATACAGTACGTCGCTTCCATAAAACCACATAAAAAGAAGAGAAATACAGGTGGTTTTGTCCTTTCAGCTTAAATGCCGAACGCTCCGCGATATCCGTATCAACAAGTAATTATGTAACAATGGGTAAAGCTGGTGTTTCTATTCTTTCAACAGGGGGGTTTGTTCATGAGTTTTGTTATAAAAGCAGTAATGATCCTTTGAATTTTATGGCGGATCCAATTCACAGGATCTAATTTGCATATAGTAATCTACGGACAACAATATAAATGTATTGATTTTTTTTAAGACATCTCTTATTAAATACTGATTATAAAAAGTACAGAGCCGTTCAGTGTATTATGATAGTGTTCTGGAAAGAAATCGATCTTGTATCCTATTTTTGTATCAAATCTTTTTTCTTCTTCCGTCGGTTATTCCTCTCTTGAAAGCATAATACTTCAAATATTTAGAGAAATTACTCTGGACATGTCCAGGCATTTTTTTTAACAGTTTCTCTGATACCTTTTCCCACTCTCCTGCTTTCTCAAAACTTTTCATAGCAAGAGCTTCAGCCGATTCCGGATTGGCAATATGGGTTGACTTTGCCCCTCCTGCATTAACTACATCAATGATTGCCTGCGGGTTATCTACCAGCGGGCAGGGCCTTAACGGGTTTTTCGAAAATGGCTGGGCATTTCTGAAAGTCGTGAAGAATTTAGACCTGAGGGCTTCAGCGAGGGACATCTCATATATGTTCGAATCCGAATAGTGGCAAAACGCACAGGGTTCAACGTCACCCTTAGCATTGATATGAACAAAACCAACACCCGCAGCAATGCAACCGAAGGACAGATGCCCATTGTTCAGGAAATCTATTGCTACATAATCATGTTTTATGCAGTAATCCCTGACTCTTTCCATTACGTATGCTCTTTGCTCGGCAGTGCACACCAGAGAAGTATCCGCACCGCTTCCTACCGGCATATACTGGAATAACCACCCAAACCAGGCACCTTTCTGGCGCATGTAATCAAGAAATTCATCGCTGGATATGGTCTTATAGTTCTTTGAATGATAGCAGGCTGAAAAAGCAAATGCAATGCCTCTGGACCTTAAAATATCCATAGCCCTGACCGCTTTATCGTAAACACCCTCCCCTCTTCTGAAGTCTGTTTCTTCTTTTGTTCCTTCTATACTTATAAAAACATTCAAATTACCCAGTTTAGCCATTTCATCGGCAAATTTTTCATCGATCAGAGTGGCATTGGTAAATGCACCGAATGTCATTTTGTTATGTTTTTTGCATAGTTTCAGGATATCGTCTTTCCTGAGTAAAGGTTCACCACCGGTCATCAGACAGTCCATGATTCCCAGTTCTTCAGCCTGATCTAATATGTCGTCAAGCTTTTCGTATGAAATATTGTGGCCGCTCTCATAATCCTGGGACCAGCACCCTTTACATTTCAAATTACAATTACTGGTAGGATCTAACAGAAGAACCCTTGGAATGGAACACTTATTTTTAATTCCATTGTACAGCTCTTTCAAAGTAATGAAATTGCCCATTGTTAAACGAGTTGACATTCCTTTAGCAAAAAAGAATTGCTTACTCCTGTAGACGTAAGCCTTATGGTGTGGAAAAGGGGGAATCTCTTCTTTTTTTCCATTGATTATCAAATATTTCACTTGCAAAACCTCAGACCTTTTTTTCATTCACAGATACTTTCTGTGGATATTACTCCATCAAAAACAAATTCACTATCCGGGGTTGATGTCAACTGATTATTTTAAGTCACGGGAGAACTGAATAGATACTTGATAAATATTCTTCCATTACACTTATGTTTTCCTCTTTGATTCATTTATCCGGAGATGGAAATAATAAGGATTGAATGAAACCAGATCTCTGCTAATTGATTATCTGAATAATGAACTGTTCTTTTTATGTTGGGTCTGCCTTTTGCAGCACATTGAACACCCAGAAACAGGTTTGAAGGAGATATAGAAGCTTTAGAAAAAACATATTCAGGCTGATGGTCTGGTCTATATTGGGAAAGAGCCGAGAATATTGAGGATCAGCCTTTAAATATTACACGTGCTCAGTTTTCGCTAATCCGAAAGATATTAAGCAGAAGATTTAGTAAGCAGAAATTTAAACTTAAACCCAAAAGAAGCCGGGGAATTAGAAATAAAATACCTGGGCTTTCTTCCTGTGAATAATCTTTATATTGAAAATTAAACATTACGAGATTTCAATCTGGATCTGTTTATTACATATGCCTTATGGTTGTCAATATCCTCAATAAAATCCAGAATCACAGCCTTCTGGTTTTTTGAGGACTCTAATTTTGCTTCATTTATTAAACTCAGAATTTTAATTACTGCTAATTCACGGTTGACAGCTTTGCCACAATATATCGTATACACGCTGGATTCGTCTTCTATTTGCCCGATTTTTACATCTATTTTATTTGGTTCACTATATAAGATGGATTCAATTTGATCAGCGTTGACAAAACCCCTGCTGGAGTGAATATAAACTGTGTGCATGGTTATCATATTTAATATAAATAATCTAATTAAATACATTGTCCATAGATATCTGATATCTGGCTATTCATGCTTCTTGCGAAATTTCATGTATGCGGTCATGGATACAGTGAAAAATGATCACAGAACTTGCAGCTGATCCAACTATAGTAGTTCTATCGTCCTTAAAGGTACATTGGAAAACTGTCCAATTGTAGGTGAAGCCTTCGTATTAGCTGGTCGAATATGGAAGGTACGCGATGTTGATGAAGAGCGTAAAATCATATATGTTAACCCTGTAAAAAACAACTGTATACCACATTGGAACGGTTCTGGAGGTCATATCCATACGAAAATTATCCAGAGAATTGGGCAAATTTTAAGGGAGGATACTCAATATAGTTATTTGCAACCAAAAGCATCGCAGGTAATTGATGATGCGCGCTTTATTGCCAGAGAAACAGGGATACTGCAAAAAAGTATTATTCCCTATACTGAACGATCATTTTACTTGTGTCCATGGGTAGGAAGTAAAACATTACAGACAATTAAGAATCTGCTGACATGCGGTCTAAAAGCTTCGCTTCGAATTTATTCTGTTTTTGAGGGAAATAATTATTTGCAGATAACCAGTGACCTATCTGTTGCTGAGTTTACTGATGAGCTGTCCAAGCTTCAAATCAACTTCAACGACCCCGATATGGTACTACCCAAAAATCAAGTACCAAGGGTTGACAAATATGATAAGATGATTCCTGATAAATTATTGCGAGTGGCGTTTCTTCATAATGAATTGGACCTGAAAGTGGCTTTTGAAGTACTGAAAGGACTATAATAAAAGAGCGATAAAAGAGCTAGGTACAAAGTGTGCTTGTTCCGTTTTTCCAGTTCACTTACATAAGGTTAATTTTTTCTACGGCCTTATAGAAAACCTATAATAAATCTTACATATCAGAGTACAAAAAAATTTTACAGCATTTAATATATTTTGGAAAAGAGAGTTTTGGCATACAGAATATTTACTACATATGTAGTAGAAAATTAATATGTTTAATTATATAGATAGTAGTATAAAGCAATACAAAACTATCAGACTTTCTAAAAGTGTATTTTCTGACCTGAAAGCTTTGCAGAAGAATGGTGAATCGATTCCGGATACCATTAGAAGACTCACAACGGTTACTCTGATTGTGCCAAAGAAATTCAATACAGGTATGCAAGAGATATAATGAATGATGGATCGTTTACTCAGTATATCTCTATCACTGCGTCTAATAAAAGCAGATATGGTTCACGATATAGTGAATATTTCATGACAATGGGAGAAGAAATGAACGATATTGTCAGGCTCCCAAAAGATGTCATCGATGAAATCAGCTGGATGCCATAACACCCGGACGAGATATTCAATACTACTATTTTCACATTGATATCTATAGAGAAGGCTTTAATGGAATGGAATAAAGAAGACAAAAAATAAAACTAATATTATACTTCCAGTTACTAAAATTTCTATAACCTTATCTTCTGGTAATCTTTGGAGAGTTAACTTTTAAAATTAACTATTGTGCGCCGTTTCTACGTGAGCGTACACTTTTTTGAGCATCCTGTATCCTGAAAACAGATTCAGAGATAGATATAACAACAAAAAACAGATGCGAGGGGTGGGATTCGAACCCACGAAATCCTTCGATATCGGATCTTAAGTCCGACGCCTTTGGCCTGGCTGGGCAACCCTCGCGCATGGAGAAAAGCTGGTTGTTTGAGCCGCGGAAATTTCGTTACGCAGACATGCTTTAAATAAAGTTAAATTATTTAAAGTTTATTCTCTGCTTATGGAGATTACATTTCTTGGCACTGGAGTTGCAATCCCTCAAAAGGGTCGAGTACAGTCCGGAGTAATAGTCAGGCTTGAGAAAAAACCTCTGCTTATTGACTGCGGGAGCGGCGTTTTGAGTCGTTTTCCCGATGCCGGAATCTTACATACGAATGTTGACACCGTACTTCTTTCACACCTTCATCTTGACCATGTAGCTGACCTGATCCCCCTCCTGAAGGCAAACTGGCTCAGAGGAAAAACAGATATGCGGATATACGGCCCTGAGGGGACGGACGACTGGTTTTCAACGGTGCTCGGAGCTTACGAATACATTCTTGACGGGGTAGATGTGAGTGTTACGGAGCTCGCCCCTGGAAAAGAATTTACACCTGAAGGTTTTGACTGTGAAATAACCTGCGCAGCCGCAGCACACAGCGTTCCCACTCTTGCATACCGCGTGACTGCGGAAGATGGAGAAATTGTTTACTCAGGGGACACCGAGCCATGCAGGGATGTAATGGATCTGGCAGTTGAAACCGACCTCCTTATTCACGAATGCTCTTTCCCGGCAGGCACAAAGGTAACAAACCACACAACTCCCAGTACCCTGGCTGAAATGCTTGAAGAATACAACGGGGAAATAGGGAGCATCTGCCTGACACATTTCTATCCTGAAATGAAAGGGCATGAAAGAGAAGCAATACACCGCCTTAAGGACTACGTTGAAGGCGAGATAATTCTTGCAGAAGACCTTATGAGGCTTGAGCTTTAATTCCTCCTGAACGCCCCGCCGATCCGTCTCGCCCGAGTCCCGCCTCGGGAGGGCGGTGTCCTTCCCGAGTTTCGCATCGGGAGCACGATGTCCTTTTCGCTTCGCTCAAGAGGACTAATTCAGAAGATATAAAGCGAGCCGAGGCGCGGGCTTAGCTTACAATAATTTTGACCTCATACAGCCTGTTAACTACATAATAATACGTTCTACATTTCCTTCCATTTTTTGTAGAGGGTTTGCAGGCTGATTGTAATCTATTAAGAAAATTCAAAAATCAATGTGAAAATTTGAAGACCGGAAACTCATCTCTTAAATAGCATAAACATAAAATCATGTTTCGTACGGAAAATTAGAAATTTAATTTAACCAGAGTTATGTTTATTGTGGGTGATTATCATGGCAAGAATACTTTCAGAAACAGATATTGGGATCTTAAAAACAGTTGCTCCGGAATGCGAAGGGTACCTCTGTTCGGGGTCAGGAGTTAACTACCGTTCCATCCTTCCGCCTCTTGCAAACCACTATTCTAAAGATGCAGATGATTTCCTTAGAAGAATTAAACTGCTGTCCAGATACGACCTTGAATACCTTGTAAGGCTCATCTTTTCGGGAGAAGAAAGTCTGGGGTGTATACCTTTTGATTATTTTGTTCTTTTTGTTGAAAACGTATCAGAAAGGCTTGGAAAGGATATTGCAGATCAGGTAAAAAAATCGTACGAAAATTCTGAATGCCCGGACTGAAAAATCCTGCAGGGCAGAAAAAAAGCAGAAAAAAAGAAAAAGCTGAGAAGGTCAACTGAAAAAAGGTACTGATACTCTTATCTGATAATTAAGATAGATATCTGTACCTTTCAGACAGATACATGTACCCTCCTGTGCAGTTACTTTCCATTGTACATCTTTGGTCAGCAAATGAATATCTTAAGGTTCTTCCTGATAACTTTCCAGACTAACTTTCAAGATAACAAATTCGAAGTGCCTATCTTTGCTCTTTTCTTTTTATGCTCTTTTTATGCTCTTTTTATGCTCTTTTCTTTTTATGCTCTTCCGTATTTGTCTTCAAACCTTTCTATGTCATCCTCACCAAGGTAATCTCCCTGTGCGATTTCAATAAAGACAAGGTTCTGGCCGCCTATATTTCTGATGCGGTGGATTTCTTTTACAGAAAGGTCTACAGAATCTCCTGGAAGTGTTCTTATCTGGTCACCGTTTTTAGTTACAAGCCCTTCGCCAATGACTATGTACCAGTGCTCTTTTCTATGGGCATGGCGCTGAAGTGATATTTCTTCTCCGGGCAGGACAGTTATGCGTTTGACTTTATACCCTGGCTTTTCTGTAAGAATCTCGTAAAAACCCCAGGGTCTTTCTTCTTTACGTTTGCATTTCTCAAGGATCATTTCATAAACTTTAATGTAGTCATCAACCATCCTGTCAGCAGAGAAGCGTTTTTCCACACTTTCCCTGCATTTTTTGCGGGATATGGAACCGAGCTTCTGTACAGCGTTTACAGCTTCATCTACATTATTTACCAGGAACCCTGTTTCTCCGTCCATAATCAGTTCAGGCATTGAGCCTTTGTTTACTGCAATTACAGGTGTCCCACAGGTAAGGGCTTCAACTACACCGAGCCCGAAAGCCTCTTCGTAATTGATCATATGAAGGAGAGCCCTGGCGTTTGAGAGGAGGTCTTTTTTACGTTCCTGGGATACGTGACCTTCGTAAATGATCTGTTCGCTGTCAATATGAGGAGCGACTTCGTTTTCGAAGTATTCCGGATCGGCAATAAAGCCAGCGATTTTCAGCTTCATTCCTGTCCTTTTTGCGACCTCTATTGCTTCTTTAGTACCTTTATCCCTGTGAATACGCGATATAAAAAGAAGATAGTCCCCAGGCATGTCATTAAAAGGATAAGTCCGGGTATCTATTCCATGATGGACTGTTGCTATATAATCCAGTTCATTGCACCTGTAGGCGTCACTTATGGAGACATAGAAAGTACTGTTGTTGTATTTTTTATAGACAGGAAGAATTCTTCGTGAAGAAATGCCGTGCACTGTCGTTACAACAGGCGTATTTACAAGTTTGCTGTAAGTAAGAGGCAGATAATCAAAATGGTTATGGATTATATCAAATTCATTTGCCCTTTCAAAAACTTCTGAGATATGCAGGCATTCATACACTTTCACAAGAATGCTTTTATCTTCTTCATATGGTCTTGGACTCACTGCATGAAGTTTTGCTGAAGTATGAGAATCAGCTGTTGCGAAAAGAGTAACATCAATGCCCCGTTTCACCAGTCCTTCGGTTAATAAGGATACCATTGACTCCCACGGACCGTACTTTTTAGGCGGTGTGCTCCAGGCAATAGGAGACAGCATAGCAATTCTAATAAAGATTCCCCCACCAATTCACACTAATTTAATGATTATATTTTTTTTTCTATTTTTTCTATTTTCTATTTTTTTCTCCACCTTCATTTGGGAGGAGTATGTTCATGCCCTTCAAAAAACCTGCAATATTCGTCCGGACACTGCTCCTCAGGACATGAATGAATATATTTCAAAACATCACAAACTTTTGCTGTTGCCAGAGACACGGAGGTATCTGCACTTCCGTAATAAATGCGTATTTCATCGTCTACCAGAACCCAGCCACAGGGGAAAACAACATCATTAACATCCCCACTGCGTTCATACAGCTCACGGGGTCCGAAAACCCAGCCTTCTGACCTGTGGAGAACTTTCCTGGGATCATCCGGGTCAAGGAGGGCCATTCCAAGCCGGTAACTTGATTTGGATGTCGTCTGGCGTACCCCGTGATACATAATTAACCAACCGTCAGACACACGGATCGGTTGTGGGGACAGACCTATCTTGCGTGCATCCCACCACCCCCCATCCCGGGCATACAGAAGAACCTGATGTTCTCCCCAGTACTTCATATCCGGAGAAAAAGAAATCCAGATATTTGCCTTTGCGCCTGCGATATTGGACACAGGCCTGTGCAGCATTGCCCACTTGTCGTTAAATCTCACAGGAAAGATAGCAGCATCTTTATTCTCGGGAGGCATAGTAGGTCCGACTCTTTCAAAGTTATGGAAATCTTCTGTAAATGCGAGGGCAGTCATAGGGCCAGAATCCGAAAAAGCCGTATATGCCACACCCCATTTTCCCATCTCATCCACATAGGTTATGCGCGGGTCCTCAATGCCATATATCTCTTCAGGATAATTTGCCGGATCAGGAGCAAAGGTCGGCTCACTGTCAATCTCCCAGCCGTCTATTCCGTTGTGGCTCCTGGCTATTGTAAAGTGAGAAAAGCCCCTGTGGTCCTCAACCCGCACAAGTAACAGGGTTTTACCGTCAACTATGGCGGCAGCAGGGTTAAAAACGGAATTAGCCTGGTAAGGCCAGTCTTCAACGGTAAGTATAGGATTCCTTTTATATCTTACAAATAGCTCTCCGTGATCTTTCCAGATTACCATATCACCCACTCACTCGGACTGATTTGCTGATAACAGACTTTTTCTTTTTGGTAAAACCTCGTCACTAGCAGCCGGCTGGAACACTGTTCCATAGACTCTGTCTGCGTATTTATTTAAGGAGTTTAAAGCCATGAGGTAACATATTACGGATTCCGCACCCTGGTTACAGTTCATTCCATCGCAGTTGAGCCCGTCGCAGACTGCACCTGTAACAGGGTCATACATAGGAGTTCTCAAACGGTTTCTGCCCAGAAAATATTCAAAAGAATATCTTGCAAGCTCCAGGTATTTTCTCTCCCTTACAGTCTTATAAGCCGAGATATAAGCCTGGGTCAGGTAGCCTGCTTCTATAGGCTGCTGGTCAAAAATTGGTTTTTCGCCATCGCAGGAGTACCAGCCCTGATTTCCAACAATATCAAAAAAGTCGCCTTTCCATTGAATATCGGTAAGGAAGTCCAGAGTGGCAAGTCCTACCTTTCTGTAAGTCCGGTCTTTGGTATAGTTATATGCCAGTATAAGGGATTCGCTGAGTTTTGCGTTACTGTATGTAACTGTGGGCTCAAACCAGTTCCAGCCTTCTTTATGGTTGCTCTCATAAAGGTTAACCAGGGAGTCCGCATGGCTGGCAAATATGGATTCAAAGGTTTCTTTGCCCACAAGGGAATCTACTGACCTTACAGCGTCCCTGCGGGAAACAAAGGTAGCTTCAAAATCATCTGCATCAACACCTGCTCTGAGCATTTCATAAAGCCCGCACATTGTATAGGCTTTTGCTCTGGGATAATTCAGTTTCTCCATCTGCGATTTTGATTTACTGATAAGGGTATGTGCAAGTGTGCGTATATTTTTTGACATGTATGGGCAGCTCACAACATATCCAAGCCCGTAAATCGCACGCCCCAGAGTATCTTCGCTGCCTTCTTCGTCCAGGAATTCCCTTCTATAATTCATGAAGTTGTGGAAGTGTCCGGAAACTGTCTGTGCATGCTCAAGGAAACTCATATATGTGGTAATCAATTTCCAGAGCTCTTCGGCTTTTTCCTGGCTGTCAATGAGCTGAATTAGTGCAACAAGTCCTCTGCCTACGTCATCAGTACTGTACCCGTGATGCCTGGCAGGTACGCCCAGATTGGTGTGCTGAATAATGCCCACGTCATCGGTCAGAAGTTTAAGGTAATCGAGTTTAACCTCAGGAAGCTGGTCCGGAAGGAAACTAAATCTATTCCTTATCCTGGGATAGGCATTGTAGTCCTTTAAAGCCTTGCTAAAGACGTTATTATACTCTTTTCCTATGTTTTTCCATGTCATTTTTCTGCCAAAATCATATGCTTTTTTGCGCATGTTGTTACACTCATCTGGATTTTTAATCAGATATAAAAGAGAATCTTTAAAGCCGTCAGTGTCTCCGAAATCTACAAGCATACCACGGTTATCTGAAAGCATCTCCTCTGCATACCAGTAAGGGGTGGATACTATTGCTTTTCCCATACCTATGGCATATGTCAGGGCCCCGCTTACGATCTGTTCTCTGGAGAGGTAAGGAGACGCATAAATATCGCTTGCAAGGATATATTTGCAGAGTTCTTCTTTTTCAACGAATTTGTCGTGAAATACCACATTCCTTTCAAGCCCAAGTTCTGAAACCCTTTTTTTGAGGTAGTCTCTATAGGCTTCTCCGCTGTGCTTTTTGACTACCGGATGAGTAGCACCAAGAATAAGGTATATCAGATCAGGATACTGATCTACAACTCCAGGAAGAGCTTCGAGCATGCTTTCTATGCCTTTGTTCTGGCTCAGCAGACCGAAGGTGAGGACAAGCGGAGAACCTTTCAAGTTAAGCATCCGTTTGTACTTGCCGCAGTTGTTAAACGGATAGTCAGGTAAGCCGTGAAATATAACCTCGATTTTTTCGTCCGGAACGTTATAAACCTCTTTTAGCATATCGACTGCAGTCTGGCTCATTACAACCAGCTTTTCTGAATACTGGATCAATTTCTCGGTGGATGCACGATATTCAGGTAGCGGGTCCCGAATAACCGTATGCAGCGTGGTAATTACTGGTTTGTTTATTCCTGAGAGAACAGTGAAAATGTAATCGCCTGCATTTCCCCAAAAAAGCCCGAATTCGTGTTGAAGGCACACAACATCCGCATCGGACTGGTTTATAAAATCCGCAGCCCGGTGGTAATCTTCGAGTTTATTCCTTTCTATTTGAAAAACGACTTCTTCCGGATAATCATAGGTTTCGGACGGATCATTAAGCGCAATGACTTCACAATGTATGTCGTCATGCACCCCGGATACTGAATTTAAAAGATCGTAAGTAAATGTGGCAATCCCACATTCTTTTGGAACATAAGTTCCTATAAACAAAACTTTCAGTTGCTTATTCAACTATTTCCCCCCAAATTGAGCACTCAGGGTCGCATTCTCACAATAAGAACTTAAAGCACTTAACTGAGTGTGCTCCCCACCAGCAACACTTAATTAAGTTCTTTTACCCTGTTTTATTTTTTTATTTTCAATTTTTCTATTTGTTCTTAGATCAAAATATATCAGCCTCGGTATTTATACAAAGACTATATATCCGCAAAGTTTATCATCGTATTATATCTAACCTATATATACTTGACGCAAAGTGCGCAGCTGTATAGAAAGATATAGTCTAAAGTTTAAAACATATAGTTAGATCTTAAGATCCTGGCAACTAACTGCTCTATTTACCTGCTAAGAGCAATAAATTTACGATCCCCCACGGACCCTCACTTTGCTAACTTTTAGCAAAATGAGTAACAAAATATCGGTTTTATATACAATTGTATTCAATATTATTTAATATTATTTATAAACATAATTCCATTAGTTAGCTATAAATTTTAAGAAATCTGCGACTAAATATCTTAACTGAAAGGGCCAGTATGCACGTTTATCCTGAAGTAAGGTGTGAGAAAATAAGGTGCAGTAATAATTATATTACTTAATTCGAATTTTCTGGTCTACAGAAATAATATAATAATTCTGCTTATGTCTTTAAATTAAGTTTTTTATTATGAATTCCTTTTAATTTGCACCGATTTTTACCTTAAAAGGTCTGACTACAATACTTTTAATTTAACAGATCTGCTGATAAGGCTTTAATTTATACAATAAAGTAACATATCCTATCTTGTTCTTATGAATCTCTTTTTCCCTTATGTATCGGATGGAGGGGATGCTTTGAAAATATTTTTATAATATAATGCATAAAGTATAGTATAACTTTGTTAATTAAATTAGGGGGAGAAACTAATTTAACTGTATTGTTTGTAGCCAGAAGATCCTGTTCAAACAATAAATAAAGCCCTGTAAAGACCTGGGTTATTGTCCAGACCGGAAGACAATACATGACATCCGGTCCGGATCCATTTTAAGGATTTTTTCTGAACAGCGAATAAACAGGTAGTGGATACTGTCTAAGGATTTGCTCCCTGAATCCGAAGTGAATCTATCCCCAAATAATGAATTCCTACAATTTGCAGTCTGGTTCGATTTGAAAATTAACAAATTCCGAACATACTGTTTATTTTTTTGTGCTGTGTAGTTCGGAAATTTATTTAGCATAAATTTAAGGTGGTAACTCTATTGATTCGGAAATCATTAATATTTTTCATAGTAATATGCTTTGCCCTGTCAGGCGTTCCAGGAGCTTTATGTGCAGGTTCCGCACCTGTTGTGTATGTGGCAGGGGATGGCAGTGGAGACTATAATTGCGATGGAAAAGACGATCATTTACAGATAAATCAGGCCCTTAAATTCGTAGCAGAAAATCCAGATTATACAACTGTTTACCTCAAAGGTCCTTTTACCTATATTATTGACGATACCCTTTTGATTGGAAGCAACACGGTCCTTACAGGGGATCCCGGTGCAAAAATAAAGCTTGTAAGCAATGCTAACTGGGATGCCTGGAAGCCAATGATTAAAGAAAAAAGTACAGGCAGTAGTGGGATTTCAATCCACGGATTTACAATTGACGGAAACCGGGAGGGGAACACGAATGTTGTCAGCGGAAAAGGATATTATAATCTAATTCACCTGACAGGCTGCAAGAACATAAGTGTTTACAATATGTACCTGACCAATAACCATGGAGACGGGCTGAAACTGGGTAGCTGTTCCAGCATAAAATTCTATGACAACGAAATTTATTTGCTTGGACATGACGGCCTCTATGCCAGCAGCTGTTCGGATGTGGAAGCTTATAACAATGAAATAACCTGCAGGACAAACAGCGCCCTCAGGCTTTACAACTCAAACAAAGCCAGCTTTCATGACAATGTGATCAGATCGGAAGGCTCGGGGGGAGCAGGCATTGAAATCCAGAAGTACAACACTCCTGCAATGGACGACATTGAGGTTTACAACAATGTGATCTATAAAACTGCCCTTGCAGGAATCTGGATTTTCGGGTCGGGATCATATTCTGCTTCAACAGCAAATGTCCATATCCACCATAACCAGATCTATGATACCGGGACTAAAAGCAGCAATAGCATAATCGGAGGTATTGTATCCAACGGGTTCAGCGGGCTTATTGAAAATAACGTAATAGACGGGGCCTACGGAACCGGAATTGTTCAGAAAACCGTATATTCTCCAGCCCCGGCAGGTTCGGGTTTTGTTCTTACGGTAAGAAACAACATCATTTCAAACTCCAGGTCCTCATCAGGTGGGGGAAGCGGGCATGGGATAAACAATGAGCTTTCAGGTACTCACTCTTTTGTCCTGCAGAACAACTGCTTTTATGGAAATACGGGCGGAAGTTCCAGAAACATTCAGCTCTCATCATCCGATATTGAAATAGACCCGCAGTTCGCGGACAGAAACAGCCATGATTACCATCTGAAATCAAAAGCAGGAAGATGGGACGGAAAAAGCTGGGTAACAGACAGTACGAGCTCTCCCTGTATCGATTCAGGATACGTCTCTTCGGATTATTCTGAAGAACCTCAGGATAACGGAGGCAGGATTAACATAGGGGCATACGGAAATACAATATATGCTTCCAAATCCGGAACAAAGGCAATAGATACCAATCAGGCACCTGTGATGAATAGTATCCAGAATACAACTGTAGAAACCGGAAGTATCCTGGCCTTCACAGTGAGCGCCTCGGATGGAAATGGAGATACTCTTACTTATTCCGCTTTAAATCTCCCGGAAGGCGCAACTTTAGACAGCAAATCAGGCATTTTCAGATGGGCTCCGAGTGCCGGACAGGAAGGAACTTACATTCTAACCTTTGAGGTAAGTGATGGAAAGCTGAATGCCTCAGCCACCGCAACCATAAATGTTGTCAAAAAGGAAAGCCCTTCTCCTGCAGCAGGAGAATTCTATGATAACCGCCTGCGTGAAGCTTCCCCTGATACTGTCTTCCAGAATACCTCTTTTATTGATGTCGGCGGAATGAGTACAGGCAGGTATAGAGATGTAATGTGGTTTGACCTGAAAGAGTACGATACTTCCACAGAAATTAAAAACGCAACTCTTTCCCTTTACTGGTACTATCCTGCAGGAAGCTCAAGGCCAAGTGACACCATAATTGAGGTTTACAGACCTGCCTCTGCCTGGGACTCAAACTATGTGAGCTGGAATAACAGGGACAAAGGAGTTGCGTGGAAGAATGCAGGAGGAGACTGGTACGATAAGAGTGGGGTTTTGCAGGGAAACACTCCTTATGCAACAATCACCATTAAGGGAAGCACTCTTCCTGACAATAAATACTATGAACTGGACGTGAAAGATCTCGTGAAAGAGTATGTTAGCGGAAAGTATGCAAATACCGGTTTCTTCATAAAAGCAAGGAATGAAAACAACAATTATATTGCATTCTACAGCAACGAATGCGGAAGCGCTAGCAAAGTACCGGAGTTAAACATAACAGAGAAAGAATCTTCAGTAACGCCTGAAACCATTATACCCGAAACCACTAACGTGACTCTTACCGGAGCAGCGGATAATCGCCTCAGGCAAGCATCACCTTCCACGGTATACCAGAGTTCGGCATTCGTTGATGTGGGTGGAATGAATAATGCCAGGTACAGGGATGTAATGCAGTTTAACCTCAGTGAATATGCAAATTCTAATGTCAGCAATGCAGCCCTTTCCCTTTACTGGTATTACCCTGCAGGAAGCACAAGGCCAAATGATACTGTAATTGAGGTCTACAGGCCTGCTTCTGCATGGAACCCAGGCTATGTAAGCTGGAATAACAGGGACAAAGGAGTTGCGTGGAAGAATGCAGGAGGAGACTGGTACGATAAGAGTGGGGTTTTGCAGGGAAACACTCCTTATGCAACAATTACAATTAAGGGGAGCACTCTTCCTGACAATAAATACTATGAATTGGACGTGACAGATCTCGTAAAAGAGTATGTTAGCGGAAAGTATGCAAATACCGGTTTCTTCATAAAAGCAAGGAATGAAAACAACAATTACATTGCCTTCTACAGTACGGAGGCAGGAAGTGAGGATCAGCGACCGAAATTGAGCCTGAGACTGAAATGATTATACTGATTTAACTTTCAGAAAGGTATTCTTTTAACAAGTCCATTGAGTACAAAACTATGACCGTTTTGAAAAGCAGGACTCTGAAAAGCAGGAATTGCTTGAGAAATTAATGCTTTTCAGTCCTGTAAACCTTTCTGAATATCCTTTTTTGATAGAAATCCTCTGACATCAAGTGAGTTCAGATTTCCGTTACCGGATGCAGAGGTTTGCAGATTCTGCGCTGAGATTCAGCCAGGAATTTTAACAGATTCAACAGGGACACGATGTTAAATTCAGCTCTGAATCATTTTAAGTGAAAGTTTATTATACAAATTTGATTATATTTTTGTCTGCCAGATTTATGTTTGCAAATCATTCTGTCCCGACAGCGCTCCGGAAGGCTTGTTGCTTCTGAATGATTCCCAAAGGGGATTCTTACGCTAAAATGAAAAAAGTTAATGGGGGTATTATGAGACAGATTCCTGCAGATAATGTGCCAGACAGCACACTTTCACTACTTTTTGATGGCTACGAGTTTATCTCAAAAAAGTGCCAGAAATATCAATCCGATGTCTTTGAGACCAGGCTAATGCTTAAAAAGACTATCTGCATGCTTGGACAGGAAGCTTGCCAGGTCTTTTATAATAACGACCTGTTTCAACGAGAGGGAGCTACCCCTGGTAGAATTCAAAGAACTCTTTTTGGGCAGGGAGGAGTTCAGGGTATGGACGGGACTGCTCACAGGTGGAGAAAGCAGATGTTCATGTCCATGATGACACCTGAGAGCATCAAGCAGCTTTCGGATCTTGTGGCTGACCAGTGGGATGCCTCTATCAGGAAATGGGAGATTATGGATAGTGTTGTGCTTTTTGAGGAAATAAAAGAAATCCTGTGCCGCGCAGTCTGTACCTGGGCTGGAGTTCCACTTGCAGAGTCCGAAGTCAAACAAAGGACAGATGAGCTTTCTGCAATGATCGACAGTCCGGGTGCAGCAGGACTGCGGCACTGGAGGGGAAGGATTGCAAGGCAAAGAGCAGAGGAGTGGGCAGGAGACCTTATAGAGCTGGTGCGCTTCCGCAATCTTGAAGCACCCGCGGAAAGTGCTATTAACATTATTGCCTGGCACCGCGACCTTGAAAATGAGCTTCTTGACAGGCAAATAGCTGCAGTAGAGCTTTTGAATGTGCTCAGACCTACAGTAGCTGCTGCAAGGTATGTCATCTTCACTGCAATGGCGCTTCACAGGTACCCGGAATACGGGCAGAGAATCCGGAAAGAGAAAAGCTACGATGAATTTTTTGTGCAGGAAGTCCGCAGATATTATCCCTTTTTCCCTTTTGTTGCAGCCCGTGTGAAAAAAGAGTTTGAATGGAAAGGTTACTTTTTCCCCACAGGAAGAAGGGTAATTCTTGACTTATACGGCACAAATCGCGATGCCAGACTGTGGGAGAGCCCTGACGAATTTCGGCCTGACCGCTTCGAAATGCGTGAAGAAAACGCCTTTGATTTAATCCCTCAGGGAGGAGGGGACTTTTACGAAAACCACCGTTGCCCTGGAGAATGGATTACGATGGAAATCATGAAAGTTGCATTGAGATTTTTTACTGAGAATATGGAATATTATGTGCCTGAACAGGACCTGAGTATGGACCTTACGCGCGTACCTGCCATACCGGAAAGCCGTTTTGTAATCGAGGGCGTGCACAGGAAAAATCCTGCATAAAAATTCCTTTCATTCAATGCAGTGGACATCTGATTTAAAAAATACGAATGTAAATAATAATTAAAGGTTGATGCAGAGAGCCTATATATGTACCGATTCATACTTACTGCATGGTTCCTGACCTCCTGAATCCTATCAATATGCCTGCAATCAAGGGCATAAGAATTCCTCTGAATCTATATGTGGTTCTTAATGAGCCAGCACTGCTTGCCGGTATGTCTTATCCCGTGATGCGCACTCCCTGGCAGAACATAAGCGACGCTGGTTTTTCAGGAATTATCTGCCTCTGCGATTCAAAAGTCCCTTATAACCCTTATCCCCTGGAAGTATTATTTTCCGCAGAGATGGAGGACCTTCACTATGGTTTTCCCCCAATTAATCCTCAAATGCAGGAAGAACTCGTAAGAGAAGCAGCCGAAGTAACAAAGCAAGAAATTGAAGCCGGGAAGGGGGTTATTGTCCACTGCATGGGTGGAATAGGCAGGACAGGTACTGTTCTTGGTTGTGTACTCAAGGACCTTGGTTTTAATGTGGATGAAGTAATAAATTACCTGGATAAAATAAACAAACTCCGGGGCGTAAAAGGATGGCCTGAAGTAAAATGGCAGAAGGATATGGTACAGAAGTACTGATTGGTATTTACCAATTGATATTTACTAATGATATTTACTAATGATATTTACCAATTGATATTTACTAATGATATTTACTAATGGTATTTACTAATGACATTTGCTTTTGATTGATATTCTTCTTTTAAAATATTTACCTGGCTTCTTTTCTTTTAAAGCTATCTTCTTCTCATTCGACGTTTTGCTTTGAAATATGGTCCACCTTCAACTGATGAAAAAACTTAAGAACATTGTTGTATATACAGTTTAACTATAATTAAGATGTTGGCGATAGCTATGGTAACAAGTGAAGCAAGACAGAGGACGAATTTAAACAGGATGAAACAATTAATGGAAGAAATCGAAAATACGACAGATGATTCTGCTTTAATAGCCGAATTAAACGAATTATTAAAGAAACATTATCCGCTGTCTTTGAAATGGCATCTTATTATATTTAAAAGTGAAGTCGAAAGAAGCTTAAAGTTTTTGGAAGATATAAGAAAAGAGGAAGTAAAAGCTAGCAGAAATCGGAAGCAAGGGAAAGAACCAAAAGAAGGCTTAAAAGAGGTGTACTACAAATCCTCAGAGATTCCAGGTGCATTTAAACTCGATTATTGCCTGGTATATGATACTGATATAAATCAGTACAAGTGGTTAAGATGCAACACTCCAAGGAATACCAGAGCTAAGGTTTTTACAATTCCAAAATCCATGATTGGGGAGGACAGGCTGCAGTGGAGTGAAGAGGCAAAACAAAAATGGGGCGAAGACAGCATAGGACAAATGGAACAGGTAGAAAGGGCTATTAACAATTAAAAAATCACAGATCACAAATATCAAAACAGCAGTATCTTTCAATTCCGTGGCTGGCATAAAATAGCCATACTAAAAAGAGAATTCCAAAAGACTAAGAGATTTTACTGGAGATTAAAACAGGTGGTGTGGAATCGTCAAGCTGTACGGTTTAATCTCCAGAGAATCTCAGGCGCCAAATCCAGTCCGATCAGGCAGTGATTTCCTTGTTAAGGATATAACCTACCATTGAAGGGTTCAGTTTGCTTTCCCTTGAGACCTTTTTCTCAATCTCCTCAGCCGGTCTGCCTTCCATTTTCATGTTTTTTATCTTCTCAATTACTGAGGATGAAATTGTAAAGTATTCGTTAATGTCTTTCCTGTGCCCCCAGACATCTCCTTCCAGGAGCTGTACTCTCTGCATCTGAAGGAACATTTCTATGGATTTTGAGACTGTAGCCATATATGATTTGGGCAACTGGATTACCTCAATTTTCGGGCAAGTTTCAATCAGCCCGAAGATGTCCTTGTTTGAAGGCCTGAAAGCCAGGTGAACAAGCCGCTCATTCGGATTAAGTGTAAAGATCTCTTCTCTTATACTGACTACTCTTATTCGCATGTGTTTTTCCCCACTGTTAAATGTTTTATATAAGTGTTTTATATTTTAACTCTATAATTTGTTTTTGGCTTTACTTTATTATATACTACTTATACTTATTATAAATAGTTATCTTATTGGACTAATATTATTTAGATAGTAT
Source organism: Methanosarcina hadiensis (assembly GCF_046529725.1). Lineage (GTDB taxonomy): Archaea > Halobacteriota > Methanosarcinia > Methanosarcinales > Methanosarcinaceae > Methanosarcina > Methanosarcina hadiensis. The sequence goes on along the minus strand of NZ_CP136241.1, from coordinate 1,677,603 downwards.
ATTGAGTTTATTACATAGATGATGCATACAATTCCTATTATTAAAAAGTGTTATAGAAGAAAAATCGTATATTCATGCGGATTTCTGAATAATTTCTGAATAGATGGTTTTATTTCACGTTATTTCAGAACAAATATATTTCTCTAAACTGCATAATTTATTTTTTCATTGAGAGTGCCGAATCTTTTTATTCAAATTAAAAAATAATGAGACTCTCTGACTTGCAGAAGTGTATAATTCTCAAATTGAAAAACAAAATCCTGATTTGTGAAAAGATTAAACGAGGACAGGGGATGTCTCTACAGTTCCATTTTAAAAAGAATGTATAAGCTCAGTTAAAAAAAGGACATACATATGTACATGCCGGCAAAAATCCATGTCTGGCAAGCAGATTTATAAGAGATAGAATTCAGATGGGAATGCATATAGCGTTGGCCATAAAATACAATTAAAACTACAATAAACAGGTTTCAGAAAAAGGACTGGCTGTTAAAAAGGTGAAGAAAAATAGTAAATAATTTTTTGAGTAGCCCGGCACGGATTCGAACCGAGGTTGCAGGATCCAGAGTCCCGCATGATTGACCACTACACTACCGGGCTTCGATGGTTTTTCGCTGTGGGGCGTGATTCTTGCGCCCTGAAGCGTATCTTCTAAAGGAGTATTTTATATATATAGCTTTCGGCTGGATGCCTCCAGGTTTGTTAAAAGTTCAATAAAAACGCTTAAAAAAAGTCCTGGTAAGAAGTAAAAATAAGTGCTGGAACTTACCTGAAACCTTGTTGAAGAGGACTTTTGAGAAAGGGCAATACTATACAGAAAGGAATTGCTCTTTAAAGAAAGGGATTTTCCCATACAGAAAGGAATTGTTCTGATAGTGATTACAGGCTATCTTCCGGCTGATCGAGGACAGCTGTCCACCACCATCGAGCCATATCGATAAGGTCTTTTGAAAACTGGCCGGAAAGCCGGTATTCTTTGTTTTTTATGGAAATAAGCCCGGCTCCAAGGAGCTTATTGCGCATTGCATAAAAAGAGGCTCGACCTATCTGGAGTTCTTCCAGAACGGCCTTCCATTCATCAGTTCTGATGGCGTTACCCGCAGTCTGGCGTTCTTCAATCATTGACAGGAACTTCTGGCCACGGACAGCAGTGACGTCTTCCTGGAAAATACGCCTCATAAGGTTATAGTAAGGGTCTCTTGAATGGCTTACACGGGTATTGGCATCTGATCGTACCACAATAGTAGTTGCTGTTCGGGGTGCGTTTTTTACAATTGACATTGTGTATCAGGCATAGCTTAAAGTGGTAAGTTTTCAGGCTGTGGAATCAGTAATTGTCTTTGAAGGTGAAGCGACCATCTTCATAATCAGATCTATGTATTCTTCTCTCAGAAGATAAATCATAGGGGTTTTGTAGGACTCCTTATGTGCTCTTAGAATTCCAAGTTTCGAATGAATATATCCTACCATGGATGCTACTGTATTTCTTGATACGTTGTATTTGCTTGAAAGCATTTCATGTAGCTCGTCAATAGTCGCTTTCTTTACCTTGATGAAGATACACAGTATAGCCCTTCGATATCCATTGGAATCAACTTCAAGGAATTTCTCTAATCTGGATTTAATTTTAGCTCGGATGGATACCATAATTACCACCTTTACTGATGTAGTAAACTATGTCAGTTATAGCTCTATATATAGGTTTGTAAATTTATTCGTCATGATGGAAATGGATACAAAAGTTGCTGCTCTTCAGGCGATTTTGCTTAGTTTTAAGTTCATCCTTGTGTATGATATATCCTTTCTCCGATATATCGCTTTTTATTATCCGTTACCATCATCCATACATTAAGATTCCACCTGGAATCAATTTGCCCTGATATATAAATTTTATATTTTCGTTTTTAACCAGACTTTTTGATAATGCGTTTTACTTCTCTCAGAGCCTGAATAGTTTCTAAACTTCTGCTGATAATTCGAATACTTAGATAATATATTTACTTACGAACATTATTATTTTCTTACGACCATATATATTAAGTTTGTGTTCGATTCTTTCAAAATACTGAATTTATTTGATTAATATAACGAAAATATTGCTTTAATGTTTTTACAGGTTGTTTTATATACAGTATGCATTTATAGAATAAATCCAAGAAAACGCGATCCTGCCACTGATTTTCTGATTCACTCCTTTTATCGGCTCCAGCGGAACGTCATATATCTACGTTAATAGATTGAATGTAAAAAAGACATTTAAAAATCTATCGTTTGAGAAGCGCTCAGATATTACTTTTGCAGAAATTGCCAGAAACAAATTTTTTAATAACAATGAATTTTAAGTAACTATTTTTGATTGTTGCTCTCAGCATCATGCTCTTCAATTTCAAGTACCACTTGACGGATAATTTGTATTAATACTTAATATATACTATTTATCAAATTTATACTTTTTATAGATTTATACTTTTTAATAGATTTGTACTTTTTACAAATTGTACTGTTTGCCTTAGCAAAATATCCAGTATTATCAGAATCTGGCATCTCTGATATACAGAATCAAAAACATCTATATTCGGCCATATTAACAGGATAAACATACCAGGATAAACATACTCTTCATTTTGTGAGTACTATTCACTTCCTTTGAAAAACATATGCTTCTCTAGATTTTGACGCCCACTAATTAATACTACAGATTTCTTTGAATGTAATCTCGAGGCAGTAAATAATTGTCGGAATAATGGTTGGAATTATGGTTGGAATTATGGTTGGAATAATTGTCGGAATAATTGTCGGAATTATAGTTGGAATAATTATCGGAATAACGGTAGGAAAGATATAGGTCGAATTTCGAGGAGTTATTAATAAAACTGTTAAAATGAGTTATTAATAAAACCGTTAAATAATGAAACAGGTAAACAAGGAACAGGAAAAAATAAAAATGAGAAAAAGATCAACAGTTGATGAAATGAAGTAGCTTAAAGCCTGAGTTCTCTGGCCATTTCCTGAAAAACCTTTCCTTTTTCAGTAGTTATGAAAAGTCCGTTTTCTTGCTTAATGAGTCCTTTGTCCTTCAAGATTTCCAGATATTGATCGGCGATATTAAAGTTTAAATTTGCTTCATATACAATATGAGTCTTTTTGACCCCATTCCTTGCTACTTTCAAAATAGCTTCTACAATATCAGTCCTGCTTCTCCTTTTAATACTGAACCCTCCCCACAATATATAAAAAGCGATCTTTGCGAAAGATAAGCTTTTTGCAATCATATTAAAGATTATCTCTCAGGTATCAAAGATTCTAATTATTAATCAGATCACTTTCTATATAATCATATCATTTTCATATAAAATGTCAAGTTCTAAAATAGAGACCCTGACGATTTGTCATAAAATAGATCCTTAATGATTTTACGAACGATCTCCAGAAAATAATGAACCGGTAAACAATGATATTAAGAAAGAATTGGATGCTTTAATCAGGCATATTTAAAAGAATTCGGTGCCTGCTGGACGGATTATCTGGAAATAAAATTTAAAATGATTCATTAGTTCGCAGACCTCCTTCTTCCGGTTACTGGTTGTGATCATAACCCTGCTATGAGTTCAAGCTTTGATTTCTATTCGCAGACCTCTTTCTTCAGGTTAGTGGTTGTGATGGTAAGTATGGTTTGATATATTACCATTTCTTACCAGAGATTTCTCGAAACTCCATTCACACCCGCATATTCACAATACTCAAATACTGTTACTGAAGATGGTATTTACAGTTTTGACACTGGTTCTGTTGAAGTGGCGGATAAGGTAAACTTCTGCTTAAAAAGGACTTCGTCCTTTCATTCTTTGGATTAATAAAAATTTCATCCGGCAGACCGGTTTCAATAATGTCGCCTTTATCCAGGACAACGACCCTATCAGCAATTTCATGAGCGAACTGCATCAGGTGTGTTACGATCAAGGTTGTCATTCCCCTGCCTACCAGGTCTTTGATTACATAAAGAACCTCACCTACCATTTCAGGGTCAAGCGAAGAGGTTGGTTCGTCAAAAAGCATAACTTCGGGTTTCATCGCAAGTGATCGAACAATAGCAACGCGCTGTTGCTCTCCTCCCGATAAGTCTTCCGGAAAGCTGTCTGCTTTATTTTCAAGATTTATACGGCGCAAAAGAGTTAACGCGTTTTCTATTGCAATACTGCGGTTGATACTCAGAACCTTAACAGGAGCTTCAATAATATTCTCAAGAACAGTCATGTGAGGAAATAAATTGAACTGCTGAAAAACCATCCCAACTTTAAGCCTTATTTTGCGGATAACCTCCATGTCCTCCTTTGAAGGATTTAATCTATTATTTGAGTTCAATCTAATGCCATCCACAATAACCTCGCCTTTTTGGAAATTTTCAAGGCCGTTTATGCACCTTAAAAAAGTGCTTTTCCCGCTCCCCGAAGGACCGATAATAGCGACTACCTCGCCTTTCTTTACATCAAGGCTGATGCCTTTAAAAAGATGATAGTCATTATAAGATTTGTGCAGATTTTTTACCGTTATTATGGCAGCCTCTGGCTTTGACAATCAAATCACTCCTTTTTTTCCTTTTAACCTGTTTTCCAGCCTTCTCGCTAAGAGTGATAATGGATAACTCATTCCTAAGTATAATATTGCAATAATCAATCCAAGTTCAAAATACCTCAAAGTCGAAGATGCAAGTATATTATACGTTTTAGTAAGTTCCACTATAGCGATAATCGAAACTAATGAAGAATCTTTAAAAAGCGCGATGAAATCGTTTGTAATTCCCGGCAAAGAGATCCTCAGCGCCTGAGGCAAAATTATCCGCCTGATTGCGAGGTTTCGTGGCATTCCAAGAGACAGCGCAGCTTCCATCTGGCCTTTCGGGATGGCTGAAATCCCTGCCCTGTAAATTTCCGCCTCATAAGCTGCGTAATTCATTCCCAGGCCTATAAACGCTGCTAACCAGGGGCTCAGTAAAATACCGATATTCGGCAAGCCGTAATAAAGAATATAAAGCTGCATTAAAAGAGGCGTACCGCGGTAGACTTCAATATAGGCGGTTGCTAAACTGGTAAACGGTGCGCGTCCGTATAAACGTACCAGGGTAATGAATAACCCGAGTGTCACTGCAAGTGCCATTGAGATAACTGAAATCATAACTGTTATCCCTGCGCCTTTGAATAGTGTCGGGAAAAAAGTAAAGATCGGTGACTGTCGACTTTTTTCGAGGTCAGCGTAACCGGCGTCTACCTGCTTTCCGATATGTTTTTCAGGACTTTTCGGATCCGGGTAAATATACGGCGCCCCACCCTCTGCGTCCGCCCCCCATATGAGTGTGCCCCGCTCCTGAATCCTATCCATGGCACCGTTATTTTCCTGCGCCATGCTTATATTCGATGACAAAAAAACAAATATCCCAAATAAAATACAAAATCCCAAACAATTACATTTATTCTTCAGCATATACCACCTCAAAATACTTTATTCAAATTAGAACCGTCCACAAAAGTACACCCCGTTAGTTAAGTAGAACCCATCAGTGCAGGGCAGATTAGACTTGATAATAGAGCGGATTTCATTATTTCGCATTATCTTAAACTTTTCTATATAATTTTATAGTTTAGACTGTATGGGTTCGTTTAAAAAAAGAAAACAGATTGCAGTACCTTAATCAAAAAGATGTTTTTGACATTGGATTAGTTTAAGAAACTCAGAAACTCCTGTAATATACAGTAATTAATTTTGATTACATCTCTACCAATTGCGATTATTTATGTTCAGTTTGCTCATCTGTGAAATAGAGTTTTCAAAAGAGTAACAACCAAAATAGGCGTATCATAATAAGAAGAAATTTTTTAGATGGGAAATAAATGTAATAGTCTTTGGATTTCTTTCAAAGGGTTTTTAGAGTACTTAAAAGTGATTTTTTAAGAATGAATAATTATTCTCTCAGATTAAGGGGAGGTGGAACTGACAAACTAATTAAGGCTTATAAAATCCGAAATGTAAGTATTCAGGTAAAGTGGTAAAATCTTGTCAAGATTAATTGTAAAAGAATAAATAATAATCTGCATTTCACATCTCTTTATATTACCTTTATTTGGAAAGAGTTAATGCTTATGAGAACTTGGTTTTGGAACATTAGGTTAAGGCTTAAGAGTTATTTTAAGTTCTGATGTTGGATATTTAGGGAAGGAAAAATGTAAGTATTTCTTCCCACTAAACTCTTTTATATTCATTCAGCTTTAATATTTTAGATTCTATAATTTGATGCATAGATTCACTCATTTGAAGTGAATTCAAATTCACAGTTTTGAAAGTAATAGTTTATGATTCCTGAAGTAATAAATGCCTTCAAATCATTATACTCTAAATGTATGTTAATTGCTTTTCCCTTATAAGTATCCATATTGGTCGGAACTGCTTTACTACTAACTAGGCTTGTCTTTCCAAAATGTGCAAAGGAACTTCTGTAATATCCATAAAGAAAACCCGCAAACACTTCCATAACTTCGTCTATATTGTTTTCTAACCTGCACTTTTTGGAGTGCTTGCATTTTTCATAGCATAAGCATTCTCTGTAGCCATTAAATTCAAAAGAAATATCTTCTGGGAGACTACATTTTTTGGGTTCAAAGCATTTATATACATATTTATCACTAATCTTGTCTTTGAAAGTAATTGAAGTTATTAAGCCTTTTTTTTGATCGGAGCTTAAATATTTTTTGAAGAAGCTTCTAACTCTATTGGTGGTACCATACTTTTCCTTATGTAAACTAGATAAATCATTTATTAATTTCTTGAACCGTTTAATATCGATTATGCTTGTATTTTCTAATAACTCAATTTTTTTCTCTTCCCTGATAATTCCATTTTTTGAAGATATTAGCCAATCTTCAAATTTCTCACTATCTTCTATACCTTCCTCCATGTATATTCCATATAATTCTTTAATAAGTTTATTGAATTTCTCGATATCGACGACGCTTGTATCTTTTAACAAATTGTCCCTTTCACATTTCCCTAATATCTCTTTTTTTGAAGATACTACCCACTCCTCAAACAGATAGTTACTAGATTTATCTTCCTCTTCACTCATTAAAATCTCAATAGAAATGAAAAGTATTAACATAGGTAATTTTTGAGAAACAAAAGGATCAGAATATTCAGTCATTTGTTCACACTTTGAAACATATACTAAGGAATGAATAAAATTATCGCCATGATTTTTTAATTTAGAAACAGATGCCAAAAATTTTTCATAAGATACATCACTGGATTTAAAGAATTTTTGATGAATTTCGTTAATAAGCTCTGTATCTCCAATAAGAGCCTTTGTTTCTAGATATTGAACATCTTTATTAGAAACCTTAGCTTGAAAATCAGTTTCTTTTTCCATCATTCTCATGTCCATTAGATTTTTTGAAGTTATTAAGAGATTATAGGTCGTTCTTAATACTTTCTTTTCATTTTATAATAATTCCTTGTGAACATATCTTTAAAACACTGCGCTTATATATAGGCTGTTTACACTCGATAAATTACCTTATAGTATTATATTCTCTATTTAGGCTTGACTATTAGAGTTGCAGCTAAAAGAAAGGAACTCTTTTGATTTCGTGAATTGAACAGGATTAAAAAATATTGAAAACACAACAAAATCAAAAAGAATATTTACATTATTTTCTTTATTATCTGCGTGAGAAAAATTGGAAATAGTCACTGAAGAACCATTAAAGATTCTATCACAGCTTTTAATTCCCATTATTGTTGTTATTGTAACAGGTTTTGTACAGGTAATTTTCAAAACTTATTTAAGTTTACGTGAAAAAAACAAGTACATTGAATTATTGAAAGCTAATTTTCCTTCTGTAGAAGAATTCCTAGACAGGATAAAAACTTACAAAATAATTACTGTATACTTTTCGTCATACGTGTACTTTATTGTTGGTGTTTTAGCAGGCTTTTTGATTGAGCTAATTTTAGTACCGGTAATTGCATATATCTTTGAATATATTCTCGATATAAACTATATTGGAAATTTATTAGACTTAAGTTCAGATGTAGTCATATTAAATGTGGTTGCGCTTATTTATTCATGTTCTAACAGCGGAATACTTATCGCTTTATTGTTTTTTATTTCTTGGTGTAAATATCTTGGGTCAAAGAGACTTTTTACTCCTAAAATTAGCGAATATGGCGAAGTAGAAACATCTTTTGTTTATCAGTCATTTTGGGTTTTTATTGGCACTGTTTTTGGATTATATATAGCTATGTTTGTTTATTTTACTGCGACTCTATATAATCTCTCAATAATCGACAATAATCTTTCATTTAATAGAGTTCGATTTGATCTTATATATACACATTTACTTTATCCAGGAGTTCACGTAATTGCATATATGTTAGGATTTTCTGTAGGCCTTGTTTTAATAGTTGCGTCATATTTTTTTGCTAAATGGTTCAATGAGAGCGTCATTAGGTCAATAACAAATTTATATAAGTATGATTTTCCTTATGTTAAAATAAAAACCGAAAATGGGGAAGTTAAAGGTCAATTTAGAGGCATTTTAGATAAATATTTAGTCACTTTAAGTGAAAACAATATCTTGAAAATAGTACGATGGGATAAAATAGAAACTATGGAAATTATCCCTAGAAATAAAAAAGAACCTTATATTTTTAATGAAGTATTTAAAAAATAATAAAGAAACCTATTTTCTTTAAGAAAATATTATAATGTATAAATATAAATTCAGAAAAATAGCAATATTGAAGATATTGCTCGAGCAATATCTTCACCAATAGAGAGACAGGCTTTAGATTGATTAAAAAATTATTAAATAAAAATGATATGTAACTATTTTTAATTACCTGCCTTCAGATTATGGTTTTCATTACTTTGGTATTACCAGTTTGAACATTTGTATTAAAACCAATAAAGTATTACAAACTAAACGAAAAGTATGTTTTTATTCTTTTGAATTTTATTAAACCCCTCAAAAAGGGGGAACCTTTATACCCGACGATTATTAATAGGGTTACGACCTTAGACAGAAATCAAAGAGGAATTGACACCATCCCGGAAAGATAAAATTTCAATTATGAGTTCAGGCCACATTCAGGAGCGGATAAAATGGAATATAAATACGACCTCAATGAAAAAGCTCTTTATATTGAAGAGAACCGATTAACTGCGTATAGCCTGGAGAAAAACGAGATTGGGAACTGCACGAGCTGTGACTCCGTTCTTATGAGCCTCAGTTATCATACTGCGGGGGAAAACATCGTGGTCGTAACGAAGTGCGTTTCATGCGGTGCCTTTTATGCAAATATTTATGATTCTGAATGGAACTGGGTAGATGAAGCTCAGATCTCACTTCTTCCAATTCCGATACCAATAAGTAGTCCTGTGATTGAAAGCTTGGAAGAGCTTGAAGCTGTACCTATAAAAAAGCTTGAAGTGATTTTTTCAAAAGGAGAAATTGAAGCTCTTTTCGCACGGGCAAAAAATAGGACCCCTGTTCGCCAGTATCTTTACAGGGCGCGCAAAAAATACGAACTCTTTGAAGAAATTTTTGGCTTAAAGCTGGATCTCTAATTTTGTTACATGAAAATTCTGTTTTAGAATGTGTCAGGACAGAAATTTGGCTAAAAAACGGGATAAAATAGTAACATTAATATTAAGTTACCCGAAATTAACTGCCAGATCTCCTATAATTGAGAGTAACCAAAATTAGTTCAAGAAAAAAATAATTCAATGATTCAAATTTAAATAAATAGTTATTGTAGCCCTCTGAATTATAGTCTTCTGAAAATTTTTTCCTTTAGAGTTTCCTGACAAAAAGTTATCTGACAAATTCTTATCGTCTGAATAAAAGACCAGAATGTAATTAAAAATCCAGAATATAATTAAAGTTAGTAATGGATCTGGTTTTGAAATAAAATAAGGACTAAAGAGCACTTTTGATACAATTTAACTCTTTCCGATACTATTTGCTGGACGTAACTAATAATTGATTTTTCTTCTGTAATATAATAGGCTAAAAAGAAAAAAGACCTGTTTCTATATTTAGGCTCCTACTATTATGAAGTAGCTATGGTTAATATTTAATGAAAGAAATGAACATTCTTTACCTATATGTTTTTGCATATTTTTGAGCTGCAGAGTGTAGAGGTTTGAGCTCAAACTTCATTATATAAAAATAGCGTAATAGAAATAATTTATTACATTAAAAGTATATATAATATTTAATAGAAAGATGGATATTGTAAATAAATTTTAGTCAGAGTAAAATAACTTATAAATTATTTTGTTAATATTGTGGCAGGATTGAGTAATTACTCAGTTTAAAAATACCTGTGTCAGTCTTTTCTTAACAAACCCGTAATTTTTTAATATTTATTTTAGACTATAATTACTTGCAGGCATATTGCCTGTCTTTGATTTCATGGCCTGTCTTTGAGCCAGATCTGGCACATCAAGCAGGATATATTAAAAAGGCTATTCATATACTATCTATGAACAGATGCATGTAACAATGAAATTTCCTTCAAAACCTCTATTTTTGTTAAGTCAATTGTTCTATAGACTATAGGAATAGACCAGTTTCAGCCGATAACCGTAATATTAACTACGAAACAATGCTAAGGAAAAATAATCCTAAAAACAGGTGCTTTTATTCCTACAAAATATAAGAATGAAATAAGAGGAATTTATTAGCCTGTATGGTTAGAAAAATTTTGTTTTTTAATCCACTCTTACTATCTATATGCTAAACATCTACTTTTAGAGGAAAAATGATTATTATTTTGCTATGTGTTTTTATAGTTTTTTTGCCTGATGAGCCTACACTATTTGGTTGAAAAAGTATATTATAAATATAGAGTAATAATTTAATACTGTACAAATAATTTTTTCAAAGTTTTCAAAATTATTTAAAAGATAAGTCTGCACTTTCGAATTATGATTAATTGTTTATATTATGGCACATACATCTATTTTTGAAGTATCTTTTCTAAAACTCCATTCTATAATATATAACATATAGAAGTACTATATATAGCAGAAAACAGTAATTATTATGTATCACAATGTTTGAAATAAATATGACAATATATATTTATATGTTGATGGAATGGGGCATCTTAAGAGGGCAAAAAAATACATTCGTATTGTAGATAGGTTATATTCTTTGACTTATTTTTTTCAATTACTCTTAAAAAATATATATGTCACATTATCTTCTTTTTGTATTACACACATATTTATGACAAGAGTCGTTAATCTATACATGACATATATCAAACAATGAAATCTGAATAGTGTTACGCATTATTTTGAATATAGTTCCTAAAATATATCGTCTAGTATTTAGTACTATTAACTGTTCAGCATAATATATGGTTTAAAAATCATTTGATAATATATACTTATTTAAAAAGATTATATGATGCATTGTTTTTAAGTAATTGTAATTTAAGTAAGTAATAGAAAATATACTATATAATGAATATATTTAATTGTATATTTTTTACAAAGTATTAAAAATAAGTATTAATTATTAGATATAAAATCGATTATTAATTATTAGATATAGTTTAGCAGTTAGATATTTTACAAAAAATTGGTTAGAAGATTGGCTAAAAGTTAAGTGTATTATTTGTTATGTGTATTTCATTTCAGTAACTAATTAGAGAATTATGTATTAATTTAATAAATTTTATGAATCCATAATATATTATATAGGACTTACGCGGTTGAACTGAAAAACAACAGCTCTAAACCTTCGACTGTCTAAATCATCGATTTAACTGCAAGGTCTATTGATCATGATTTTTATCCTCAAGTGCGTAAGTCCTATTATATTTTAATAACTCATCCAAAAATAAAATTGCTGGATGCAAGTACATATAGTATTATTAAACTATATTTATATATTATTTTCTGAATTCCTTAGTGTAGACTGTTAGAATTAAACTACCCATAAAACACATACTTATAAATAAAAATGGACTTTTAACATTTCTAGTCTTTTACGTCCATATATGGAAAAAATGTAGTTCTGTAAAAAGTGTTTAAAGCCATATATTTCTATCTTTTTAAAAATTTAAATAATTGTAGGACATATTATGTAGACGTCCTTTAATAGACATTTTGTGACCATACAATGTTCTGGCGCTGACAAGCGTTCTGGTGCTGACAAGCATCCGAGTGCAGGTCATATTTCATTTCACACATTTCATTTCATTACAGTACACATTTAACAGAAACCCGAAAGTCATGCTCATAACTTATTTCTTTGTCTCACTATTATCGAAATATAGTATCTTATATTAAATAAAATATATTAATATTAAATTTATATTTATAATAAATATTACCAGAATACCTCTACGTAATCCATAGTTTTTGAGAATAACAGCGGGCCCACATATGCTTGAAAACATTGATCTCTCTCTGGCAGTAACAAACGGAGATTATAAGAAAAGTATGAAGACGCTTCAGGTTGAACTCGGCGAGCTTCAAAGGAAGGCATGGGAACTAAAAATACCTATTATAATTGTCTTTGAAGGGTGGCATGCATCAGGTATGGGAGAGGATATCAACCGTTTCATACTCCCTCTGGACCCGAGAGGATATGATTTTCATACAATGACCAGGCCCTGTTATAAGGAAGAGCTAAAGCCTTTCCTGCTTCATTTCTGGTCCAGGATTCCTATCAGAGGGAGAATAGGGATTTTTGACCGGAGCTGGTACAGCAGGGCAGTAATTGAGCTATTTGCGGAGGAAAAAAACAAAGATGCCCTTGAAAAATCCCTGGAAGAACTGACCTATTTTGAGCGCCAGCTTTCGGATGACGGATATTTGATACTCAAGTTCTTTCTGCACATAAGTGAAAAAGAGCAGAAAGAGCGCTTTAAGGAAATAAAAAAGAGAGGCATCCCCCTTATTCTTGAAGAATATAAAGATAAAAGCGGGAAAGACCTTCAATTTATCGAAGGCTATGAAGAATACCTGCCTGTTGTTGAAAAAATACTCGAAAGAACCGATGTACCTTATGCCCCCTGGACAATAATTGAGGCAAATGACAGGAACTTTGCAGTCCTGAAAATAATGTCAAAGGTTGCAGGTGCGATCAAAAAATGTATTGAAAAAGTAACACGCACTCCGGAACAGCAGACAATTAAATACCTCGATATGGCAAAAGAAAAGCTCCCTGCACTTGACAGGTCATTCCTGGAAAAGGTAGACCTCTCAAAAAGTATTCCCCTGGAAGAGTACAGGGAATCAAAAAAACTCTTTCAGGAAAAAATCGAAAACCTTCAGTACGAACTTTTAAGAAGAAAACGTTCTACAGTTATCATTTTTGAGGGATGGGATGCTGCAGGAAAAGGGGGAAATATCCACCGTCTTGTTGAACAACTTAACCCTAGGCTCTACAGGGTCGTGCCAGTAGGTTCTCCAAATGATTATGAAAAAGCCCATCAGTACCTCTGGCGCTTCTGTGATGCAATTCCTATGGCAGGGCATATAACCATTTTTGACAGGAGCTGGTACGGGCGCGTTCTTGTGGAAAGAGTGGAAGGGTTCAGTACGGAAGAAGAATGGGGAAGGGCTTACAGGGAAATAAATGAATTTGAAAAAATACTTTATGACTCAGGAGCAATTATCCTCAAGTTCTGGCTGCATATAGATAAGGAAACCCAGCAGGAGCGTTTTGAAAGCCGGCTTACTGACCCGGAGAAGCGCTGGAAAATCACAGACGATGACTGGCGGAACAGGAACAGATGGGACGATTATGAAATCGCAGTCAATGAAATGCTTCAGAAAACCAGTACCATAGGAGCTCCCTGGATCGTAGTTGAATCAAACGACAAGCGGTGTTCAAGGATAAAAGTCCTTAAAACGGTAGCTGAAACCATTGAAAAAGAACTGGATACCTGAACAGGGTTGAAAAATTATTTTAAATTCTGGAGTTGTTCGGTACACTCGGTACACTCAACAGACTCGGAAAGCTTCACAGGGATCTTTGCACGTTTTTCTGGAGTCTTTTCAGGATTTTCTATAGAATGCCCAGCACTGACAGAGTTTTTTTCAAGCTCATTCTTTTCCATCCTATGCCTGCGCAGGGCCACATCAATGCTCTTTTTCAAATCTTTTTCATCAAAAGGCTTCACAACATACCCCGAAGGTCCTGTTTTCCAGGCACTCTCAACTATTTTACTTTCGGAGCAGGCAGTCATATAAACAACAGGTAAACCAGAACGTGCTTTGATCTTTTTTGCAGCCTCTATTCCGTTCATCTCCCCCTTCAGCATAATATCCATCAGTACAAGATCAGGAAAAGTGCTTTCCGCCTTATTCACGGCATCCTCGCCAGATGAAGCAATGCCTGCCAGTGTATACCCCATATTCTTTAACATGCGTTTTATTCCCATTGCAACAATATGTTCGTCTTCCACGATCAGAATTCGTCCTTCCGGCATTTTTGTTACACCTTTGTTCTGCCCTTCAGAGCCTGAATCGTTTTACTCCCCAGTTTATCCTGCTGAAATTGTTCATCAGATTACCAGTATCTTTATCAATCTTTCTCTTAACTGGATATAGAATTTTATGACTGAACATAGAATCTTATTCCCTGCTCTAAGAAAGGCTTCTTGAGCGCAATTCATACAGCCAAATTAGTTTAACCCAGCTTATCTTACAAGGCTTCTATATCAGTGAATGTATATAGCCTACCCTCTACGGTCCTGACCTGAGAGAAGAGATTATTTGGAGTCCCTGCGCCGGACAAAATACAGGGGAAATGACAGGTAAGATGTGATATTTCAAAGCTATTCAAAATTTTAATCTGGTAAATATATTTACAATAAAAAACTGGAAACAGAAAAATCTCATAATGTCTATAAAATTAAAGTCTCATAATATCTACAAATTAAAGTCTCATAACGGCCAAAAGATTATTTATTAAAGAAGAATTTTATCTTCCAGAGAGTATAAATCTTAAAGACAGTTAAGTAAAGGTATTACGAGAAATTGCGAGAAACTGGTTCAGGTGAAACACAGGGATTGAAAGTGCTTGTAGGTGCAGATTCGAAACATTCCAGGCTGAAAAATTCATAACGACTTTACCTGCCTATTTTTCAGCCATCATTTCGTCATTTATCCTTCTTCCTTTCATTTCGTTGTTTATCCTTCGTTTTCTTCACCAAAACCATCTTCTTTCCTTAACCTGTGCAGAGCTATTTCAATATTGCTGTGAAGATCTTTTTCATCAAAAGGTTTTACAATGTAACCGGATGGCCCTGTTTTTTTCACTCGCTCAAGGATGTTGCTGTCTGAATAAGCGGTTAGATAGACCACAGGCACACCAAAGCGTTCTTTTATCTCTTTTGCAGCTTCTACCCCGTCAAGTTCCCCTTTCAGCATTATGTCCATAAGCACAAGATCCGGAAAAGTGCTTTCAGCTTTGCTTATAGCGTCCTTTCCCGAGGAAGCAACGCCTGTAACTGTATAGCCCAGGTTCTTTAACATTCGTTTTATTCCCATAGCAACAATATGTTCGTCTTCTACAATCAGTATTCGTCCTTCTGCCATTCCTTACACCCTTGATTTATACTTCAGCTCCTGAAAAACAATTTTAAAAGCGGTTCCCCTGCCTGAATCCAGTTCTATGCTCCCGTTAATCTGGTCGACAAGTGCAGTTACAAGCTGGAGCCCAAGAGAATCCGTATCTCTGAAATTAAGACCTTCTGGGAAGCCTTTCCCATTATCCCGGACAATAAGAGTTAGCCTATCCTCTACTTTTGTAAACTCCTGTGCTTTTTTAATTTCGGCACAGTTTGTTTCCTCGCTCATAGCCACTTGAGCTTCGGTATTTTTATAATTTTCTATATAGAGAGAATCTCTTCCGTTTCTATACAGCTGGATATTGATTTCTCCGTCCTCTCCTTTGGAAAAAGCGTGTTTAAGGGCATTTGATACCAGTTCGTTGATTATAATACCCAGAGGAACTGCAGTGTCCATGCCGAGAAATACGTTTTCAATATCCAGCTTCAGATTGATTTTTCCGCTTCCTACGGAATAAGAATGGAAAAGATAATCGGAAAGATCCTTGATATAGTCTGCAAAGTCTACACTTACCATATCTTCTGACTGGTAGAGTTTTTCATGAACAAGAGCCATAGATTTGACCCTGTGCTGGCTCTCCTTAAAGGCTTCAATTACCTTTTTATCCGAAAAATTTCCGGATTCGAGATAGAGAAGGGTTGAGATTACCTGAAGGTTATTTTTAATCCTGTGGTGGATCTCTTTTTTGTGGATTTCTTCAATCTGCAAAAGGGCTTCTTCGGCTTTTTTATGCTCTGTTATGTCCAGGATAATTCCCTGCAGGTGGATATCTCCTTTTTCATCTCTCTGGATAAAGGTCCTTTCATCTACCCATCGGACCTCCCCTGATCTGGTAAATATACGGTACTCCGAAGTATAAAAGTCACAACCCGATTCTACATTCCTTGCAAGCTCCTCGTACATACCTCCAAGGTCTTCCTTATGGACGATCTCTTCGTAGAGAATCCTTTTTGAGGTAAAATCTTCAACTTCGTAACCTAACCTTACAATATTTTCCGAGACAAATTCTGCAGGCCAGCCAGGTTCATATTTCCATAAAAATACAATTACCGGACTGTTATTTATGACACGCTCCATGTCTTCTTTAAGCTTATTGGAGTGTTCCAGTTCCATTGCATAATCCAGCAGGGCTTTTTCTGCTGCCCTGCGCTGCATAGTGACAAGGTCAAGGGCTCTGCGAGTCTTTTCTATCCCATCCGTAAGGAGCCTGAAATCCCCCTGCCCATGCACGGAAATCTCTCGCTTGAAATCATTGTTCTGAAAAGCAGTAAGAACAGCGTTAGAATCATCAATAATTATATTAAGGGTCTCTGAAAACTTGTCAAGTGTATCCCCAAGCTCTCTGAACTCTCCCTGCACATCTAATTTGACCCTCTCTTTTAACTCCCCTTTTGCAAGGGCATTGGTTACCCTTATGGTTTCCCTAACAGGAATAACAACCGCTTTGAGAATTTCATTCAATCCTCTGGGAATCTCCTGAAAATCAATTTCCACATCAGTATTCGCCCTTGCGTCCAGGTTCCCTTTTACCGCCTCCTGTGCGATATTCTTGAAATCATCAACAATATCATCAATAGGTCTTGTGATGGATCTGGCGATTACATAAGCAAGAGCAGCCATAAAAATAATTGAGATTGAAGATATGATGAGAAGTCGGTCTCTCAGGTCGGTTACTCCTGCAAGCATTTCTTCTTTGGGAACGACCAGAACGAAAGCAAAATTCCCTGTTTTAACGGGTTCGTAAAACATAATTACGGTTTTACCTGTTGTAGGGTCTTTAACTTCAATATGCCCTTCTATTCCTTGCCGGATGTCATCTGCAGCATTTTTTATTTCTTCTTCTTCAAAGTCAGAGAGGCTTTTCTTTCCAATCCAGTCTTTATTTGCAGGATGAGAAAGAAAAATACCCGTATTGCTTACCATGAAGGCATACCCTGTATCAAAAGTGCGGATACTGCTTGCGACCTCATCAACATACTCAAGTGGAACATCCACACCTGCTATTCCTGCAAATTCTCCGTTTTTAAAAATAGGGGAATCATAGCTCACCATGAATATTCCTTCATAAAAATAGGGCTCAGTCAGGATATCTCTGCCTGTTGCTTTTGGGAGCTGGTAATAATCAGAAGAATCATAATGGACAAGAGGTTCGATAGTCATAGAGCCTTTAATTTTGTTGCAGTAAGGGACAAACCTGCCTGTTGCATCATGCCCGGAAGCATTGATGTAATCACCGTCCCTGCCGTCAAATGCATCCGGCTCATAACCCAGGTAAACCCCGATTAATTGAGGGTTCTCTTCAAGAATCCTTTCGATAATATTCATTGCCTCTTCTCTGTCCCGGGAATCATATTCAGCCATGGTAAAGGCAAGCGTTCTCGCTACTGCCTGATTTGCCTCCATCTGGGAATCAAACTGATTTGCATAGTTGGCTGCCATCTCAATGGATTTTTCATAAGCAAGCTTTTCTTCCTGAGAGGTTACAGTCCCTATTATAACCGCTGTGGATACGGTAAGGACAAGGAAAACTCCTACAACAATGAAGATAACCAGTTTAGGTTTCAGGGGGACATTTTTAAACCTCATATTACTGGGACTCCCGCAAATCAGGTTTTTTGGGAAATATTCAGCTTGTGCTGGCAACTACTGTTTTTAAAAACCGGGGGCATTAAATTTCTGTAACTTTTCGGGCTGATTTCTTATAGTGTGAAAAAAGCTCCCTGCCCCAGCAGAGGGCACTTTCATCGAAACTCATTACCTTTCTGTGGTCATATTTTCCCTGCCTGTCGAAAAGGCAGAGATACATGAAACGGTCAGTGACAGCAATGGTTGGAATATGGAAATTTTCCTGACAGACAACCACAGTTGTGTTTTCGGAATCCAGAAGAGACCTGAGTTCTTCAGGAGATTCATTTTTAAGTCTCTCAAACACCGATTCTGTCAGTACGAGCTCAACTTCAGCCTCACTCTTAGCAAGCTTCGAATAAAGAGAAGGATAAAGAGGATGATAATATGAAAGAGAACTCAGAATGCACCCGGATTTTGTAAGGTTTTCCGTAAACTCTCTCGGGAGGTCAAAAAGATGGTTCAGGTCGGGCTCGATTACCATACATTCCCCAAGCTCGCCCAGCCGCATGAACAGGTCATGGGGTATGGTACTCACATCCCTGCTTGCCCAGTATTCTTTGTTTTCCTCGATCACCTCAAGGGTATTCAGGAGAGGAAGCATATTTCCCACAACCAGTTCTCCTATATCGGATAGCTTATAGGTGTCTCCTTCCTGAATGATTAATCCCTGTTTATTCAGAATTTTTATCTGGGGCATCATTGCCTTGGAATTAACATTCAGAGAAGTCTTTATTTGCTCTATGTCCCTGGGCCCTTCCATAAGCAAAAGGAGAAGGTTTTTTCTTTTTTCAGAAAGCCAGATAGTATCGCATAAAGAGGTGCTCATTGCTATTCCTTATATAAATAAACTTTTATTAATATGTTATGTTTTCCAATTTTTAAAAATTGAGGGTTGTTGAATCAAAACCCAGGATTATTGAATGTTTTATACTCAGTGGTTTTAAGCCGCTCAAAAAATTTAATAGCATTGAAAAATCCTGTACCAGAAGAATATCCTTTCATTCTTTCTTTTGCCTGAGAGTTTTGAAGAAACATCATGGGTTGGGCTAAATATTATTGAAACAATATAAGTAACCGGACACGGAAATAAGTTATCCGGCATAATAAAATTCTCAGGATATAGACTGATTATTCTCAGGATGTAGACTGATTATTCTCAGGATATAGACTGATATATTCGGGAGGGAATTAAGTCGGATATACGTGGCTAAATATTTTAAAACACAGCAAAGCAATTTAAAAAAGGCATATCTCCAGATGGCAAAAATTTGTACAATCTAAAAATTGGCCTGAAAGATAAGCCTGTGAAAATGGCAAGAAGTGAAACGCTGTCGCATCCTCGATAATAATAAATAAAAACCTCCTCGGGCGAGATTGAAAATTCTGTCCGGAATCTAAAAGGTTTTGAAAAGGAGTAAATGATAGCTGAATACTTAATGGCAATCAGCTTTCGTATCTTGCTCCTACCCTGCAATTGCATTATGGGATATCCGAGGGGAATAGCAGGTGGGAATGCTATACTCCTCAGGGCTCCCGAAAAGATACTTTTTTTCAGGATTCTTTTTCCGGATTTTCTTTTTTAAGGTTCTCTGGCTTTTTCTCCGGATTTTCTTCTTTAAGGTCCTCTGGCTTTTTCAGGAATCAGTTTCCGTATCAGGGATTTATTCAAGTATCAGACTACAGTTTGCTGCTTATGAATTTCTGACTATTTTTGGATTTATATCTTCTTTTTTTGATTTATAACTTCTTTTAAATCTATACTGGAAATTTAAAACCTGAGAATATTTTAAAGCCTTTAAAAAAACTCATAAAAAAGGAAATATCTTGAGCCCTTTTCCCCATCCATAGCAAGTCGAAGAATCTTAACAGGTTGGGCTATATATTATCAGATATATAAAAGAGAGATGTCAGGTAAAGAGGTTCAGCCTGGCTGGATTTGAGGCTAAAAAGAAAGGAAAAATATTATTCTGGCATATAAGTCTAAAACTTCAAAAAAATAAGGCGCATAAAGTTATAGCGCGTTAAAAGAGTCTCAAATAAACCTTGCATACGCTGGATATGAGTTTGGGTACTTAAGGAAAATAAACAGCACATAAACCTGTGAATTCGTTAAACACCTGATGAAAAGTTAGCGAACACGCAGGTTTGGGCGCCAATTAAAAAATCACGATAAAATTTGGGTTTGGGATTCATCGAGGAAATTCGTCAGAAAATGAGTTAAGAAGAAATTCGGTTAAAAAGAAAAAGCCATTTTATTCCTCCAGAATATCTATAGTGGGAAAAGGCAACAAATCTATAAACTGCTGGTCTGACAGGGCTAAAGGTCTCAGGCAGGATTATGAAAAACATTATCCTAATGGCAGTCTGAGAAATGGCAAACTTTGGCCGGTCATAGCCGAAATAATCGAGGCAACCGGTTCGGAAGCGAATCGGGGCCCGATTAGAGGCGGTCTGTATTTTCCTTTTCTCACATGCCAGTCTCGGCTTAAATACCGAAATAAGCTCTTTGGCTCATTTCTGACGAATTTTTAAATCCTGAAAAACTACTTTTTTAAACGAATCCGGCATTTCTTTTGAAACTGAAAATCTTTTATTTCGATAATTAGTCGTCTTGAAAAATTAGTCGTCTGTGAAAAGCAGTATTCTCCCTGAAGAAAGTGAGGCAGCTTTGCTCTGGGATTTCGGGATAATTAATATTTTTCGATATTTTTCGGATCAGTACAAATATTTTTTTGTCATATTTACTTTTTTACTGAATGTTTGTTCGGTAAATTTGCAAAAATTTATTTCTGGTAGACGCTATGATTAGTAAAATAAATATATCAATAAAACCATAACTTAATAATTAAATTATTCCAGTTGCGAATCGTACAAAACCATACAAAGATGTCAATCCAGATACAGATAATTAATAATGCGTGGCTGAAAGGAAGCCCACAGTCGTATATTTGAAACCAGGTTTAAGTGCAACCATCAATCCAGGACATTTAAACGAAGTTCATTTAATCAAAATTCAAGCCGAATAAACCAGTTGGAGAACCGGAACCCAGGGAGGAAATTTATGATCAGAAAAACAGATGACGTCGTGTGCCCAAACCCTAAATGTGCATATTACCATAAGGCTGAAGGAAAGTCTATAATAAAACGTGGAAAATACAGGACAGGGCATCAAAGGTATTACTGCAAGCACTGCGAAAAATTTTTCATGGACACTATAGGCACGGCTGTTTATCGAAAACATTTATCCAAAGATGAAATAAAATTGATATACCGACTTTTTATAGAAAAAAATGGGATAAGAAGCATTGAACGAATAACAGGACACCACAGGGATACAATAAGCAACCTGTTAAAAGACACGGTAAAAAATGAAAAAACAGAAGAATATCTCATCAACCAGATTGGGTTGACGGCTGAAGAATGCGAGAAACTGTGGGCACAACTGGAAAAGAAAAGAAATTCCTCCCGGAAGTCTGCTTAATATAGAAAAGCATTAACAGCGTTATGTAACCTTAAATTCCTGAATTCCGTAATACTTTTCTTTATATTTTTTGAAATTCAAATGCAAGTTTTTATCACAGTGATAAGTCTTTTATAGCGGGACATCTATTCTTTATGGAACTTCTGCACTCTGCAGAACTGGCAGGTGTCTGATAATCGGTTATGGGGAGTCACTGTACGCAAAGTAAACTACTTTACATTACTGATTTCGAGTTAACCGTGTTTCTTTCTGTAATCTGGCAGTGAAGATGTTCGGGAGGCTGAGTGCTTAAGTCACATAGCTATCCGGGTCCCTGACAGAAATAATATCCGGATCTGGAATTCAGCCATTAAAGTTTACAAAACGGATCAACCAAGAATGCTCTGGATGTAATACCTGAATAAAGAGTCAGAAATAATAAAGGAGTTGGAAACATGAGTAAAAGTGCATTCATGAAGGCAATGTCTCTATCTATAGGGATATTACTTTGCCTTGCATCGGTACCATTTGCGTTTGCTCAAGAATATAGTGAAAAAAATAACGTTGCTTTTAATGAGAGCATTAGACACGAAATATACCCAAGCGAAAACTACCTGTATCTGGGACAGGGAGAGAGCAGCA
This sequence comes from Methanosarcina hadiensis, assembly GCF_046529725.1. GTDB lineage: Archaea > Halobacteriota > Methanosarcinia > Methanosarcinales > Methanosarcinaceae > Methanosarcina > Methanosarcina hadiensis. The sequence goes on along the minus strand of NZ_CP136241.1, from coordinate 1,655,224 downwards.
GCTTCTCTATAATGTTCACAAATAACGATGATAAAGCTCTTGAAATAGAACCAAGAATTGTACCTGTATCTGGCAGTTCCGATTTTGACGAAAGCTGGATAACCATATCCCCTGCAAAAGTAACGGTGGATTCGGGTGAAATACAGGAGTTTGACGTTAAAGTCAGTATTCCTGAAGATGCCAGTGGTGGCGAAAATGCAGTCTATATAACTTTTACGGATGATATAGACATCTATTCTCAGCTCATCAATAAAATGTATCTCTCAATAATGGTTCCAGTTGAGCAAAAGCTTGAGCTCCAGACAACTTACATCTCTGATTACGTTGCAGCAGGACAGGAATACACATACACTGTAAAGATGAAAAATGTGGCATCCAAAACCATAACAATTGATCCGAAAATAACCAGCTATGATTATTCATTTGGTGATTTTGGTCTCGATGATGCCGATATAGAAATAACTGCGCCATCCACATTAGAACCGGGCGAGGTTGCTGATATGGTCATCAGGGTTCCTGTTCCAGAAGATGCAACGGGAACTTATAATGGGTATATTGGCATGAATGTTGAAGGGGATGATTACTGGTACGAGCCACAACTGGATTTGCAATTAACGGTTCTGCAGGACCCCTCGGTTTCTTATGTGAAAACCTTCAGTACAAGTACTAAAGAGCCTATAACAATTGAAGTTTCGGCTTATACATATAGCTCGGGGTCGTGGCTGCGTATTCCTCCACAGAATGAAGCCCCATCTTTTGAACTGAGCCTGAAATACAATTCCAGCCCTGTTAAAATGAATCTTATAAAGACAACTCAAACAGGCAATATAGGCATTGGATGGAATTATTTCCCGACATGGTCAAATGAAGACGGCTTAATTTATGAGAACTATGGCAGTTATTATACTGAAACATACACGGTACCCGGACAAATTGGAGATTGGAGCCTTGAAATTCTTCCGAAGAATGTGCAGTCTTTTGAATATTCAATAAGTATCGGAGATTCGGATAAAAAATAATATAAAACTAATATAAAAGTCATATAAAAGTCATATAAAAATAATATAAAAATGTTATTCGATATCAAGGAAAAAGTTCTTAAATTCGGCGGGACTTAAGAATGTTCTTCAAGAATCCCGCTATCCAGTTTTCAATTTTCTTATTTTTTCTTTTTATTTAAATCCCGGCTGTATTATAATTCTCCAGCTAGCAATTCTGCAATATACGGATCAAAAGCTGCCGTTGAGCGTCCTGAAGCCAGTGAAAAATAATAGTCTGCAGCAATTGAAGCCTGTTGTTCACGGTTATAATCACGGAAATGCTGTTTTGAACCAAGAGTGTATTCGTATCCTTCTGTTGCCCGCGCATAAGACGCTTCTATCATATACCTTGAGCCAGCATGTTCCATCTGGGATATGTGGGCTAATTCATGAATAAGCCATTTCATATGTGCATTTCCGGGGGCAGTCTTAATCTTCTTATTAAAATTAATTGTACGAAAAGAGGTAATACCCATACCTGAGCACTTATGCCTCTTTGCTGTCAGCCATGCAATCAATGATCTTTCATCGATACGAACCCGTCCATAATTGATGCTGTCCCCAAACACCTTTCTAGCTTCCTGCTCTTCTATCACGGTAAGCCTTCGAGTACCGGGTTTCACAATCTGCCACAGGAGGTCCATAAACTCAGGAAAATTACAGATATCAAAGATTTTTGCTATTATTCTGCCTGTCCGGACAGTGAGAAACAACAGACTTATCTGCATACTTTTATGAAAATACTCTCTTTCCTGTTCATCCCGAGTTATTGTACCTTTCAAATAAACCCACCTGTTCTATTACTCATAACCATGTTTTAGTTCTTCAAATTTCCCTGGGTTCGGTGTTAAGACTTCTTTGATCTTATCTTTCGTCTTATTCCTGTAAATAATATTCAGCAAAACAGGGCAAATGGACAGTCAATTGAATGAGAGGATGGAAGTGGTCAGGCTCGTAAGGATAAATGCAAAAAGGTAGACAAAAAGCAAGGTACTGAAAAGGAAAGAGACAAAGAAAAGGAAAGAAACAAAGAAAAAAGAAAGAAAAAGGAACCAGGAAATTAAATAAAAAAGGAGAGGAGAAGGATAGCAAAATCGGAGTAATAAACAAAATGGAGTAAGAAAAAGCCCGAAAGCACTATGTTCCAGCTGTAGCCCCCGATACAGCTGTCCCAGAGATACGCTCCCCCAAGCGCATTTATTGGAACAGGAACAGTGGCTTTCGGGCAATTCTTTTATTTATTCATTTATTATTCATACCTTTATTCACTCGTTCTCTCTGTTCACTCCCTGTTGCAAATATAGAATTGACCCTTAATTATTTTAAATTAATTATATCAAAAATTATCCGCGCGCGAATTATATTTTCACACAAAATATTTTGAATCCAGCAAAATTTTATTTAATTACGTGAAAAAACGTTGCACTTGTGCCTGAAAAATGGATAAGTTAATGCAGGCACCCGGAAGAGAAAAGTTCCCAGGCAGAAATATGTGTTTGCAGCATAGATGAAAAAATTTGAGTTCAAATGCTACCTGTTAAAATGTTTCAAAAAAGATATGAGAATGCAGCTTTATATCTGGATAAAGGGAAAATTAAAAACCGATTTCAGAAATCTTAACAGGTAAGCGATATAATTCTATAAAGGGTATATGATTTTATAAAGGGCATATATGATTTGTAAAGGGTATATATGATTTTATAAAGGGTATAACTCTATCCCTGTGTAAGTTATAGATTTATTCATTAATTTATTGCATAAATACAGAAAATGTTGAGGGGTTTAATATGTTATTTGAGCGCGTTAAGTCTGAAGGGCTGGCTCATCTTTCTTATTTCATCGGTTCAGGAGATGAAGCCATTGTTATAGATCCTCGAAGGGACTGCCAGATTTATTTCGACCTTGCCAGAAAGGAAGGTATGAAAATTAAATACATTTTCGAAACGCACAGAAATGAAGACTATATAATTGGCTCTCCGGAACTGAGGGAGCTTACAGGTGCAGAGATTTTTCACGGGAAAGGAATAGACTTTAAGTATGGTAACTTCGTCCGCGATGGGCAGGAGTTTAAATTCGGATCAATGAAACTGGCTGCTCTACATACTCCAGGGCATACGGACGAAAGTATGTCATATACGCTTTCAGACCCGGATGCAGGCAAAGAGCCTTTTATGGTTTTTACAGGAGATGCCCTTTTCGTGGGCGATGTGGGAAGGACAGACCTTTATGGGCCTGAGCAGGCTACAAGGATGGCAGCAAACCTGCACGACAGCATTTTTAATAAAATCCTCCCGCTGGGAGATGGAGTAATACTCTGCCCTGCCCATGGTGCGGGTTCGCTTTGCGGAGGGGCTATTTCAAAAAGGGAATACAGTACCCTGGGGATAGAACGTGTTCAGAATCCTGCTCTGCAGAGGACTGACAAAGATGAGTTTGTAAAGTTCAAGCTTGAAGAGAATCTCGAGTTCCCTCCTTACTTTAAGAAAATGGAACAGTGTAACCTGCAGGGTCCTCGTTTATTAAAAGGACTCCCAGCGCCTGAACCGCTTCCTCCGAAAGAGTTCAGGAAGGAAATGGAAAAAGGAGCCCTTGTTGTGGATACCCGCATGTCCCATTCCTTCGGAGGAGCTCATATAAAAGGCTCGTACGGTATCTGGCTCAAAGGCCTGCCATTCTTTGGAGGCTGGGTACTTCCTTACGATAAGCCCATACTTTTAGTACTCGAAGAAAATGAGCAGATGGAAACTGCTGTCAGGTATCTTATAAGAATCGGGTACGATAATATAGCAGGTTCTCTAAAAGGCGGAATTGCATCCTGGTATATGAAAGCCTTACCTGTAGACAGTTTGAATCTCATTTCAGTCCAGACCCTGAAAGATAAAATCGAAAGAAAAGAAAAAATGTTCCTTCTGGACGTCAGAGGGGAAGAAGAATGGGACGAAGGACATATTGAAGGAGCAAAACATATTTACGTCGGGCATCTGGAAAAGAATCTGGATAAAATCCCCAGAGGCTCTCCTGTAGTTGTTTACTGTGATTCATCCCGGCGCTCAAATGTAGCTGCTTCTATTCTGAAGAAAAATGGATATGATGAAGTGTATAACGTTCTGGGCAGCATGACTGCATGGAAGAACGCAGGATATGAAGTTGTAAAATAAGGCAGGCGATTTGACCTGACTTTTATTTTACGATTTGTCATGATCGATTGAAACTGATTTATTAATGTACAGGTATTTACCTGAGGTTTCACAAAGCAAAGCTTCATAACCTGTAGATATATTTATCTACCATAAATATGAAATATCGAATATATTATAGAGTATGCATTATGCAGATATAGCAGCTATAAAATTTATTTGGCTATTTGCCTGCGTTAACTTACGAAATATTCATAGATCCGGAATATTCCATAGCTTGCTGCTCATTGTAAGATAAAGGCAGCGTTTTTCAGTGCATTTGCGAAGATGAGATAAAAGCCGGTACTGTTTAGATTTTAAATTTATATTTAGATTTTAAATTTATATTTTGTTTATAGTTTGTTTATAGTTTGTTTATAGTTTGTTTAAATTTTGGATATATCAGGGGATATTCAAGGAATGTAACAGACAGTTGTGATCTGAATCAGTACTTTTTTGGATTCAGTAATGATATCAGCAATGACATTGCCTGATTCAGCATTTAATAAAAATTGAATCCGATTAATTTGAAGTGGTATTTACTCAGGCAGGAAGTCCAGTATCTCTGTGTTTTGCTCTTAACCTATTTACAGAAAGAAATAAGTGAGTTTATGAGAAAATTTCGAATAGCAATGTTTTCCTGGGAAAGCCTGTACTCCATACGTGTAGGAGGAGTTGCATGCCATGTATCTGAACTCTCCAGTGCTCTTGCTCTCGAGGGGCATGAGGTTCACCTTTTCACTCGAGCCATTGAAAACAGTGATGAAACCATTGATGGAGTCCACTATCACAGAATTGCCTCCGATCAAAACGGGGGAATAGTGGAGCAGATGAACAGGATGTGCGACAGCATGTATTGTCGCTTCCTGGATGTTAAAGAAAAAGCAGGGGAGTTTGACATTCTTCACGGGCACGACTGGCATCCTGTAAATGTCCTCTGCAGGATAAAAGCCCAGTTTGGACTCCCTTTTGTGATTACTTTCCATAGCACGGAATGGGGCCGCAACGGAAACCGCCACGGAGATTGGTGGGAAGCCAGGGAAATATCACACAGAGAATGGCTTGGAGGATACGAATCCTCTGAAGTTATCGTAACCTCTACAGGATTAAAGGATGAAGTCCGGCACATCTATAATATCCCTGATTATAAGCTCCGGGAGATTCCTAACGGAATAAATATAGGAAAAATAAAACGGGATCTTGATCCCGGAGATGTGAAACAGAAATACGGGATCAATCCCTGCCTTCCTGTTATACTTTTTACGGGAAGGATGGTATATCAGAAAGGGCCAGACCTTCTTGTAGAGGCTGCGGCAAAAGTCCTCAAAAAGAGAAATGCCGGGTTTGTATTTATTGGCGAAGGAGAAATGCGAGCCCGGTGCGAATCCCAGGCTCAAGAACTTGGAATCCAGGATTCCTGCAATTTCCTTGGCTATGCCACGGATAATGTTGTAATTGACTGGTTCAATGCCTGTGACATTGTCTGTGTGCCCAGCCGGAACGAACCATTCGGCATAGTTGTGCTTGAAGCCTGGGACGCAAAAAAGCCCGTAGTTGCGACCGTTGCAGTAACTCTTATTGAGAACTTCAGGACAGGCATCATTGTCCGTAAAGAACCTTCTTCTATTGCATGGGGCATCAATTATATCCTTGAAGGGCTTGGCCACAGCAGAATAGGAGAAAACGGATACGACCTTCTCAACAGAAAGTACAGCTGGCCAAGGATAGCTGAAAGAACCATTGAAATATATGAAAAATCAGTTGAAAAAAAGGTCATGTAAAGTTATAGGAGGAAGAAATCCCCTACTCGCGTATGACTTTGCCACCCACGTATAACTTTGCAACTCCTGGAGTTTAGAAATCTTTATATCTACTCTCTATTTTTTAATTAGCCATGATATTACACGTTCCTAACATTCTTCTTCCAGAGACTAACTGGAAAGAATGGGCAGTAATTGCCTGTGACCAGCATACTCAGGACATAGACTACTGGAAAAGGGTTGAAGAATTTGTTGGAGATACTCCTTCTACTTTAAATCTTATTTATCCTGAAATATATCTCCCCCTGGATGAAAAAAAAGTAGATAATATTCATAAAGCGATGTGCAGTTACAGGGATATTCTTATTGACCATGGCCCCTGTTTTATTCTCGTAAAGCGTAATTTTTCAGGAAAAGAAAGGACAGGCCTTGTTGTTGCAGTAGACCTGGAAGGGTACGAATATAACGGAGCTGAGTCCTTTATCCGGCCAACTGAAAAAACAATCAAAGAGAGGCTTCCTGCAAGAGTTGCGATAAGAAAAAATGCGGAACTAGAGCTTACTCATGTCCTTGTTTTATACGACGACCCTGACTTTTCCGTTCTACCCAGGAATACGTCAGGTCCGGCTTATGAAGGGAATAAGGTATACGACTTTGACCTGATGGAAGGCGGCGGGCATATTAAGGGTTTTAAGATCAGTGATGAAAAAATGCTTGAAGAAATTTCAGACAAAATCGAATCCCTTGGAACCCTCCTTGCAGGGGACGGAAACCACAGCCTTGCTGCAGCAAAGAGCTTCTGGGAGAATATTAAAGGTACAGTCCCTGACAACCACCCGGCCAGATATGCACTCGTTGAGCTTGTAAACATCCATGACCCTGGGCTGACCTTTGAGCCGATCCACAGGCTTGTGAGAGGAATAGATCCTGAAAAAGTGCTCAAAAGATTTAATGCAAGGATTTTAGAGTCTTCTTCCTGCAATTCAACTGCTGGATACGAAGATAACTCGCAGGGTCATTCAATCAAATTTGTTACAAAGGAAAAATGTGGTACCCTTATTTTTGAAAAGCCCATGCATGACCTTGAGGTTGAAACCCTTGACGAAATCATTGACGATTATATGGTTGAATACGAACACGATCCCGAAGTCGTTGAAAAACTGGGAAGAGAACCTCAAAGCGTTGGTTTTTTCCTTCCGTCCTTAAAAAGGAATGAGTTTTTTGCTCTTATAAAAAAGAAAGGGATCCTCCCGAGAAAGTCCTTTTCCCTTGGAAAGGAAAACGAGAAAAGGTATTATATTGAAGCCAGAAGAATTACGCAATAATTCTTCCGGTAATTTTTATTAATTGACTAGTTTTGTTAATCGACAATTGTTAATTGAGTAATTTTGTTAATTGGGTAATTTTGTTAATTGAGTAATTTTGTTAATTGAGTAATCCCGGCTATTTTTCATATAAATTTGCTAGTATAAATCTGCTAGTATAAATCTGTTAGTATAAATCTGTTATATGGTTCAGTACTGAGCATCAAACTTTTTCCCGGACCGCTGAAGGAATTTTTCAACTCTTTTTCTTGCTCCTTGCCTGACTGAGTCAGCCTTCCAGAGAGAAAAAAGAGAAAACGCAAACCAGCAGACAGCTGAAAATATAATGTATTAAAGAAACATTCCAGTACAGGAGGTAATTTCCTTAATCCTGTGAACTGACTTCAAACTCAATTAAAATATAAACATTTCAGTAATGACTTGCACCTCTTTTATTATAATTTATCAAAGGTTATCGAATTCTACTGGTTATTGAATTCTACAGATTGTCGAATTTTATTTAGTTACCGAATTCTATTTAGTTACCGAATTCTATTTTGTTATCGAATTTTATCGGTCATTGCATTTTGTTTAGTTATCGATTTTTATCTGGTTCGAATTCTTCTGGCTATCAAATTTTATAGAAGTTTTAACAAAATATTTTGGACTTTAACCTTAAGTTATTTTTGTCAATATATCCAGATCCATGAAGAATAAATATAAAAGATATAACAGGCTCCTTGCGAGATGATTTTTTTAATGAAAGCTATTAATACATATTTTTCTTGCTGAAAGCAGATTAAAGCCTTTCTGGCACATTGGATTTCTTAAGGATACTTTTTTGGAATTCGGCTCTCACTCAGGCCACTTTTAAGGCATGGATTTTTCCTGAATATGCAGCTTTTAAGAAAATTAGGTGATAATTTTTTTGAAATCTATGGTTTTGCAGTTCATTACCGGAAATTTCAAAAACTAGAATACAATAATTACTAATAGTATATTTGTCCGGGCATCTTCCAGGCAAATATAATGTTAAAGTGGGTGTAGAAAGATGGCAAGTTATAAGCATCCCTGTAAATATTGCGGGAAATTGATTGCCCGCGATTCCAACTTCTGCCCGTTCTGTACGCAGGAGAACCCCCTTGGGCCCATGAGATGCCCGATATGCCGATACCCTCTTGAAGACGGCGCAAAAGTCTGCGGGCACTGCGGTGTTTCACCCTGGAGCATATGTGAAAGCTGCGGAAAAGAGACGTTTCTTGGAGACAGGTGCAGTAACTGCGGTACTCCAATGGTTATCGTCTGCCCGAATCCCGACTGCAGGACCAGGCAGTCACCTGCAAGCAAGAAGTGTATCAAATGCGGTAAACCGTTAAGGTGATTAAAATGGGATCCCGGAACTCACAACTACAGCCTTTTACAAGGAACTATGAAGACAACAGTTCGGAATCAGGTTTCCAGTTTACTTTTTACTGTGATATCTGTCAGGATGGCTACAAAACAGGATTTATAGAATCCAGGACGTACAGGAAGACAGGCCTTTTTGGAATGGTCGGAAGGGCGCTCTCTGCAGGCTCTGACCTTGTAGGCCAGTACCGCGTTGGCAATGCGATCGAAAGAGGCGTGGATATCCTCAATGATCGCAAGCAGGGTATGTCTCCTGAATGGTGTAAAGAGTGGGAAGATGCCTTCGAAATAGCCCAGAACGAGGCAAAAGAACATTTCATGAGATGCCCGAGATGCAAACATTACGTCTGTGAGGCTGACTGGAACGAGCAGGACAATCTATGCGTGGAATGTGCTCCACGAGAAAATATCGAGCTCACTGCAATAAGAGCAGAACGCATGGTAGATGAAATGAGGGAAAAAGCTACGAAAGCAAGCGTATTTAAAGGCGATATAGAGAGGAGGCAGACCTTATGTCCGGAATGCGGTAAACCCTCAGGAGAAGGAAAATACTGTAACAACTGCGGAACGTCCCTTTCCCTCACAAAATGTCCCAATTGCGGAAATAAAGTATCTATTGGCACCAGGTTCTGCGGAGAATGCGGAACAAAACTGAATTAAAATAAATTAAGAGTCAGGCTCCATACAGGCTTGACTTCTCTTAATTAAAGTGCAAAATGATAATTCTTTATCCACTAACTTAAATAAGTAAAATCTTTTCTAACTTTTCCTTTTGTGGATCGTGAAACTTTTTTAGTCTTTTCTTGGATCTTTTAGATCTTTCCTAGACGTTTTCTTAGCCCTTTCTTAGTTTCTTTCTTTAATCATTTTTAGCTTATTGCTTTGATCACTCTTAAATCGTTATTTGATCGTTCTTAGACTTTTTCTTAAACTTTTTCATTCCTCTATTGTCCTTGAAGGGGAGAATAAAGGAACGGAACTGATCAGGAACAGGACTAAATTAGAATACGCTCAATTTTGTAATAAAATGTAATAAAAAATGTGAAAAGATAACTTCATTATGAATTTAACATAACAAAAGTGTCTGAATTAAAATGCCGATCTGCCGAATTCAAGATTGAAAAGGTCCCGTTCCGTAAAAAAGAGTTACTTTGACAGTCAAATTATAAATACCTTTAACCTAATAATCAATTTATCAGTTAAATGAAGGTTGGGGGAGAAAATATGGCAGATCTAATCGGTTTAGCAGTGGTATTTTTAATATTAGCACTAATTGCGTATATTTTGGGTGCACGAGGGATTGCTGGTTTTTCTATGACTATCGCAAAATGGCTTGTTATAATCTTTGTTATACTTGCGATAATTTCGTTAATTTTATGACGGCATCCCTATTCTGGTTGTAATGATAAAGGTGATATTGGCATAACAAATTTTATGCCTTTGCTTTTTTTTATGGAAGACAAAAACTTTGAGGTTGCTTATTTTATGTTTTGGTACGATCTAAAAACAAGCTTTTTATTCCCTGATGCCTGGCTCTTTTTATTGCTGCTGATTTTCAACAAATAAGTATTTATATTAGAATATTATTATAATAATCTGCGAAGGGGGGAACTGTCGGTCAAATTTTCGTTTAAGATCAGAAGAATAATCATAATGATAAATTATGATATTTTTGTGATTTTAGCGAGTTTATTTACTGTTCAGGAAAGATGCTTTGTTTTATCCTGCCCTGCAACTATGAGATAAGGAAAACATGGCTCTTGAGCCCGAAATTTCAGATATCAGGAATAAGAATTTCGGACATGAGGAATAAGTTTAGAGATGTCCTGAAAAGGCAAATCAGGTATTCTGCATCCTGAACCATATTTTTGTGGTTTGTTTTCAGAAATAAAGCCCGGATATAACCCTAAGATCCGTCCCTGAATGCCAGCTTAATCCTTCAAAGTCCACCCTGAACATGGCCTTTGGAGAAGGACATTGTAAATGACTTTGCTCTCAGGTACCAGTTTGACCCGATAATGATAATTGAGGACTCGTTCCGAAACGTTTAAATATTTAGTCGAGCAGGTACTCCTAATAAAATTTGGGGAAATTTTTAATATAATTTAATAAGTTGGCATTTCTCCGGTTTTAAGAAAAACAATATCAAGCTTATAAAACGTATCCTGCTGCCTTTCACAGCAGCTTCAGGCACCTGAAACGGCTGGCTGTGCACGAGGCAATGGCTTGAATCCCTAACAGCCATTGTGCATAAAGGTAGTAACTTTCAAAAAACGGGTTTGCCGAAATCCATTGAGAATGAAAAATAAGCAGCCCTTTAAAATGCCGGTGAGCTGACCCAGGCTACCGGTAAAAAACCCACCCTGAAATCAGCTAAGGATTCTGCAGAAAACCTGACAGGGTGCTGCCAGAATTCAGCTTCGAATCCGGTTTGATTCGAGCTCAATCCCGATTTATCCCGAATCGGAACCCTACCGCGATCCAACCCATGGGGCCTGCCCGAGATAGCCACCCTTTTCTCGGGTATTGCCATGAAGTCCGCCCACCATTGAGTGTTCAGATGCTCATCCGGAACAGAATCCTGCGGAAACCCAGCCCGGGATTCATTCATACCTTACCTGGACTCCAGCCCCATACAATCGTAGACCTACCTTCAATCCAACCCAAAAGGTCGTAAGCGAACCATGTCGATTGTCAACGAGAAACCCCAGTTAGACCCTGTCTTGGCTCTCCCTGGAGCAACTGGACAGGAATTCAAGCAAAAAGAAAGACACAACGACGCACTTAAGATTCTCAGCTGTTTTAAGGAATTTGAAACAGTAAACTTTGAAACCCGAAACCCTGAAATGAACTTCCCTATCCAATCCAGTGTTTACTCAGTTATATCAAAAACCAGCACCCTAACTGGTAATGTATGTAGAGTTGAAGAATCAGGCTTAACTTTCCTGCAGACAGCAGAAACAGCCTGCCTGAACTTTAACCGGCTATTCGAGAGTTATTCAATCGTAACTGGCAGGGCATCGGAATTCCTTTCTTGCCAGGAAGCCCCGGAAAACAAAAACTGAGGAGGGGCATCTCATGTCAGTTAACGAATCTGTTAACCGGATAGTGGGCGGTTCCGGTATAATACTTGCAGGAACCTTCCTCGGGATGCTTCTTGACATCCTTATTAAAAAAGTAATGACATCACACCTCTCGACAGCTGATTTCGGCACATACTCCCTTGCACTTACGGTAATATCAATTACAGGTGCATTTGCAACTCTCGGGCTCAGTGATGGAGTGCCTAGGTATATTGCATTCTTCAGGGGCAAGCAGGAGGAACAGAAGGTACACGAACTGATAATATCAGCCATATTTATGGGCCTGATTGCAGGTTTGCTTGCCATTCTGGTCTCACCTTCACTGTTCGAAAGGCTGGCAGGAGAAACGCAGGCAAGCGTCCTGTCCGTAGTTAAAATTCTTATCTTCGCAGTCCCATTTACCATACTCCTGAACGTAACAGTAGCGATCTACAGAGGGTTCGACCGCACGAATGTTAACATGTACTTCTATAACATCATAAGGCCTTTATCCCTGCTAGGATTCGCATCAGCTGCTGTATTCTTCGGCGCTTCCCTGAAAGGAGTCGTATTTGCGGACCTGATTTCAATGGTCTTCACTTTCGGCATAATGTCCGTATACTTCATAAAGAAGCCGCCAATTAAGCCGGAAAAGAAACTTAAACTCAAATTCAGTGATCCAACCAGACAGCTGATAAGGTATTCATTCCCGCTCCTGATAACTGCTACCCTGCTGAACCTCATGAGCTGGATAGACACAATAATGCTCGGCTATTTCCAGCCTGCTGAAGTTGTAGGAATTTACAACGCAGTTTACCCTATTGTAGGGTTCCTGTCCCTTGTAGTAGCTTCCATGGGATATGTTTATGTGCCCGTAGCATCAAAGCTCTGGGGCCTGAACAAAACCCAGCCTGTTGGTTCGATATATGCCGTAATGACCAAGTGGTGCTTCCTGCTTACATTCCCTATCTTTGCATTAATATTTGTGTATCCTGAGCTTCTTATTACGAAACTTTACGGAGCCGAATATGTAAGCGGTGCTACATCTCTGCGCATCCTTGCCATGGGATTCATTGCAAACTCATACTTCGGATTTAACTACCACACCTTACTGGCATCCGGGGACTCTGACTTCCTTATGAAGTGTTCGGTTGCAAGTGCAGGAATTAACTGCGTTATAAACTTCATGCTTATACCGGAGTATGGCATGATAGGTGCAGGTATAGGAACTGCAGTATCTTATGCATCTATAGAAGTACTGATGACCTTGAGAGCCTGGAGGAAGCAGAAAATGCATCCGTTCACCTCAATGTACAGAAAGTTGACTCTGGTTTGTGCAGGCATGACTGCGGCTATGCTTGTTGCCAAGGACGTAATTCCACTTTCCGGAGCAGTCTGGGAATACGCAGTCTTCATTATCGCTTACATTGCAGTTGTTCATTACACAAAAATACTGGACAAAGATGAAGTAAGCATGATAGGCGAGATCAGGAAAACAATCAGGCAAAACATAAGTGGCTATATCCCTCAGCCGGTTAAGGCACTTGTATCATAATTGCCTGGATTTAAATACAATCGACATGCCTCTCTCTGAGAGGCACCGAATTCTATTTTTCATTTGATTTTTAAATTTTAAATTTTATATATCAGGGCTGAGCCAAAATTTCAAAAGATCTCAGCCGTTCTTTTATTCTTTCTTTATCATTTTCTTTCTCCCGATAGGTTAATTTGTGCCATATGTTAACATACTACATAATATCACGGATTACTAATTAATCCTTGATTTGCTGGAGATAAAAAATGTTAGGAATAAATGATCCCAGATCTGGATTGCATACATCCTTTGCTTTGTCAGTGCTTCTGGATGTATTGCGTATGGCATCTTGAAATGGAATGCCGTGCTGAAGAGGAGGTCGTGAGATAATGGTCGTAAGTACTCCTATCCTTGGAGTGGCAGTCCTGGTCTATCTGCTGGTAATATTTTACCTGGGCTGGGCTGGATACAAAAAAACGAAAGATATAGATGACTACATGATTGCAGGAAGGAAGATTCATTCATACGTGCTTGCCCTGTCATACGGGGCAACTTTCATAAGCACCTCGGCAATAGTCGGGTTCGGCGGTGCAGCCGGAGTCCTTGGAATGGGACTTTTATGGCTTACCTTTATGAATGTGTTTGTAGGGATTTTTATAGCCTTCGTCGTATTTGGATCAAAGACCAGACGTATAGGTTTGAACCTCAGGGCTGTGACTTTTCCGGAACTGATGGGGAGACGCTTTGAATCAAGGTTTATCCAGGGCTTTTCAGGGATTCTGCTGGGCATATTCATGCCTCTTTATTCCGGGATAGTACTCATTGGAGCGGCGAGGTTCCTTGAAACCACACTTGGAATTAATTATGATGTAGCGGTCTTGATCTTCGCAGTCATAATTGCAGCTTATGTAATAACAGGCGGCTTAATCGCAGTCATGTATACCGACGCACTTCAGGGAACACTGATGTTTGTAGGTATGGCGGTTTTAATTAGCATAACTTACCTAAAACTGGGCGGCATCACGGAAGCTCACAGAATGCTCACTGATATGGCTCCGCTTGTTCCGGAAACCCTTGTACAGCAAGGGCATATGGGCTGGACTGCAATGCCTGCATTCGGCTCAACCCTATGGTGGAACCTTGTTTCGACCCTTATCCTGGGAGTCGGAATAGGGGTTCTTGCCCAGCCTCAGCTTGCAGTCAGGTTCATGACGGTTAAGAATGACCAGGCCCTTAACAGGGCAGTCCTTGTGGGCGGACCTTTTATTTTAATGATGACTGGGGTCGCATTTACCGTAGGTGCGCTTTCAAATGCCTATTTCTATAAGACCCAGAACCTGATCTCAATTGCAATCGCAAAGGGAAATACCGACCTCATAATTCCTCAATACATCAACAGCTCCATGCCTGACTTCTTTGTGGTCCTTTTTATGCTTACTCTGCTTGCTGCTGCAATGTCCACATTGAGCTCGCAGTTCCACACAATGGGCACTGCTATAGGACATGATTTTTACCGCGAATACCTTATGAAAGGGAAATCAGGCAAAACCGTCTCCATAACAAAACTGGGAATTGCAGTTACAATCCTTGCAAGTGTGATCCTTGCATATATACTTCCGGTAAGCATTATTGCAAGTGCCACAGCAATTTTCTTCGGGCTCTGTGCAGCAGCTTTCCTTCCGATGTATGCTGGCGCCCTTTTCTGGAAGCGCATGACAAAAGAAGGGGCAATTGCAAGCCTTATTGTCGGGACATTTAGCAGCCTTTTCTGGCTTATTTTCGTACATGCAAAAGAAGCTGTTCCGCTTGGTATCAGTCAGGCTGTTTTCGGAAAAGCTACCCTCCTGATAGGGACATGGACCGTTATTGACCCTATACTTATTGCAACCCCACTGGCGATGCTTGCAGCTGTTATTGTAAGCCTTGCAACCAACCCTCCGTCAAAAGAACATTTACAAATCTGTTATGAAGGGAAGGTCATACACGGCAAGAAAATTGATGAAGGTGCTGGTTTGAGCTAAAACAGAGGATTAGAGTACTTATTTCATGGGCTGAAACATCAGGATATTCAGCCCATGAGCCCGCATTATATTGAGTCGCCCATTACCTGGCTCTTAAATCTAATCAAAAGTTAAATAATAGAAACAGGGGCACGTATTTAAAACAAAAGCATGAATTAAAATAAGTTCAAATGTTTTTTTGTAGACAGATGCATTAAATATGTTAACCGGATACTGATTTAAAAAGCATAGATCACTACCAAATATTTTATACAATCGTTAAGTATAAAAGCAAAAAAGTAGAAAAGAGTAGGGAATGAAGAAAGATAAGTTCCCTGGACCCCTAAATAAGAACAGTAAACTAGCGACCTGTATAGAGTTGATTTCTGTGTCAAAAATATTCTCTTTTTCAAAACTGATGCAGAACAAACCGATTTTAAAAGGAATAGAGCCGAAAATTACCGAAAATAAGGCTCCTGAAACAAAAACGCATAAAAAAGAAAATTCTGAGAATGTGAGACCTAAAACTTCGGTATATTCTTTACCCACTCAGGTAAGAATAAGAGCTACTGATAGGGAAGGAAATACTATTGAAGTTACATACTGATTGACTAAGCATCTTAAAATGATATTCATGATAAACAGGGAGAATTAGCCCTTCATTGATTCGTTCATTATCGCTTTTTATAATTTTGTCTTTCTTTAAGTTTAAAAAATTTAACTATCTTCTCCCATTAAATGGCATCTGGATACTGGCAGATAACAACCGACTTAAACCCTTATAACCGGATTCTCCTGTAGAGTATGGCACACCATACTGAGCTTCACCCCTAATGTTCGGTACAGGAAATCCTTTTTTAACTTTTGCTTCTCCTTTATTTCACTTTTTTAGAACAGGTCCGCCGGACAGTCTTGAAGAGAGATTTAATAAAAGAGATTATAATATGAATAGGGGAGAATATGAAGTTGGGACATACAGGAAATCTAATTATCGGAACGGTAAAAGAATGGATGGAAGACGATGCAATGACTTATAGCGCTGCGCTGGCATTTTATTTCGTATTAAGCCTTCCTGCCCTTCTGTTATTTACGGTATCCATAGGGAGCATTTTTTTAAAATCAAGCCAGCTTCAGGAAAATATAATTGACTATATGCAGGGTTCGGTTGATCAGAGCATAATTGATATGATTAGTGCGCTATTTGAGAATACTCCAGAGGTTAATTTCCTCTCACTGGGAGCATTAATCGGTTTTTTGCTCCTGCTCTGGACTGCGAGCAATGTTTTCAGGCAATTGAAGAATTTCCTTGAAAAAGCATGGGATATCGAACCTGAAGAGTCAAATACCATTAAAGACTTCATCAAGGATGCGATAGTATCTTTTTTCATTGTTGTAGGCTTTGGAGGGCTTCTTATGCTCAGCATAATCATTGAAGGAATCCTTTACGCAGCTTCAAGGCTGTTCCAGGGATTTTTTCCCTTTTCACCCTCTATAGCCCAGTATACGGGTTCAATAGCCAGCTTCCTGATCCTTATATTGTTTTTTATGCTCGTTTACAGAGTACTGCCCGATACAAAACTTGATATGAAGCCTGTCTTTGCAGGATCACTGGTAACTGTGATTCTCATAACGATAGGGAAGTATGCAATGGGCATCTATTTCCGTTACAGCGACCCTGTAAGTGTCTACGGAGCAATCGGGTCGACTATAGGGTTATTTCTCCTGATTTATTATTCCTCAATTATGATTACAATTGGTGCTGAGTTTACAAAAGTCTATTCCGAATCGCGAGCAGTTTGAAGAAACTATTTTTTTAGTCAGTGTTCGATTTCCAGAGAGATCAGGATTTTTTCAGGAATAGGGGCATTTCAAAAAAGAGAATTCCCGAATAAAAGAATCTTGAAGCTGAATTTACTGTCTTATTTACTGTTATATTTACTGTCATATTTACTGTCATATTTACTGTCATATTTACTGTATTCTCCGATCCTGCCCTCTGCTTTATCTCTCATCTTCACATATTTTTCCACAATCACAAGCCAAAGATCAGTACCTGGCCTTTATGGTATGAATAAAAAAGAAAAAGTAGCGGGAAGTGGCTTTTTCGGAATCCGAAGCTTCATTCTTTTATATCTTTTATAATCGAAAATATAGCATTTTTGCCTTTGTAGTCGATAAGCCACATATTCAGCTCTACTGGCAAAAGAATATTGTCTCGACAGACAGCCGTAACCTGTACTGTTGCATATCCTCTCAGGTACAGCTTTTTTACCTGCTCGGCAAAGATTTTTGACGACACGTAGGAAACGAACTCGGTTGCAGTTTTTTGCAGTAATTCCTCCCTCCTGTACCCAAGTTTTTTGCACATTGAAGGATTTGCTTCTAAAAATTTGCCTACCTGCTCGTTGATTGCTACGCCGTCACAAACATTTTTATATATAGAATCGAAACTTAGTTCAGTAAATTTGAAAGAAACATCAGCTTTTTTGTGCTTTGTAATATCATTTATCTGAATTACAAAATCAGGTCTGTTCTCGGGATTTATTATGATATACGGTGAGATGCTTATCCAGACTTCATTTCCGTCTTTTTTCAAGCAATGCAAACCTTCATACTGTAATTTTAAGGTTTTATGAGATTTTTGGTACGGAGTCCAGACATCAACCTCCAGTTCTTTAAAGCCTGTCAGTTCCTAAAATCCGGTTCCGAGTAATTCCTGCTCCGAACGGTCCAGCATCCTGCAAAGTCTTGAATTTACATAATGACAGTTACCTTCGCAATCCACAACTGCTATCCCAACAGGTATGTTCTCGAAAACCCGGAGGTAAGAGTTATTCATCTCTTCGGAAGGCTCTTCCCCTCTTACATAGTAATCAGAACCATTTTTCAGGGAATTCATCAGTCCATCTCCAGAAAGCAGCTGGATAAAAATATAAATAAATTTTATTTATAAAGTATACACACAACTTCTATATAAATTTTATAACCTGACTATTTCCGAAGCATTGTTTACGCTCTTTTCACACTTCCGGATGCCAGCGCTTCATATGCATTGAATGAGTCTCCAGATAAGCACCTTTTTCATAAAAATGGTCATAAAACTCGAGGTCAAGATGGTGGGCCTGGAGATAAGGCATAACCAGGACGCTTGGAACCGTACCGGGAAACTTTCCAAAAACATCATAGATATACTGGGCCTGAAGGGCAACACATTCCCTGAACTCTTCTTTATGAGGCACTGCGCTGCTCCTTACCGCCTTTGTATCCCTGTAGTAGCCTGGAGTATCAGGATTGAAAGGGCCTCCTTTTCCGAATTTCCGTTCTGTAAGAGCATCAACTGCTTCTCGCATATCCCTGTAATGAGGAGGAGTATACCCTTCAAAAATTCCCGGAAGCCCGGTTGGATTTGGAAAAGGCCACCGTTCATCGGTATCATATCTGAATCCGAGCCCTGGAACTTCAGGATTTCCACTGGCTCCCAGTATTGAAAATGGGTCCATTCCATTAAACATCCATCCGCCAAGGCCCATAGCCTGCAGCATAAGCATACCTGCATAACAGGAAATTGAGAGCTCTGCAGTAGCTTCCGAAAAAGACCACAATTCTAGAAAACTTAAAGGCAGGGGATTTTCCGTATCAACAAGCCCGCTGAACCTCTCAAGACCTTCTATCTTTTTCCTGTGAATGTCATCAAAAAAACAGGCTCCATTCTGTGTATAGTAACATATCCCGGCAAGCACATGCTGTGCCAGGTCTGCAACCGGAATGATCAGAGTCGTTCCGGGATGGTTTACTACCCAGGTATTGTGAGCTTCGACATAAGGCGTTTCAGGAGGGATTTTCAGCCTTCCATCAGAAATTTTGTGGACTTTTGCCCTGTGGGCTTTAATCAGCTCTTCCGCATCAAAAGTCCCGTTTTCCAGGCGCGTTGCCATTTCCGGAGCGGCTCTTGTCCCGAAGAAATAAACCCCTTTATCGTCGGTAAAAAATAGTTCACTTGTATGAAAGCCTGCTGCTGAAGGGAAAGTGCGCCCTCCTGCACTGCAAGCATAATTTGATAAGGCAGGGGCGTATCTTTCCCCGCGCATTATAAGGTTGTGCCAGCCTGTATTGCCTGCTGCTGCAGACAGGACTGCCATTTGCTCCCATTCCGTAAGAGGTAAAGGATCAAATTTTGATGCGTATTTAAAGTAGCCGTCCGGAATAGAAGCCCCCATAAAAAAACGGCGTGCTCTTCTTCCGAAAATTGCATCCATAAGCCTGAAATCCAGAGCGTCTGCAAAACCCGGTGGAATGTTTTCCTTCCCCATTCTCATACTCCCCGTAAAAGAGGATGATAAAATCAGTTAAAAAGCTATTCCTGTACAGTTAAGAAAACATGTCCCATTACGTATGATCTGTCCTGCATAATGATCTATCCTCAGATAAAAAAGGATAAAAAATTAAAAATAACACCGGAAAGTGAAGCAACGTGAAAACAATGTGAAGTTAAAATAAGGTAAGAATAATGTGAAGGGCAGCGTGCCAATTTTTCTGTAAAATACAAATTTTAAGGAGTTTTTGAGTCAAAAATTCGACATCAATAAATCCATTTTACATAAATATCCAGAAAATTGACTTTGAATTTACAGCAAATTCGCGACACTTTCATGTGAAGTTAAAATAATATGAAAATAATGCAAAAATACAGTTTAAATCAAATGTTATTAGGAAAAATCCCCACTTCCAGGAATGTTTTGAAAATCCGTTTTATTGCAGGTATTCATCTCTTTTTGGAGAAAAAACCTCTACTGCTACGGAATCTTCAAGAGCTTCAGCACTGTGGGTTATACCTCCTGGAATGTTCCATGAATCTCCCGGGTTCACTTCAAATGTTTCTCCATCAAGGGTCAGGATAAGCTTTCCTGATATCAGATAGCCAGTTTGTTCATGGATATGGTCATGAGATGGGAGTGTGCTTCCACTTTTTAGGAGGAACTCAGCCATAAGAGTTTTTTCCCCGTGTACTACTGCTTTCATCCTGATTCCGGGAAGAAGTTCCCTGTATTCTATTGAATCATTCTTGCAAAACATGAAAAGCCCTCTACAATTTACTAAAAATCAGATACGCCATATCGGGTACAATATTTACATGAGATTATATCTGTACTATTTTTTACATGAGATTATATCTATATCATTTATAGTTTCCTAAAAAATTTAATCATTAAATCTCTTCATGGATAAGATATAAACCAAATCATTTAGATATGAACCTCACTCCTTAAAGAAATGGAAATGTCACGGGTTCGTCCAATATCATTTATCGAGAATATTTGATTAATAATCATTATATCCATAATTTTATATAATATCAGCTATTATTATATTACAGGGCATCTGAAAAACTTTTTTCATACACCCAACAGCTTTTACACCCCCCAATTAAAACCACCCAACTGCTCAGATGCCCATTTCAAACATTTGCATATTTATGCCCTGGATAACTTACCAAAAAGGTTATCTTCAAAAAAACCTTAATCTGTTCCATGTCTTTAATTTTTTTTCCTATCGAGACTGAAAGAATGTCTCTTATCCCTGCTACTGTAAAACTCTATCTTCTGGAACTGCATGACCGCCCTGCTTTTGCTTCAAACCTCAATGCATATGTTCCGGCAGAATGGCCTCCTGATCAGATAACCCCTGATGTAATTGAAGAGTTTATAGGACGGATGAGGGCAAAAGACCGGAAAATGTGGAGTTTCTACTGGCTTCTTCACAGGAAAGCATCAGAACTGCCTGTCCTGATAGGAAGTGGAGGGTTTCTCGCCCATGAAACAGGAACCCTTGAAATAGGATATTCCATCCTCTCCGGTTACCAAAATAAAGGATATGCAACAGAAGCTGTCCGATCAATGATTCAATGGGCTCTTTCCAGCCTTAAAGAAGATTGCATAATAGCCAATACATATCCACATCTGAAGGCTTCGGTCCGTGTGCTGGAAAAAAACGGTTTTCATTTTAAAGGAAACGGGAAAGAAGAAGGTACGATCACTTACGAATTCAGACGAGAAAATTAATGTCTATGATCCTGTTCAAAAGTTTCTCTGGTTTATTGCAGAGCCTCACTGCTCTATGAAAACACTGACAGCTTACCTTTTAAAGTACCTGTAACTGATAATGTCCAATTACCAAAATAATTGAAGTACTGCCGGAAATGCTAAAAAATGGCAGTATAAACTTAATTTTATATATTCATATGTATTATATACATACTGGGCATCTGGAAACTCTTTTAGAATACCCCACTTTCCTATCCCCCCAATCCCCACCTCACCTGACAGATGCCCTCCAAAGGTTATTTTTTTCCGTTATTTTTTTTACGTTATTTTTACGTTATTTTTTCTACGTTATTTTTCTACGTTATTTTTTGGATTTATCTCAGCCATTTTTTTCTTATATCCAGGTCGTTTTTCCTGAAATCTGAGCCGTCTTTTTTGATATATCAGGCTTTTTCAAACATCTCAGCCGCGATATACTGATTTAAGCGATTATTTTTATAATTAATTTTAAGCAATTTTTGCAGTATTTATAAACAGAGAGTGTTGAATAGCTTTTGCCAGTTGAATAGCTTTTGCTAAATACCATATTGTTTGTAAAACTAAAAACATAGAAAGCATGGAATAATGTTAAGCAGGTGTAGGATGCTATTAGCAGGTGTGACGGCTTATGGAATGATACTGGAAAAGTTAGGGCTTTGTTCAGGGTTTTTCGCATCTGAAAAAGATAAAAAGAAAGATAAGTGAACAGGATGATAAGTAAATACGACGTAAATAGAAATGAAAAAATATGCCTGATAAATATATCCAAATTTCAGGAAAGAATCTTTCAGGGAAGAATCGGGAAAAATTGATAAGGAGACGATAAATTGTCAGAAAACCCATTGCAGGTTATAATGGATAAAGACCCGGAGTTTTTCAAGCTCCTGGAAAGTACGCGTGGACTTGCATTCTCAGAAGGTGGAATGCCTATGAAATACAAGCTTCTGATTGCAATGGCACTTGATGCAGCTAATGGTGCAGTGGATGGTGTAAAAGTACTTGCAATCCAGGCTATGCAGGCGGGAGCCACAAAAGAGGAGGTTCTGGAAGCAATAAGGATAACCCAGTACATTTTTGGAGTCGGAAGTGTTTATACGGCAGCAAGAGCCCTGAATGATGTATTGTAAAACCTGATTAAGGCAGATCCGGGATGGTGATACTGCCTTCGAACTTTTTCAACCTGGAAAAAGTAAAATAATTTCACTATTTTT
Source organism: Methanosarcina hadiensis (assembly GCF_046529725.1). Taxonomy (GTDB): domain Archaea; phylum Halobacteriota; class Methanosarcinia; order Methanosarcinales; family Methanosarcinaceae; genus Methanosarcina; species Methanosarcina hadiensis. The sequence continues at coordinate 1,632,650 of NZ_CP136241.1, read as the reverse complement.
ATATGCAATTGGGAACTAAGTAACATAGGGAACCGGGCATCTGAAAGAACTCTTTTTCTTTAACATATCCCAACTCATATCCACCTAAACCTATCAAGAAATCAGGTGCCCTGTTTTCCATAAAGATTTACTCCTGCAGGTAATCTGTTTACAACAGGTCATATTTAAAAAAGTGTGCAGAAGCTAATTAGAAGCTAATTATTTCATTTTTTATCAGGAAATCGAAAAGGTAGTGAGCCTGACATTTAGCAGGCCAGAAAAAGTAGCAGAGAACATTAATTCTGAACTAAAAACCGTAATTCTAAATATATCTCAAATTGATTATTATTGAATAGGAATCTAATTTTAAGATATAATATTGAGAAATGATAGAGGCTGAATAGACAAAGCCGTATTCATTTTTCAGCCAAAAACAAATCTTAAATTAGGTACTCTGGCCGGTAGAGAATAAAGGTAATCTAATATTTAGTGATTTTAGAGACCAGGGTCCTGCTCGAGGTATCTCCTAAAGACGTAGCGCCATTTAGAGGCCGCGTCTTATTTTACCTGAATTGGAATGAAAGCACAGATGAGAAATAAATACAGAAAGAGCAGGTCATGCTTACTATGCTGGATAAAGGCCATGAAATTTTACGCTTTGTCCGTAATTAATTTCAAAAATTAGAGGAAACACAGGTAAAAGAAGTAGAAAACTGAAGAAAAGGCGGTAAAAGGGGAAATAAGGGGGGAGACGAATACTTTATAGAAGGATGCCTGAAAATGGGGATAGGCTTTCAGTGCTGGGTTTGGGATGCATGAGGCTTCCTGTAAAAGACGGAAAGATTGATCAGGATAGGGCAAAAAGCCAGATTCATTATTTAATCGACCACGGAGTCAACTATATCGATACAGCGTGGACGTATCATCTTGGAGAAAATGAGCCTTTTCTGGGCAGCGTCCTTGCTGAGGGATACCGTGAGAAGGTTAAACTTGCAACAAAGCTGCCTTCCTGGATAGTGAAGAGCAGGAAAGAAATGGACAGGATTCTCTATTTACAGCTTGAAAGGCTCAGGACAGATCATATAGATTATTATCTTCTGCACAATCTGACCAGGGCCCTATGGGATAAGATGAAAGGTCTTGGTGTTCTGGATTTCCTTGATAAGGCAAAAGCCAGTGGGCGTATAATTAATGTCGGCTTTTCTTTCCATGATTCAATTGAGGACTTTAAGCTCATTATCGATTCGTATCCATGGAGTTTCTGCCAGATCCAGTACAATTTCCTGGACGAAAATAATCAGGCAGGAACGGAAGGCCTCAAATATGCCGCCTCAAAAGGCCTGGGTGTAATTGTAATGGAACCTTTGCGCGGAGGCAAACTTACCAGTCTCGTACCTCCGGAAGTAAAAGAAATCTGGGATGCAGCAGAGGTAAAACGTACACCTGCAGAATGGGCACTCCGCTGGGTATGGAACCATCCGGAAGTTACGCTTGTCCTTTCGGGAATGAATGAAGAATCTCATATAGAGGAGAACCTGAAAACAGCAGATGAAGCCTATCCGGATTCTCTGAACGAAGAGGAACTGCAGCTTGTGGGAAAGGTGGAGCAGAAATATCGCACGCTTATGAATACCGGATGTACGGGCTGCAGGTACTGTATGCCCTGCCCGTCCGGAGTTGACATTCCTACCTGTTTCGAAGTGTATGACAATCTATACCTTTCAGGGAATGAAAATGAGGGGAAGCTAATGTACGCGGCAAAGGCAGGTGGAATAATAAGAGGAAATATCCCTGGATATGCTTCGCGGTGCATAGAGTGTAAGGAATGCCTGGAAAAATGTCCGCAGCACCTGAATATACCCGACCTGCTTAAAATAATTGCAAATAAATTTGAGGGTCCTGACCTGGAAATATGGAAAGCTGCTGCACGGCAGACTTTCGGGTTGAGTGAAAGTTAAAAAGGTAAAGATTAAGGAAACTTAAAGCTTAACCCACTTAAAAAGCAGAAACCCTTAAAAAGCAGGGCAGCAACTTAAAACGGTAAGGTGTAAGAAATGCTGTACAGAAAAATGCAGAGAAATGGGGACGCACTTTCGATACTCGGGTTCGGATGCATGCGCCTTCCTCTCAAAGAAGGAAAAATAGATGAGGAAAGAGCCAGACAGCAAATACGTTATGCAATTGATCATGGAGTAAACTACATAGATACAGCATGGCCTTACCACATAGGAGAAAGTGAGCCTTTTGTAGGGAGAACCCTTGCTGATGGATACCGCGAAAAAGTCAAACTCGCAACAAAACTGCCCTCATGGAATGTAAAAAGCCGTGAAGACATGGATAAATTCCTTAATGCTCAGCTTGAAAGGCTCAGGACAGACCATATAGATTATTATCTTGTTCACGGGCTCGTGGGAGTATTATGGGACAAAATGGAAAAGCTTGATGTTCTCGGTTTCCTTGACCAGGCAAAAGCTGATGGGCGCATAATAAACGCTGGCTTTTCTTTTCACGGTTCCATTGATGATTTTAAGCGCATTGTTGATGCATATCCCTGGGCTTTCTGCCAGATCCAGTACAATTTTCTGGATGAAAAAAACCAGGCAGGAACAGAAGGACTGGAGTATGCTGCTTCATATGGTCTGGGTGTAATTGTTATGGAACCTCTGCGCGGGGGCAAACTGACAGAACCCGTACCTCCTGCAGTCCAGGAGATCTGGAATAAAGCGGCTGTAAAACGCACGCCTGCCGAATGGGCTTTCCGCTGGATCTGGAATCGTCCTGAGGTTACGGTTGTGCTCTCAGGCATGAACGAAGAAGCAGATATTGAAGAAAATTTGAAAATAGCAGATGAAGCTTACCCTGGCTCGCTGACCGAAACTGAATTGAAACTTGTCAGAAAAGCAGAGAAAAAATACAGGGAGCTCATGAAAACAGGCTGTACGGGTTGCAGGTACTGTATGCCCTGCCCTTCCGGAGTTGACATTCCGGGATGTTTTGAGATCTATGATAATTTCTCGCTCTCAGGCAATGAAAGAGAAGCAAAACTGATGTATGTATCAAAACCCGGAGGAATAATAAGAGGAGATGTCCAGGGGTATGCTTCCCAATGTGTACAATGCGGTCAGTGTATTGAAAAATGCCCGCAGCATCTGGACATACCTTCTTTCCTTGAAGCTATAGAAAAAGAATTTGAAGGAAAAGATTTCAAAGGATGGAAGATTGTTGCAAAAAAACATTTCGGGAAAGAGTAAGAAACAGGCAAGTCAGATAGCTGCAAGTGATCTTTTATCTGATTACTTTTTTGTCTAATCAATTGGGCTGGTTTAATGACTGGTTTTAATGACTGGTTTTAATGACTGGTTAATCCGGAACTCATTTGCTTAAGATTCCTTTCTTCTATCTTATTTTAAGGTTCTAGTTTTTAGAATAAATTACCCAGTTATAATAAGAAGTATTTTAAGATTTATTAAAAATATTTAGATAGATACTGATTTATTCTGTGGATTTCATACTAGAAAGTGTAATACAGTGGAAAAGTAAAAAACGAACTGGCTACTATGAGTCCAGAAATTGACCGTTCGGTTTCTCCTTGCTCTGGATACTGGCAGTTGCTTAAAATATTCAAAAAAAATGAGAATTTGAAAAAACTGGATAAATCCACATGAAACCCGAAACAGAAACTAAAATGGATATTGTCTCTGAAAGCGGGCAAACTGTTGTTTTTCTTCGAAGGACTGAGAAAGGCTGGCCTGTTGATTTTGTATCAGAAAACATCGCAGAATTTGGTTATAATCCGGAAGATTTCTTTTCAAAAAATCTTCTGTACGACGAGATCATATATTCAGAAGATTTGGAAAAAGTGCATTCCGAATTTTTCACCCATTACGAAAAAAAGGACAGAGACTTTACTCTCGTGTATAGAATACTGACAAAATCAGGACAGATTCGCTGGGTTGTTGAAAGAATTCTGCTGCTGCCGGATCAGAATAATTCCTTTACACGCTTTTCAGGTACAGTTCTTGACATTACTGACAAAGCAATATTAAAAGAATCAATCAGTCGTAAACTGGAAATAGAAAAGGTACTGGTGGAAATCTCCAATATGTTTACCAATCCAGCCAGCCTTGAAAGGGATATTAATCTCACACTTGAAAGAATTGGTATTCTTTGCGGAGCTGGCAGGAGTTATATCTTTCAGATTCATGAAGATGGAAATTATATAGACAATACTCATGAATGGTGCGCCGAAGGTGTGGAGCCCCAGAAAGAAAACCTGCAAAATACTCCTTCCAGCAGGTGCCCCTGGTGGGCGGAAAAGCTTCACAAAGACGGGATAATCCATATTACCGATGTGTCGGTCCTTCCTCCTGAAGCAGCAGCTGAAAAAGATTTGCTTGAGAAGCAGGGAATCAAATCCCTTATTGTTTTACCCTTGTATGCAGGTGGAAAGCTTGCAGGCTTCATGGGAATGGACAATGTTGTCAATACCGGGAGCTGGAAAGAAGACGATATATCGATACTCAGGATAACTGCAAACCTGGTAGGAATGGGGATAGAGCGCAGAAAGTCCGAAAAAGCAATACATGCAGGGGAAGAAATTTACAGGTCCATGTTTCAGAACGCTGCTAACCTGATTATTCTGGTAGATTCTAAAGGGGTTATTATCGACTGCAACTCCCGTACAAAGGCTATCCTTGGTTACACGCAGGAGGAGCTTAGAGGACGGCCTATAAAAAGTATTATTTTCTCCGGCTGCATGAAGAAGCATAACAGGTCATTAAAAGAAATAGAGGAGAGGGGCTTTTCCTTCAACAAAGAATACAGGATGATTAAAAAAAATGGCAGGTATGTAGACATTAATGTAAATTCTTCCGGCTTGAAAGATGAAAATGGGAAACATATTCAGACTATTTACATACTTGAAGACATTACCGAGCGCAAAACGGCTGAGAAGCTGCTTAGAGAAAGTGAAAACAGATACCGTTCCCTATTTCAAAATAACAGCGCTGTAATAATGCTTATTGACCCGGATACGGGAAATGTATATGATGCAAATCAGGCTGCATGTTCGTACTACGGATATACCAGAGAACAGATGCTCAGCCTGAATATTTCTAATATCAATATACTTCCGAGAGAAAAAATTCTGGAGGAACTGGAGCAGGCAAAGTCAAGGGACCTCAACCACTTCTTTTTCACCCACCGTTTATCCAGCGGGGAACTGCGTGACATTGAAAAATACAGCTATCCTATTCCGATAAACGAGAAAATATTCCTGTATACCATAATCTCGGACATCACGGATAATAAGAAAATGCAGAGTGAACTTGTCAGAGCAAAAATGGAAGCCGAGATTGCCAATAAAGCAAAGAGTGAATTTCTGGCAAACATGAGCCATGAGCTGAGAACGCCTTTGAATTCAATAATCGGTTTTTCTGATATGCTTCTTACTCAAAATTTCGGCCCTCTCAATGAGAAGCAATTGAGGTATGTCAACAATATCACAGTAAGTGGAAGTCATCTCCTGAAGCTGATCAATGATGTGCTTGATATCTCAAAGGTTGAAGCCGGAAAAATGGAGCTGCAAGTAGAGAAATTTTCGATATCCGGTTCGGTTTCTGAGGTTAAGTCCTTACTGGTTCCTCTGGCCTCAAAGAAAAATATTGAGATTCTCAACAGGGTCGATGATAAACTGGAAAGCATAAGTGCTGACAGGACAAAGTTCAAGCAGATCCTGTATAACCTTATGGATAATGCCATAAAATTTACACCCGAAGGCGGGCATGTTACTGTTGATGCGAAAATTGCAGGTGCCGGAGCAGAAATTACTGTAATGGATACAGGTATTGGAATATCTGAAGAGGAGTCCCAGAAAATCTTTAAACCCTTTGTACAGCTGGAAAATCCTGAATTCAAAAAACAAAAAGGGACCGGGCTCGGCCTCTCCCTTGTAAAGAAATTTGTGGAAATGCACTCCGGTAAAATATGGGTTGAAAGCAAATCCGGTGAGGGAAGTAAGTTCGTCTTCACTATACCGCTTAATTTATACAGCAGGAGTTACGCGGTTGAACTGAAAGACAACGGCGTTAAACCATCAACTGCCTGAAATACACATTTGATCGCAATGTCTCTCTTCCAGCTTTTGTACCTCAAGTGCGTAAGTCCTGTACTTAACCTTTTCCTACAGGATGTAACTCTTCCGCAAATTTGACTCAAGCATCGACCTCCCCTGCATATTATTAAAAGCTTCATTAAAAGCTTCATTAAAAGCTTCATTAAAAGCTTCAGACCTCTGGTTATCTATTCTCAGTTTTTCCATTATTCTGCATTACCGTTTCAGGGATTTTTACCTGTGGAAAAAGCTTTCCCCAGATTGCTGCCGATACTGTAGTAGCTTCTATTCCCGGTCGCGTAAATAACGGGTCTGATCTTCTCGATATCAGGATTTCCGTTTTCATCAAGCACTGATTCTTCTGCCTTTATGTCCATTATTTCGCCAACAAACATAGTGTGGAGCCCTACCTCGAGGCTGTGGAGAAGTTTACATTCAAGGATAATCGGGAACTCTCCTACATAAGGCGCAGGCACCAGATCGCTTCTAACAGGTGTGAGACAGGCGCAGTCAAATTTATTTTCATCTCTTCCGCTTGCGATCCCGAAATAATCTGCCTGTTTTACATAATTTTCGGACGGGATGCTTACAGTGAATGCTTTATTTTCGATAATACCGGCATAGCTGTAAGTAGCCTTTCTTAAAGATACACTGATACACGGAGGATTAGAACAGCAGATTCCTCCCCATGCAATAGTCATAGCATTGGGTTTTCCGTTCATGTCATAGGTACCGACAACCCAGGTAGGAGTCGGAAAAGCAAGTGGTTTTGCTCCGATTGATTGTTTCATGGTTAGAACCTTCTTTTCGATAATACAAAATGCTTTCGTGAACTAATTTTCCGAATTTATGTTACTTTGCGAATCTATGTTACTAATTTTATTTTTGTTTTGAGTTTCTTTCAGGAGAGATTTGAATTGCAGAATTCCATTTCTTCAGATAAAATTCTTTAAAGCCGGCATTTTTTGTTTTCTTTGTTTGCTCATTTTCCGAAGAGCTCTACACTAATTTTTCAACAAACAGTATTACTCAGTTTTCAATCAATCTGAGAACTATTTACAGGATAATGTATAGATTTTAAAAGCAAAACAGTTGAAAGTTATTAAGTATAGTATATAGTTGCCATTATATATTATGCGGGATATAGGATAAATACAGAAGTATCAATTAACCACTATTCTTTCCGGAGAATGATAAAAGGGGATTCTCCGGTCAGGAAAAAAATCCGGGGGAACAAAATGTTAGGCAAGTACTGTAAACTGTTGCTCGGCGTGTATATCCTTAAAAAGCTTAACTCGGGTAACTCACACGAAGTTACAGAGATTTCTGAACACAAAAAGAGCGGACTAATAAGCAAATACAGCAAACTTATTCTGGGCGCATACCTGATGAGAAGGCTTAAAACAGGAAGGTATTATGGGACTAGAGTGCATGAAGAGAGCACAGGAGGATTACTTCATAGATATGGAAGTTTAATGCTCACCACATATGCTGCGAAAAAGTTACGGGCAAAAAAATCTCATAAAGAAACGGAACAACTGCAGGACGTGAAACAACCTGCGCACGGGAGCTCATTCTTACCTCATGCAGCAATGAGATTAGGGAAATGGCTACTGGGTGTATACCTCCTGAAAAAATTCCACCATAAAGAGCCGGAGAGTGAAATAGAAGAAATAGTTGAGACAGAAACATATGAAGAGGACAAAGGATCATCACTGATTAACCTTAACAAAGTAATAGTGGGTGCGCTTGTCGGAGTTACTGCTATGTATGCAGTAAAAAAATACCGGGCTAATCACAATAATGGATATGACCTCTGTATAGAATAAGAGCCGGGAGCCCGAAAATGTACAGGACAAGAAACTGGCCTAAGATATTGCTGGGCGCATTCGCAGGAATTGCATTTTTCTACATAGTAAAAAGATACAGGCGTGACAGGCATCTTCCTGCAGCGCTGAAATCCATTCCAGTACCTTTCAAACACAGACCTGCGCCTCCCACAATAAAAGCCATATACCCTGACAGGCAGACTTTTGCTTACAGGCATGACTCTCCCATCTGGATTGAGTTCGATATGCCAATGAACAGCACAACAATCACGAAAGATACCGTAATAGTCAAAAGTTCTGCATCAACAAAACCTGTGGATGGGATTCTGGACGCAGGGTCAAAAATGCTGATGTTCCGTCCCTGTAACGAATATCCGATGGACGAGCACGGAGCCGAGATAACAATATATCTGCTTGGGAATGAAACTGGCTCAGGGTTCATAATGGACGAGAGAGGAATTGCTCTGGACGGCGACAAAGACGGAAAAGCCGGAGGAGACTTTGTATACACTTACAGGATTGTGAGATAAAATTAAGGTGAAACATAGCACCATAGCATAAGATGAAACATAGCACAATCAGCTATTCCTGATTTCTGAAAAACGGCACAATCCTCTTCACATTTTTCATTCTTTTTTCCTTTAAGTTTTCTGTTATCTGGCGAATATTCCATAATTATTCTTTCTTCTCTATTGTTTCATCCTTTATTTTTCATATTTTTCCTGTTTTCTCTTTTGTTCATTTTCTTCATTCATGTCTCGCTGTAGAGAACCTTTTTATTGATCTAATACAGATGAACTACTAGTTTTACAGAGGGACCAGATCTTAACCTTAAAATCAATATATTCCAACCGAAATTTCCCGCCGGAGCAATTATGATCCCAAAACAGCAGGTTCTTGGATTTCTGAAAGATTACGATCCCGAAAGCATTACTGTTGCGACAGTCTGTTCTCACTCAAGCCTCCAGATCTTTGACGGGGCTCGAAAAGAAGGTTTTAAGACTCTGGGGATATGCACCGGAAAACCCCCAAAATTCTATGATGCATTTCCCCGAGCAAAACCGGATGAATATCTGGTTCTCGAGAGCTACGGAGACCTTATGGAAAGAGCCGGGGAGCTCAGGAAGAGAAACACTATCATAGTCCCGCACAGTTCACTTATTGCTCACCTTGGCAAGGAAAATTACCTGGAGATTCCGGTGCCCGTTTTCGGAAACCGGGTTGCAATCGAATGGGAGTCGGACAGGGCTAAAGAATGCAAGTGGCTTCTCGGTGCAGGCACTCAAATGCCCCGAAAAATCGATAACCCTCATGACATTAAAGGACCTGTAATGGTCGAGTATGAAGGGGCACAGGGAGGAAAAGGGTTCTTCGTTGCAAAGAATTACGAAGAATTCAACGAACTCGTAGACCATACTCGAAAGTTCACAATCCAGGAATTTATTACCGGAACTCGCTACTACCTTCACTACTTCTATTCCCCAATCCGGAACGAAGGATATACCCTGAGCAGGGGCAGCCTTGAACTCCTGAGCATGGACCGCAGGGTAGAATCCAATGCCGACGAAATCTTCAGGCTCGGGTCCCCAAGAGAGCTCATAGAATCAGGAATAAATCCCACATATGTAATCACCGGGAATATGCCTCTAGTTGCAAGAGAGTCTCTCCTGTCCCGCATCTTTTCCCTGGGAGAGAAAGTAGTTGAAGAGTCCCTGAATCTTTTTGGAGGAGTTACAGGAGCTTTCTGCATTGAAGCAGTTGTTATGGACTCACTTGAAATCAAGGTCTTTGAACTTTCCACAAGGATTGTAGCAGGGACAAACCTTTACATTTCAGGCTCCCCTTATTCGGACCTTGTGCAGAAACAGCTTTCCATGGGAAGGCGCATAGCCTTTGAGATAAAAGAAGCGTCCCGCACAAACCAGCTGGATAAGATATTGTCACGAAGCTCAATGAGATACTATTATAAAAAATAATATTTGTCATAAAAAAATAATGCTGAACGATTGAGAGTTATTCAAGAGTTGAAGCTGTTCAACAAATTGAAGCTTTTGAAGGCTTCTAAAAATTTATTTTCAGCGGTTAAAAGAAATGGGTCAAAAGAAATTTTTCAAGCTGGAAATTGCAACCACCTGAAAAAATAAAAATTCGCTGAAAAAATTTGATTTGTTTTTATTTCAAACTAGATTTTGCTTCTTATTTAAAATTTGATTTGTTTCTCATTTATTTTTTTCTCGCATTTTGAGTTTCAGGCCTGCCATAACCTCCCCCTCCCGGGGTCTCGACCACAAATACGTCCCCACTTCTCAACTTTAATTCTGCCTGCCCTCCAACTTTAATAACCCTTCCGTCGCTGCAAATGAGTGTATTTTTTCCGCATTTTCCTGGCATGCCGCCTTTGAGCCCGAATGGCGGGAATTTCCTGTGGCTTGAAAGGATAGCGGCATCCATATCTTTCAGGAACCTGAATCTCCTTACAGTCCCGTTTCCTCCCCTGAATTCGCCTGCTCCCCCGCTTCCCTGCCTGATAGAAAATTCCTCAAGCAAAACCGGATACCTTGTCTCAAGAACCTCAGGGTCTGTGATTCTGGAGTTAGTCATGTGGGTGTGGACAGCATCCGTTCCCGGAAACCCCGGACCTGCGCCTGCTCCTCCGCAAATAGTCTCGTAGTACTGGAAATCAGCATTCCCGAAAGTGAAATTGTTCATTGTACCCTGAGAAGCTGCTAGGCTTCCAAGAGCTCCGAAAAGGGCGTCAACAATATACTGCGATGTCTCAACATTTCCTGCAACAACGGCTGCAGGAGGCTCAGGTCTGAGCATGGAGCTCTCAGGGATTATAATCTCAAGCGGCCTTAAACAGCCTGCATTCAGCGGGATATCACTTTTTACAAGTGTCCTGAAAGCATAGAGGACAGCAGCCAGGCAGACAGAAGCCGGAGCATTGAAATTATTTGAAAGCTGGGGTGATGTCCCGGAAAAATCAATTTTTGCACTCCGCTCCTTTCGGTCGATTGTAACCTTTACTTTAATGGCGCTCCCATTATCGAGAAGATACGTAAATTCCCCGTTCTCAAGCCTGTCAATAACCCGCCTGACAGCTTCTTCGGCATTGTCCTGCACATGGCCCATATAAGCTTCGACGGTTTCAGGGTAGAATTCCTCAACCATTTTCCTTAATTCCTGAAGCCCTTTTTCATTTGCAGCTACCTGTGCCCTGATATCAGCCACGTTCTGGTCAGGGTTCCTTGCAGGACATTTGCCCGAACCGAGCCATGCTCTTAATTTTTCTTCAAGGAACCTGCCATGTTCAACTATTCTCATGCCTTCGCTGAGCACTCCTTCTTCTTCAATGTTCCTGCTTTCGGGAGGCATGGAACCCGGAGTAATACCTCCCACATCAGCATGATGACCTCTGGAAGCAAGGTAAAAAAGAATCCTTCCCGACCTATCGGACATGGGAGTAACAACTGTGATATCAGGAAGATGCGTTCCTCCGTGGTATGGAGAGTTGATGAGATGTACGTCTCCGGCATGAATATTTCCGGACTGAGCCTGGATAAGATATTTTACGCATTCTCCCATAGAACCCAGATGAACAGGTATGTGGGGGGCATTTGCTATCAGGTTTCCTTTCCTATCAAAAATGGCACAGGAAAAATCAAGCCTCTCTTTTATATTTACCGAATGGGCGGTGTTCTGCAGAGTATAGCCCATCTGTTCTGCTACGGACATGAACCTGTTATTGAAAATCTCAAGCATTACAGGGTCGACTTCTGTCCCTATGGCTGTTCTGGCAGGAAGAGGAACTCTACGGGTGAGAATAAGGTGATTTCGAGCAGTAATTTCACCCTGCCAGCCGGGTTCGATTATAATGGTAGTGTTTTTTTCTGTAAGAATTGCAGGCCCGTTTATGCAGGCTCCTGGTTTTAGTGTTTCCGTATCGAAAACAGGCGTCTCAAGGAATTCTCCGTAACTGTACATCCGAACCCTGGATACAGGAGAAATCGCCTGGTTTTTGTCAGGCGCAAGCAGAGGGTCAGAGACTCTCTCCGTAACTCCCACAACTTCTACTGAGACAGCCTCTACAACGATGGACTTGCCTTCCATCACAAATCCGAAGCGTTTTTTGTGGGCTTCCTCAAAACCAGCTCTGAGGGATTCGGCGCTGCCTGAAAAGTTCGCAGTAAGCTATGTGTCCGATCCTGCATATCTCATATGTGCCCTGTAAAGCACGTTTATACAATCTTCATGAACTCCCTGCTCAAGCATGGAGAGCCGTCCCTGAGCTTCAAGCCCTGTAAAGATGGATTTTAACTTCTCTACCTGCATTTCCGAGAGTTCGACTCCAATATACTGTTCTTTTATGATCCTCTGGTCTGCTAGCCCCATCCCGTACGCAGAAAGGACCCCTGCATACGGATGAATAAAAATGCTTTTGATCCCCAGAGCATCTGCCACCCTGCATGCGTGCTGAGCCCCTGCTCCCCCAAAGCAGCAGAGCGTATACTCTTTTACGTTATATCCACGCTGGACCGAGATTTTCTTGATAGCATTTGCCATGTTCTCGACTGCAACGGAAAGAAAACCCTCTGCTGCCTGTTCAGGAGTTAGAACAGGATCTGGAATATTGCCGTTTGTAGAAGCCGTCTCAGCAAGTTCTGCAAATTTCCTGCGCACAATATCGGAATCAAGCGGCTGGTTTGCTTCCGGTCCGAAGATGTTCGGGAAAAATTCGGGCTGCAGTTTTCCGAGCATGAGGTTGCAGTCCGTAACCGTAAGAGGTCCGCCTTTCCTGTAACATGCCGGACCCGGGTCCGAACCTGCCGAATCAGGTCCCACTCTGAATCTGCCTCCTTCGTAATGGAGAATTGAACCCCCGCCTGCTGCAACCGTGTGGATCCGCATCATTGGGGAACGCAGGCGGACACCTGCGACCTCTGTCTCGAGGCTTCGTTCATACTCCCCGCTGTACTGTGCTACATCGGTAGACGTGCCGCCCATATCAAAAGTGATTATCTTTTTTGCCCCTGCCATTTCCGAGGTTGCAACTGCTCCTACTATTCCCCCGGCAGGTCCTGAAAGGATGCAGTCTTTTCCCTGAAAAGCCCCGGAATCTATAAGCCCCCCGCTGGACTGCATGAACATCAGTTTAGGGCTGCTTTTAAGGCTATTCTTTACTTCCCGTTCACTTCCAGGGCTTTCAGCTACCGATTTGCTTTTAGCTCCCCTTTCTTTTTCGTCCAGGCTCTTTTCGACCATATTAACATACCTGCGAAGAACCGGAGAAAGATAAGCATCGACAACTGCAGTTTCCCCACGACTTACGAATTTTATGAGCGGGCTTGCCTGATGGGACAGAGACACCTGTGTAAAACCGATTTCTCCGGCAAGCCTGCCGAGTTTTAGCTCATGCTCGGGATACCTGTAAGAGTGCATGAGGACGATTGCAGCCGAACGAATGCCGGCTTTGTAAGCCTCTTCAAGCTCTTTTTTAGCACCTTCAAGGTCCAGAGGCACAATTTCTTTCCCGTCTGCTCCGTACCTGCCGGAAATTTCGGTAACTCTTTCGTAAAGCTGATCAGGAAGCTCTATTTTCTGCGCAAAAATATCCGGGCGGTTCTGATACCCGATTCTCAGAGCGTCCCCGAAGCCCCTGGTTATGACTAGAACAGTTCGCTCTCCCTTTCTTTCAAGAAGAGCATTTGTCCCCACGGTTGTGCCCATTTTTATGGCTTCAACTTCTTCCGAAGGAAAAGGGGCGTTTTCAGGCAGCCCGAGTATCTGGCGAATCCCTTGCATAGCTGCATCTTCATAATGAGAAGGGTCTTCGGAAAGGAGCTTGTATGTGATCAGTTTTCCATCAGGGCTGCGGGCTACGATATCTGTAAACGTGCCTCCGCGGTCAATCCAGAACTGCCAGCGGGCTTTGGGGGACATGTAGGGAATAATTGCAGAGGTGGTATTAATTGTTAATCGGGAGTTTGGAGTTTAGATCAAGTTATCAATTAGAACTCGTTAAATAAAGCTTCAAATTATTGGTTGTTTCAAGTTTCTTTTCCCCTTTAGCAACAATCGAGATCTCCCCGCTTTTATTAACTATAAAATTAAGCTCAACGGAAGCTTTCTCAAGCTTAAACCTGGGGACTTCTACAAGCGCATTTTTTATCCCTTCTTCTATTCCCATAATTAACTCCACCAGGCTGTCCTCGATGTCCTCTTCGCCGAAAAGCCGGGTATCGTCAACGGGAACGAGAGTCAGCTCTATAGTGTGGGTTTCTTCTTTTGAGATATTTCCTCCAAGGCCGAGATCCAGATCTATAACTGGCACTTTTAGCTCTACTCCGCCTTCTTTGCTATTGAAGGTTTTTAGCTTTAAATCCAGCTTTTCAACCTTAACTTTCAGGTCCGACCTATAAGATCGTTGTTCCACTTCACGAATTGCTTTTTTCACTTTAGATATTATTGTATCTATTTGAACTCCAATATCTTCGGACACCATCAAACCTCTGTTTCTGGCTTTTCAATTAATAAATTCAGATAAAATCTGTTATTCCCGGAAAAAATGGATTCCGGATTTTTAAATAGGCTCTTTTAATCAAATATTACTCATTTTCTCTATTTAGCTTCCTCAATACCCTGATTTTTTGATTTAGCGCCTTACTGAAGGTAGAATCTATTTCTGTTGCTTTATCAAAGAACTCGATTGATTCCTCGTATCTTCCCAGCATGGAAAGTGCCAGCCCTTTATTAAACCAGGCATCAGCCATTAACGGGTCGGTCTCCATTGCTCTGGTAAAATATTTTATAGAATCCTCGTATCTTCCTTTTATTCCTGAAATTACGCCTGAATTATTCCAGGCCTGTGCGTTTAGCGGGTCAATATGGATGGCATTTTCATAGCATTTTGCAGCATTGTCGTACCTTTTAGCCTGCTCATAATAGACACCCATATTATACCAGTCATCTGTTACTGATTTTGGAAAATCGGCAAGCTTCATCCCCGTCAGAATGCTGTAATCTATAATTTCCAGGACTTTATCAAAACACTCGATAGCATTATCATATTGAAAGATGGCTCTTAACGTGACCCCCTTCAGGTACCATGCTTCCACATCAGATTGTTCAATTGCCAGTGCCTCATTAAGGGACTGCGCTGCATTTTCATATTCATTTAAATTGTAGAAGCATATGGCCCTATATTTCCAGAACTGCGGATCTTCAGAGCATATATCAACTGCTTCATTAAACGAGGCTAAAGCTTCATTATACATTCCTTTGCTAAGATTTACATAGCCCTCATACAAAAAAGCCGGGACAAGAATCGGACTGGAAGGAATATAGACTGCAGGAGGAATATCCTTGGGATATACAGGGATGTCTATCAACCCGACTACTATTATTGTTTCATGGCAATCTGCCGGGAAGTTGGCTCCGGCTGCAGCAAAAACCGATACCCTGTTTTCAATTGCTCGTCTAATGGCTCTGCATACACTTACAACGGCTTCCAATAATTCAGGATTTTTGCAGAGGTCTTCCTTTCTTTTCTCTATACCGACCGAGAGATTAATTATTTTTGCGCCACTATCCACTGCCCAGTTTACGCCCCGGGCAATTCTATAAAAATACTCTGATAATGGTGCATCGTCGTTTTCATAGACTTTGCCAATCAAAAGTGGCGCATCAGGAGCAGTCATTGCAAGATTCAAAGCAACGGCAGTGCCATGACCGTTTTTATCCAGATACCCGGAGCCTGTAAAATCTTTAATTGCTTCCACCCTATACTTTAGATAAGGATGCTCAGGCAGGACCCCGCTGTCCAGGACAGCACATTTTACATTTTTCCCGGTAAAACCCAGCTGATTAAGTTTGTTCATATCCCCATCTACTGCCAAAACAGGAACGTAGTAAATGCCTCTCTTTTCGTCAAAAATGTCGCTGATTTTTAGTTTATGGTCTCCAAAAAGTTTTACCCTTAGGTCATGTTCAGGCATAAAACCTCCATCCTGTACCTTATAAAGATATTAAAGCATATCATAAAGATATCCAAACTTACTAAATTGTATAGTTTCCGGGACTGAGGTATGTTCAGCAGATAAAGATTTTTTTAGAGCTAATCAGAATAAATAATTTTTACTGGAAATTCAGATTACTCAAAACTCTGGCATCCTGGAAATATTTATACATTGGAGGGTAAGATAAATCCTCATGAAAAAATACCTGGGAATTATTGTCGATGCCGTTTCCAGGCGGCAGTTTAAAGGCGAGATTACCGTTGAAAACGGAAAGATAACCAGCATAAAAGAAAAAGACCATGGTAATGGGCAGTATATCCTGCCAGGGCTTGTGGACTCTCACGTGCATATAGAGAGCTCTATGACCGTGCCTTCGGTTTTTGCCAGGATGGCTGTTGCAAAAGGCACGGTTGCAGTTGTCAGTGATCCTCATGAGATTGCAAACGTTATGGGGGAAGAGGGCATTGAGTTTATGCTTGAGGACTCAAAAAAAGCCCCTTTGAAAATCTATTTTGGAGTACCATCGTGTGTGCCGGCTACGCCTTTCGAATCATCGGGTGCGGTCCTGGATGCAAATGCCGTTGACCGCCTGCTGGCAAGAAACGACCTTCATTACCTTTCCGAGATGATGAATTTCCCGGGGGTAATTTCTGAATTTAAGGATGTAATGGCAAAACTGGAATCTGCTAAAAAGTACGGCAAAGTTATAGACGGGCATGCACCCGGCTTAAAAGGGGAAGACCTGCGGAAATACATCGGATCAGGAATTTCAACAGACCATGAATGCTTCGAATACGAAGAAGCCGTTGAAAAAATAAATCTTGGTATGAAAATCCTGATCCGGGAAGGAAGTTCAGCCAGAAATTTCGAAACCCTGTATCCACTGATAGATGAATATCCGGATTCAGTTATGCTCTGTATGGATGATTCCCACCCTGATACACTTATCTATGAAGGACATATCGACAAACTGATCCGGCGCGGACAGGAGATAGGGCTTGATATTTATAACCTTATAAGGGCAGCTGTTTTCAATCCTGTAGAACACTACGGGCTTGATGTCGGGCTGCTTCGCGAAGGAGACCCTGCAGATTTCATTATTGTGGACGACCTTAAATCTTTCAATGTCCTGAGCACCTTTATCGGCGGAGAATGTGCTTATGACAGAGGAAAAGTTCTTTTCCCCGCGGAAAAAGTTCCTGCAAAAAACGTGTTCAATCGAAGTAAAATAGCAATTGACAATGTAAAACTGACTGTGCCCCCTGGAGCAGATAAAAAGCAGAAAAAAATCAGGGTAATAGTTGCAAGGGACGGAGAGCTTGTAACGGGACAGGAACTGGTTCTGCCAAAGATAGAAGCTGGCAATCTGGTTTCGGACCCCTCAAGGGATATTTTAAAGATTGTTGTCCTGAGCAGATATGGAGACGATCCTGCTAAGATTGGTTTCATAAAGAATGCAGGCCTGAAAAAAGGCGCTATTGCAAGCAGCATTGCCCATGACAGCCATAATATCATTGCAGTAGGGGCAACTGATAGGGATATAATTGAAGCTGTTAACAGGCTGGTGGAAAATAAAGGTGGAATTGTTGTCGGGACTTCAGAAAATCTTCTTGACCTGCCGCTTGAAGTTGCAGGTCTTATGAGCGCACTGGACGGAGAAGAGGTAGCTTCCCGTTACCACCTGCTGAATGAAGAAGCTAAAAGGCTGGGAACTTCGCTTGAGTCCCCTTTTATGACTCTCGCATTCATGTCCCTTCTGGTGATCCCGGAACTTAAACTGGGGGATAAAGGCCTTTTTGATGTAACGAAATTTGAGTTTGTCAATCTTTTTTCAGGCGAATAAGCAAAAAAAGAGCCTAAACAAAAAAGAACCTAAGCAAAAAAAGAACCTAAGCAAAAAAAGAACCTAAGCAAAAAAAGAGAGCCGTGCAGAGAATTTCTCTGCACTTTCAGCTATTTTGTTCTTTCAGGTATTCCTGTCTCTTTCCATAACCTTCAGAACATCGGTATTCGATGCAGTCTGCACAATCATAAACTGCCTGCTCATCGAAGCTGTCTTCATTGCTGCAGTTTCCATACACAGGATAAGGATCTTTACCGCATCCTGAAGATTGCTTTTTTTCGTCCAGTGGTCCTTAAAACATTTATTGGCCACCTGTTTAGTAAACTCGTTCCCAAAAGCTATGAAATTGCTTCCTTTACCGTGAGAAGTAAGTGTCATTTCAGTATTGATCAGTTCTGCTATTGCATGGTTCCCTGCCGAGGCGTACAGCCTTCTTTTTTTGGAGACTCCGCCTTCAACTGAAGATACTTCCCCTACAAGAACACCGTTTCTCTCCGAGACCTTCTCCTTGCAGTCAGAAACCCTTATTTTGACCCCAAACTCTTCTGCTTTCTGTGCAAGTTCCTCATCAGTAACTATTGCGCCGCTGTAAAGCTCTTTTTCGAGCTTTTCCCTGTCGGGCCTCTCCCCTTCAAAAGTGATTTCACGCATATCTCCCGCCATAACTGCGCCGTTCTTTCCGATAAAAGCGATAACAAGGGTCATTTAAATCCGCTCCAGAACCTGTAATTAAGAATCTCTTTATTTTAGTTGTTTATATTTCTTAACAATTCTCCTTAAAGCGATATTGTTCTGGATGAGGAAATAGTCCTCTGGACTTGGAAATTTAATTTTTCAGTTTTTTCCTGGCACTCCATAAACTTTTCTGGATACAGGTCAAAAATAAACTAATAAAAAATAAGTAGGCGGCGGGAAAAAAGCAGAAATAAACTTGAAAAAAACCGTAAAATCGATAAGCATATACTTTATACATTCTGTGAGCCGTGATGCTCTTCTGATTCGAGTGCGGTAAGAATGGTTCGATGAATAGGATAACGTTGAACGGATCTTCCGAGTTAGTCCTTTTAAGCGAAGAGGCTATTCACATTTCTTTAAGGTTCGGGATATATGCGTAAAGCTGAGTTCCAAATAAACTGCATTCTCCAATCTCTTTCTGCCTGAGATGTTCCTGGAATTTTTTTATCGCCTCTTTCCGTGTGTCTTCCGGGATATTGCTGCTGTTTGCTATTGAAATAAATGTCCCGGGATCAGATTCTTCTATGGTTCTGATTAACCAGCATAAGATGTTGTGTCTTACGGCTTCATTTGGATGGCTTAGCAGTTCAAATGCTGTGGATGCATCTTCCAAGGAGAGATAATCATAGATGGTAACCGAGGCTCTTGCTGAGATTATTCCTTCCGAAACTTTGAGAACAGAAATCAAATATTCTTTTATCGTCTTTCTCTGTTCTTTTGGGAAAACAGTAGGATCAACTCCCTGGAGTCCGACTATCGAAGCCAGGATATAATATGGTTCTTTCTTTTCTCTCAGCCCTCTAAGGAGACAGCTTGCCCTTAGGTCTTCAGGTATAAGGAAGGGATGAAAAAGCAGGTTGGATACTGCCTGAGGACTATTCCATTTCTGGAGAATGAAACGAATTTTTTTTATATCTTTCTCATCCAGCTGCCATAGTTTTGATCTTGCTTCCATCAGGTCGTCCAGATCTTCTGCTTCAAGAAAAGTTTTCAGTTCTGGACTTATCCCTGAAGAAAAAATACCCATTTATTGTCCCCCAAATTTTATGTTTAAAACCCAAAAATCAGTGGATTAATAGGTATAGCAGTACTATTTCTTCACACAGCTATACCTGGCGAATATATATGGGCTTAAAAGATTATCTTTAGTATAATCATGTACGTAATTATACTTAAACTTATTTTTTATATTCAAACCCGGATATTTTATGTCTGCTTTATATTATATCCTGTTATTGATCTGGTGTAAGAAGTAGCGACGTAAACCATTGTTATTTTACATCTTTTTCCCAATATAAAATACATATCCGTAATACTGTTTGTATTTTGAATACAAATCTGCCTCACGCCTCATAAATTCAATCATATTCTCAACGGTTTTATTCCCCGCATGTTTTTTCAAGAATTCCTCTTGCCTTGCTTTTTGCGGAACAAAATAATTGTCTATCCAACAATTTTCAGGCAGTATAAATACGGCAACAGGAATATAACCTGTTTTTTGCATGATGGAAATATTATACCCTATTGTGCCAATTTCAGGAACCGCGTCCAACCACCACTTCTCAATTTCAGCGGGACGCTCATCGGTAAACCATGACTCATATGTTACGGCAATATAACCATCTTTTTTGAGGAAGCCCTTCCAGTGGTTCAAGCCTTTTTCAAAACCTATATTGGCAATAGCCCCCTCAGACCATATAAGATCAAATTCCTCATTCTGAAACGGCAAATTATCCATTGAACCGACAATACCTTTTACCCTGTTCTGCAAACCAAGTTTTCTGGCTGTTGCGTTTAGTTTATCAATCGAGCCGGCGTAAAGGTCGAGGGCGGTGATGGTTGCTTCTGTATTTTGTGCCAGAACCATTGTTTGAGCGCCTGTGCCGCAGCCTAAATCGGCAATTTTTGTTTTGTTTGAGAGATTGCCGATAAAACCTAATGCCCTGATGGTTTCTTCGGAGCTGCCGGGCCCCTGCCTTTCAAGCTCTGTGAAAAATTCATTGATGAGGGAAAAATCAAACTCGTGGATTGTTATTTCTTCCATTGTCATACTCCTTACTTCCGTTGTCATACTTCGTATCTTCTACGAGCTCGTTTCAAAACTTCTCCTGTAGCTTTTCCCAGTAAATGAAGAATGTTGCTATTATCACTAATGCCCTTAGTATTCTGTCAAATCTTTCATATCTCAGGATTATTCTTCTAAACCCTGTTTTTATCTTGAGGAAAACCTTACTACTGCTAATCTTTTTGCATACTATTCTTTATTAAATTTTCCAGGCCTTCTTCTTTTTCTCTTCTTTCTGTTTCTTTTGTTTTCAGGAATAGAAGCTTTGATTCTTCTCCTGAGCAGGTACTCTCGTACCTGCGCATCATCATAAATTGAATCTGCTACTATTTCTTCTGGTCTTTTTATTGGTTTGTATCCAGTCCTGACTTTTATTGCTCCAATAGTCTCTTCGAACCTGTAAGGATCATATTCTGCTCAAGGACAATAACAATGCTTAATGGAAGGTCTTCTAAGGTTACAGCTGCATGAATCTTTATTCTTTTTCTCTTTTTGAATCAGTTATACTCGACACTTTCCACTCTTTTTTTGCTTCTACAAAACTGCTATCCATTGCAACAATTTCAAGGGAGAGTTGTCCATCCTGATAAGAATCATCTATTAGAGAATTAAGGATCTTATCCCAAATTCCTTCTTCAGACCATCTTTTTAGTTGTCTCCAGGCAGTTACGTAAAATCCGCATCTTTTGGGCATATCTCGCCATTGATAACCTGTAACAAGAACATAAAAATTCCGTTAATGATCTGATGATCATTTACTCTCTTCCTCCCAGCTGAGGGTTAAGGGAGGAAGGTATGAGTGAATATGAGTCCATTAAGCATCAGTAAGTTCCTGGAAATGTATACTAATCCTCTCTATAATATAAAATTAATAATATATAATTTTGAAACAGGCTCATTATTAAATACCCCATTATCAAACAGTTTAAATATAATTATCAATATAATCTTAAAATCAAGCATCATAAGATTGAGTATTACATATTGGATACAAGATTTTTTCCAACAAAACCAAATAGATCAACTTCGATACTTATACATAGGGGGGCCAGTATGGGCACAGACACAGGAACCGGAAAAAATCCAGAAAGACTATCTACTGTTATTGATAAGAATATTATTTTCAGGCAGAGCAACGGTTCTAATTTTTTAAAAAAATACAGGGGACTGTTCTTCGAGAGGGGGTTGCCGTAATGACCAATCTAAGAAAAATAAAAAAAATAAGAAAGAGTATGCCAACTGTCGAAGGGGCAGGGGTACACCTTAAGAGGGCTTTCGGGTTTCGACACGTTCCTGAATTCGATCCTTTCCTACTGCTTGATGAGTTCCATTCAAAAAAACCGGGTGAGTACAGCGTGGGGTTTCCCTGGCATCCTCACAGGGGGATTGAAACCATTACTTATATCCTTAAAGGAGAAATCAGGCATGAAGACAGCCTTGGAAATAAAGGTATAATCCGGTCAGGGGAAGTCCAGTGGATGACTGCTGGAAGCGGGATTATTCATCATGAAATGCCACGCGGGGACAAGGAAGGAACTTTGTGGGGTTTCCAATTGTGGGCGAATCTTCCGGCTTCATATAAGATGACAGAACCGCGGTACCAGGAAATCAAAAGCAGCCGCGTTCCTCAACTTCTTATGGAAAAAGGGTTGAAGGTAAGGATTATCTGCGGAGAAGTAAACGGAGTTGAGGGACCTGTAAAGGGAATAGCTACCGATCCCGAATACCTGGATATTACGGTCCCGGCAAATGAAAAGTTTTCCCATATAACGATTCAGGGCCATACCGTCTTTGCGTATGTAATAGAAGGCAGCGGATATTTTGACAGGGAAAAAGACCCCTGTGCTTTTGAAGTAGAAGGTGAAAGATACCTCCACCCTGCAGGAGATTGTATAATATGCCCGGAAACTCTGGTCCTCTACGGAGATGGAAATTCGATCGAAGTAACTGCAGGTGATAAAGGCGTAAGGTTCCTTCTCATATCAGGAAAGCCCATAAAAGAGCCTGTTGCCTGGTACGGGCCTGTAGTCATGAACACAAAAGAAGAATTGAGAGTTGCTTTTGAGGAATATAAAAAAGGTACATTTACAAAACATCGTGCAGTATCAAAAGCCCGGAAATCAGGGAAACCGTATAACTGAGGGAAGAAATAAATAAACCTTCTGTTATAATATTTTGATTCTTGAAGTGCACTAAAATGATATATAAGTTGCCAGATTGGATGATAAATCTTAAAAGCATCATTGCTGGGCAAATATTATTTTTTAATTGTTGTGAAAAGTTGCTGTATTTCTTGTAATTACTTTTTCTTTTCCAGAAACCTAAAAGTCTTTTACAAGAATCGAGTAAGTCTCTCAAAACTCATATTTTTAAGCCATCTTAGCAGATCCTCTTCGAGAGCCGGATTCATAGAATATCTTCTAATTTACCCTCTGCTTCGGAAAAAACGCACATGATATTCTTCGAGTAAGATGCCCAAAAAATGAAAGTACTTGAAAGCACTTTCATGCCAAACAAACATGAAATTTCTCAAATAACAGGCACAAATAATGAAAGTAATTGAAAGTACTTTCATGCTAAATAATATTAACATTTTTAATCTCTTTATATTATGCCAATGGGCAGTACCTTTGTCCAGATTCAGCTTTTCTGAAAGTTCCTGGTTTGTAATCTCAGGCTTTTCCAGAATATTAAGAAATATTTGTTTTCTTGTATCGCCTTTAAGATGCGCTATCATTATCCTATCATTATCCGTCAAAACATAGGAATTTTGAAAAGCTCCTGTGAACTTTCCTCCTCTCATTAAAGTCAATTTTTCTATGAGGTACGGACAATTAGACCGGTGTAAACTATCAAACAATTGGTCACATAAATAATATGATTGAAAAAGTCAATCAAAATCTCCAGCAATTTAATGTTATCAGCTTTTCCTTTATTTTCCTCCCTTTTCTTGTACAGCGCATAACGCTCCCTTATGAATCATATCTTTATTTCCAACTTAACTTTTCATTTCAGGCAAAAACTAGAAATAATAGAGTATGTTAATTATATCTAACTTAAAGTTCGGAATATCAAATAATATGTGATAAATACCTGACAAATTCTCGGGTATGTTCAACAAATCCAATAAAAATCTTCAATGAAGCACTATTCAATAGAAACAAAATAATTGATAACAAATTGCTTGTAACGAAATTACTGATAAAAAATTACTGATAAAAAACTATTGATAAAAAATTACTGGTAATAGAGGAGGGAATAAAAGTGGCAGATATAAAAAAAGAGTATAAGCACAGGCTTATTTTAGGAGTATTCCTTATGCTTGCGGGAATGCTGTCGGTGGCTTTCCTCAGAGTTGATCCACGGATTTCAATTTTTCTGGTTGTAATGGGAACGATCTTATTTCTTATGGTAGCATTCAGACTTTTCAGACATGGAGACCTGCCTGATAAGGACGAAAGGACAAAAAAGCTTGCAGCATATGGGATTACCTATTCATGGCTTCTTACACTTGTGCTTATTACTGTGCTTTACTGGGTTACATTACTCGGGCTTGCCGAGTTCACAGCTGAAATAATATTGGGGATATTGCTTTTTTTCATGATTATCTCAGCAAATATCTTCAGATGGTATTTCATGCGTAAAGGAGACATCGAATAAAAGGTTTCCGGAGGGTGCAGAGGTGAAAACAAGGATCAAAGAGTTTCGGGCCAGGCATGACCTGACCCAGGAAGCTCTTGCAAACCTGGTAGGAGTAAGGAGAGAGACCATTGTTTTCCTCGAAAAAGGAAAATACAATCCTTCCCTGAAACTTGCCTGCAGGATAGCCAGAACTCTGGGAACCACAATTGATGAATTGTTTATCTTTGAAGATTCGGACCTTGAGTAGACTTTAGACAGGAGAGAAATTATTCAGAATTATACAGAAATTATTCAGAATTATACAGAAATTATTCAGAATTCTAATTGAAATTATTGTTGTACTTATAACTTCTGTCCAGGGTCTAAAACAATCGCAGGTCAGGAGAAGTTCAGCAGTCTTAAATGCTTAAAAAATCTCTACCCAGAGGACTTAGCAAGGAAAACTTATAAAGAGTTAATTGAAAGTAACCTATAGTTAAATTAGCTCATAAATCCCATTGAATCCACGTTTAAGGAAAAAATATCCGTATTATTGATTTACGCCATTTTATTTTTACTTTAATCAGGAATTAATTATAAAACTTTTTAATAAAAGTTAGACTTGCACGTAACTGGTGTACTTCTGTATAATAAACCCTGATATACTATTCAACATATGAGGCTAGCGATTCGAGTCCTTCAGGAGAATAATTTCTAAAAAGGGTTTTCAAGGTATCATAAAACTGGCAGGTGAATAATAGCTTCCTTTTTATCCTTAGATTATCCGGGAGCATTGTAACCCCTCCCTGCTTTAATGATGCCTTTTTCCAATCTGGTTAGGGAAGCTTAATTTTAGGAAAGAAATAAATTAAATAAACTTTTTAAATGATATATAATATTTATCAAGTAGGCCATTCAGGAGAAAACATGGAAAATACATTGATTGTCTTCCAGAACGTCTGGAAAACCTATCAGATGGGCGAAGTCCAGGTCAATGCTTTGAAAAATATGAGCGTAAAGCTTGGGAAAGGAGAATTTGTCGCAATAATAGGCCCTTCGGGAAGCGGGAAATCTACCATGATGAACCTGGTAGGCTGTCTTGATGTCCCTTCAAAGGGGAAAATTTTCTTAAAAGGCAGGGATATAGCCCAGCTTCAGGAATCGGACCTGGCATCCCTTAGAGGTAGGACCATAGGGTTCGTGTTTCAGCAGTACAACCTGATTCCCGGCATGACTGCTCTTGAGAATGTGCTTCTTCCCCTTGAAATTCAGGAGGTTGATGACAGCATTGCGGAAAAGAAGGCAAAAGAACTTCTTGACCTTGTAGGGCTTTCGGACAAGCTGCAAAATAAACCTTCCCAGCTCTCGGGGGGGCAGCAGCAGAGAGTTTCGATTGCAAGAGCCCTTGCCTGTGATCCGGAAATAATCCTGGCAGATGAACCGACAGGAGCGCTTGACAGCATAACCGGACAGGAAGTAATTTCAATCCTGTACAGGCTCTGGAAAGAAAAAAATAAAACAGTAGTTATGGTTACCCATGACCTTCACCTTGCAGGATATGCCAGCAGGCATATTCAGCTCAAGGACGGGGAGATGATCAGGGATATCCCGAACGAAGCGCAGATCAATCCTGAAACCTCAGGTCCGGATTAAAAGGATCAAATTTCAGAATAGAATCAGGTCAGGTAGAAAACTGAACAAATTTCATTATATTAAGTGAAAAGACTGAACAAATTTCATTATAACTAGTGAAAGATGGAACAGATTCCATTCTAATTTTTAAGATGGGTTTCTGTAACGATTTTCTTAAAAAACGACAGACTTGAGTTAGTAAACCGAGGTCCTAAAATGGATGATAAACAATTTATCAGCTTTATATTCATAATCTTATTAAGTTTATTATTATGCAGCGGAACAGCACTGGGTGCAGGTACTATTAATTCGTCGAGCCTGGATAAAGGTATAAGCATTGACCTGCTCAATCAGGACCCTGATCCTGTAAAGCCAGGGGATGTACTTGAAGTGAGGATTTCAGTTGAGAACACAGGCTATAATGATATAGATAACTGCTTTGTGAAAATCGAGCCAGAATATCCTTTTAAGATACTTTCAGAGGAAAATCCTGTAATGAATATAGGAACTCTTGGAAAACGCTCTGAAAATGACCGCAGGAAAGTCCTGAAGTTCAGAGTCGGAGTTGAAAATGACGTTAATGAAGGCTCGTATCCCCTTAAAGTGTACCTTTACTCAACAGATAAGAAAAATAAAATTTCTCTCAAGCGGGAGCTAACAATAGATGTTGACAGCGAATCAAACGCTGAAATAGAATATATCAGTGTTGAGAAAATGATACCCGGGGAGAAAACAAACCTTGTTTTCGGTATAAAAAATGTAGGGAACTCTCCCCTTAAAAACTCCATGTTTTCCTGGGAATGCTCAAACGATGTGATCCTGCCCGTAGGCTCCAGCAATGTCAAGCACATTAACCTGATTGATGTTGGAGAAACTGCGAACGTTAGCTTTAATGTTCTGACCAATGTGAACACGAAACCTGGCTTATACAAGCTGGACCTGACCCTGACCTATGATGATATTGAGGAGCTCCAGACAATTACCGAAGCCGGATATGTAGAAAACGAGAAGAGGAAGACTATCAAAAGTAAAGCAGGGATTTACATAGGAGGCACCACGGATTTCGATATCGCTTTTATGGAACAGAGCCCTACAGGCGCCTATACGTTTTCAGTATCCAATATAGGGAACAACGGTGCAAACTCGGTAAAGGTTTCTATTCCCGTTCAGGAAAACTGGACAGTCACAGACGGCAGTAATTCAGTAGTTCTCGGTAACCTGGCAAAAGGAGACTATACAATTGCAGATTTTAATCTGAAGCCTGCAACTGTCGGTCAGGAGCTTCCAATAAAATTTGAAATCAGTTACACTTCCAGTGATGGAATAAGGCAGGTTGATGAGAATATGATCCCACTTTATGCGTCTCCTTCGATCAAGCAGACAGGCTCAAAGCTTACAGAGGAGAGTAACGAATCGAGCATGTTGCCGTATAAACTCCTGTTCCTTCTCCTGCTCGGTGCTGCAGGTGTTTTTCTATATAAGAGGTATCAGAAGAAAGTAATGGAAAAAAATGCTGAAGCAGACCCGACCGGCGAAAGCCAGATAGATGAAAAGAAAACAGGCGAATAAACCTGGACTCGGACCTGTGGTTTCATGAAGCTGGCTAAGATTTTGAAAATCGCTCTGAACATGGTCAAAGCCAATAAGCTGAGGAGCTGGCTGACTATCATAGGGGTTATTATAGGCATTGCCTCGGTTATGGTAATCATTACAACGGGAGAGTATTTTCAGGAACAGGTAACCGAAACTCTGGAAGGGATAGGGGGCGATACAATTACAATAGTAGCTTCAATTCCTTTTAAAATAACATCCGAAGAAGATATGGGCTTTGAAGATACGGAAGAGAGCTCAGGTGAAAGTTCGGTAATAGCCTCGGAAACAGCTGCAGGAACTGAGAAGGGATCAGAGAATTACTCTTCCGATCCCATAGAATTTGAAACCGAAACTGAGGCACAGCTCACAAGAAAGGATGTATTTGTCCTGCGCAGTATTCCGGCTGTCGAATATGTAAACGTTAATGTACAAACAGGAGCTGAATTGAAGTCCGGAGGCGAGTCAACCTTTGTATGGGTTAATGGTGTGGACCCTGCCGTATGGCCTGAGATTACAAAAAAGAAAGTCGGAGAGGGCAGGATGCTGGCTCCCGGGGACAGGGCGGTTGTGGTTATTTCTAATGAACTCGCAAAAGGCACTTTTGAACAGGAGATCCGGCTTAACCAGATGATCCCTCTCAACGGCAAATCTTACCGGGTAATCGGGATACTCGCAAAAGACGGAGGGCTTCTCGGAGGTATGGGAGATATTTTTGGAAGCAGTGTATACATGCCTTATCAGGAGGTATATTCTCTCAGGGGTGATGAAGAGGATGCTACTGAAAGAAATCAGGATGTGTACGATACAGTAGAATTAAAACTTCATAATGAGGCGGATTATGATGCAGCCCTCCAGGAGATCGAGCGCAAACTAAGGCTTTCAAGAAGAGTTACCGAAGATACTCAGGACTTTTATATAAGCTCGTCAAAAGAGACTATTGAAAGTACAAAAAAACTGATTAACGGCCTCACAGCATTTCTTGCATTTATTGCAAGCATCTCTCTTCTTGTCGGCTCAACCGGGATTGCTAACACAATGTTTACTTCCGTGCTCGAGAAGACAAAAGAAATCGGGATTATGAAAGCCATAGGAGCAAAAAACAGCGATATAATGATGATTTTTCTTTGCAACGCCGCAATGATCAGCCTTGTAGGCGGAGTAATAGGAATCTTTCTCGGAACAGCAGCAGTACAGCTCTTTTTGTTCCTGATTTCAATGAAATTGAGTGTCCCTTTTGAATTTGCCCTCAGCCTTAAAGGCACCCTTATTGCAACTCTGGTCTCTATAATCGTTGGATTGATTGCAGGCCTTGTGCCGGCAAAGAATGCATCCGAACTGAAGCCTGTAGACGCCCTGAGGTATGAATAAGGACTTAAGAGTAAATATCAGGCAAAAGAAAGAGAAGAAGAGATAAATAGAAGCATATGCCTTAGTAAGTATGTAAAAAATATTAAAAGTTCTATATGATCCGAAAAATGTGTTGATAGGGTATTATATGGAAAGAAAAATTGATAGTTTAAAATTATTTAAGCAGGCTACGGATGCCATTGTCACGATCATTCTTTACATACTGTTATTTGCTTTAATCGTGGGAATGGCAAAAACCCTGCTGGAGATTCGTTTCATTGTTTTTGAGTCACTTGAGAGCGGATTCAATCACATGGTAACAAGTGTATTGACAGTTTTTATTGTTATTGACCTTTTCAAAGCTTTTGTTGATTATCACGAACACGACAGAATCAAACTTACGGATATTACGGATGCCACAATCTTAATCGTCCTGCGTGAGATCGCTGTGGGTCTTTACTCCCAGAAATTTGGATATGAATTCATCCTGAGCCTTGCAGTGCTGCTGCTTGTGCTGGGTGTGATAAGAATGCTTGCAGTTCAATATTCTCCGGGATCAAGGAACTACCAGACACCTTCAAAAGCAGGCCTTAACTCCCTCCTTGACTGGTGCAACCCTGACGCTGAAGGAAAAAAACCTCTCAGTTAAAACCCTCAGTTAAAAAGTGAGTCAATAGTTTCTCATCTGTCCTGGATAACGATGAGAAACATATTTTTCTATCTTGAAAACAAAACACATAGATTCTGTATTCATAGATATCTGTTTTTTTCGGTATAATTTTCCTGAAAACTTTTCTTTATATTTTATAAATGGAATTTCATGACAAGCTTCTATAACATTGTTTCTTACTTAATTAATTCCTGTTTTTCCTATTATATGTCATAAAAAATATACAGAGCATTATTATGAATCATGAAATAAGTTCCAGCTTCCTGGTCATATATTGTCCGTGAATTTGTATCAACAGCAGCATCTATAAGCTCTTGAAGCGAAGAAATCTCAACCTCCAGAAGTGAGCCTCTTTTTTCAGGAAGCTTGCCTTTGCTGATAAAATCCTTGAACGACGAGTATCTGCGTTCTTTTTCAAGCTTTTCGATATACGCTGGCTCGACTGAACTCATATTCATAAAGGGAAGAGTTGTCCCTATAAGTACCATGCTGAACAGAAACAGGGAAAGGGGCATTTTGATGGTTGACAGTGACGGATCTTTCTTTACCCTGACCTTTTTATATTTATTAGTGTCTTCGCTGAACTCTATCTCTTCAGGTATCTGATAATATGAAGAAGATATTGCGATCGGCATAGAGAATTCCTCTATACCTTCAACATCCTCCCCGTTTATTTTTCCATCATAGTAGACACGGGTTACAACTTCTATCGTTGCATCCTGTGGGTATTTCAACTGGTCCTGCACCCCTTTAACCATTGATTGAACTTCGGAGATGTTAAGAGAATAATTAGAAGTCACTATTTCCCCGTTATTGATTTTGTCAAATCCTTCCGATTTTAAAGGTAACTCTTTTTGCCAGAAAATTTTCTCTTCTCCCTCAGCTACTTCCTTACTTGTCGCAACAATCATTGTCTCTCTCTCTACGCTGATATCCGCAGAATCGGTAGATTCAAGACGGTATGTAAAAGAAACATCAATTATAGGGGACACTGTTAAAAAATAAGCCGGCTTTCCCATCTCGAGTATTGTTCCTTTCGCATAGAGAGGATTTGCTTCTGTTACCGGTACCGTATATGTATATACGCCATACTGCGTATAGGAAGAAACAAGCTTTTCCTGGACTTCATATTCTTCCTCTCTATATGCATCACATGCCCATATCCCGGAAAGAATCATTATCATTCCGAATATAAATAAGAATATTCTAAATTTGTTTATTATATAGTTTTTAAGTTTAAGAGATTCAATCCTCAGATTCTTACCACCATTTCCCTATGTCCATTAATGATTTCAACATTTAAATCTTTTATCTGTTTTATTCAAAATTTTTTATATACATTAATAATTTATTTATAGAGTGCATAAAGTTAATTGATAGGTAGGCAAGGTTACAATTTCATCCAGGACAAATTTCCCATAAGCTCAACTTATGTGCAGCGCTCTTTTCCACTGTGCAAACAACCTGCAGGGCCTGACCCTCTTTCTCCGCTTCCCAGATGCCGATTTCCTGTGCCATAAAGGAAATAGAAGCAATGCAAAAACCAGGGTATAGAGCACAACTCCAGCCATCCCAGGAAGATAAGGGTTTACATCTGCCAGAGCAATTATCCAGAAAACCGGCAATATATAAGGCGCAGAACTAACCACAACAGGCGTATTTTCAGGTGCAGTAACCTGGATTGTATCAGCCGGGGGAACTACCCCGTACCAGTGGTCAATATCAACCCTATGCTCAGGATTATCAGGCATAAAAACATACACAAGTGGCAGAAAACCGGAGTTTTCTATAATGTTTTCTTCTTCCAGTACTGCAGGCCCATTTTTACCCTGGTTATCCGCAACAATTCCTGAAAAAACAAACCCGCTTATAAGAATAAGTGTTGCAAGCCATTTTCCCAGAACAACAGGAGAAACACGCCTGGCCGTTTTTTTCTGATCAAGTTTCATTTTGTGAGTGCTGGCTGGATTGGAGTACTTAATTATGTTCCGGACTTCATCAAGAATAATAAGGCATGCAGGCAGGATTA
Organism: Methanosarcina hadiensis; assembly: GCF_046529725.1. Classification (GTDB taxonomy): domain Archaea; phylum Halobacteriota; class Methanosarcinia; order Methanosarcinales; family Methanosarcinaceae; genus Methanosarcina; species Methanosarcina hadiensis. The sequence goes on along the minus strand of NZ_CP136241.1, from coordinate 1,601,180 downwards.
CAGTAAAAAAAAATAGCGTTTTATCTCTTGAGGCCGCAGGAAGATATCCTGCGAAAGGGATTACAAAAGTTAGCCTCCCCACAACATTTGATGCAGGCACTTTAAAGCTATCTTCTTCCTCATTTGCATCCCCTTTAGTCCTGAAAACCCGTTCATCTCTCTCTTCTATGGATATGATCCTGTGAGTAACAAAAGAATCAGGTTTACTGCCTGGGTCCCTGAAAGCTATAACGTCCCCCACCTCAAGCTCATCCGGATTGACAGACTTTACGGTTATCATATCTCCGGGCAGCATTAAAGGCGTCATACTCCCGCTCAACACTATCAGAGCCTTTGCTGACCCTGTAAAAAACGGAATTAAGGAACTGATAAGGAATACTGCAACCAGCAGAGCAATTACAGTCTGCAGGGTTTCTTTTTCCTTCATGCTTCTACCCCTTTCTCAAATTTGCCTGAATAGAAATTTTGTCCTTCCTGACCCCATCTTCTGTGTATATAACAGGAGCAGGAAATCCTGGATTTGCTATGTGTCCATTACAGGTTTTTCCTGTTACTGACTATTTTCTGTATCAGGTACAGGTGCTTCCTGCCCATTTACAGATCCATATTCACGCTGCTTCCCGCCTCTGTTATTTCCGTATTTAGCGAAGGCACTTCCTGTTCTTTCTGGCCCGTATCTATTCCGGAAGCTTCCTGCGCATCCGGACTCTCTATTTGCGGATCTGCCGCAAAAGTTTCCTGGGAATTAGAACTGTATACCGGATCCGTTACAAAGCTCCTCACAGACCCGTCCCCCATAATAATATTAATTGTGAAGGGTGAAAGGCCAGATACGTCACTATCGAAATAAAACTCAAGCTTTGCAGAGGAACCATTTCCAAGCACATAGTCCTCCATGTCCATAACTTCCCCTGCTTTCCTGTTGCCTGCGAAGAATTCTTTTCCCTGTACCTTTATCTCTGTTATGGACCCGGCATCATCCCTGGGGATATCCCACCAGATCTGGACTTTGTCTATGGTCACACTCTGGGCCCCACTGACATCAAAAGTGATTCCTAGAATTTTTTCACCGTTTTTGACGAGCTTGCTGTCGGAAACTATGAGACGATCGGCTTCACTTTCCCAGGCAGCTGCTGTCAGTGTATTTCCAATACTGTATTCAACATCATGAAAATAAGCAAATGTATTTCCCGTCAAACAGTTGAATGGCGTTCCTGATAAAATGAGATATGTTAACATCATTCCATAAAGAATTATTTTATTGAATGCCCTCATTTTATCGCCTCATTGAACCTCTAATCTCAATTAATTCCTGTATAATCAGTATTGACGCAGGAAAAATCACAAGTGTTAAAAAACCCTTTGAAGTTCCAGCAAAATGAATTAAACTCCCAAAGTAAGGTATCCTGAAAAGCATAACTCCTACAACATCTTCAGGAGAAACCGTGTAGTCATCTGGCTCAGCATATGCGTCTCCTTTAGTTCTATAACCCCCTTTTTCGATTCCCACTATCCTGTGAGTGACTATAAGCCTCTCATTTTCTTCAAATGTATAATAATAGGACACTATATCCCCAATAACGGGCTGTGTTTCTGCAGTATCGACCAGAATTACGTCTCTGGCTGTTATTGTGGGCTCCATGCTGTTTCCTGTAACAGTCATGAGCTGGACTGAGCCTGTTGGGATCCCAGTGCTGAGAATAAATATGATCCCAATGATAAGCAATGATAAAATAATATTCTCTATAGTTTTCATATCCCACAAATCGATCTTACTTCCTGTCCATTCACAAATAATGGTGGTACTGGTGTGAGCCACCTGAGTGCCATAAGAGATCAGTTACAGGAACATTTATTTCCATAATAGAATATTTCATTTCGTCAAATTGTCAGGACACAGAAGCAGAAGGTGCCAATTTCATTTTTGATGTCTTCTGACAAAAATAGTAAGGAGTAATAAGTTTTACTCCTTACTTAGTCTGAGTTGAGCCCTGAGTCAGAGTGAAATCAAGATCGAAAACGAATTGGTCAGACTGAATCTCATTATTTGCATTATCAACGGCATATTCAAAATTAATCGTAGTGTTTTCACCATCAGGGAGCGGTCCAAGGCTCCTTGTATATATAATACCTTTATTATAAATTATTTGATCGTTTGCATAAATTGTCAGATGGTTCCCAAGCTCTCCTGTGTCAGACGTTGCATCGTCTGGGATCTCAGGATCTATTATAGAGTTTTCATGATTTTTTATCGACGTTGCATTAATTGTTACAGAGAGATTCCCATCAACAGAGCCTTCGTTTCTTGCGTATATGACTCCAATATCACCTTTATCATTTGGATATAAGCCAGCAAGAGTGTAGCCGGAGATTCCATTATAATAGGCGGTACCATCTTTCGATAACTTAAGATTCATACTTCCGGCCGTAAGCGTGTTTCCAGTACTTTTTTCAGTATCAATGAATTGTGCCCATGTCCCGGCACCTGTCACAGCAGTTACCAGTCCAATAATGAGCACGCTTAAAAGTATCTTCTTATTAAGCATTCCTTTACACGGCTTTGTAGAAATCCTTAATTTATGCAAGTTATTTCTACCACTTTTTTGTTTATGTTATACACTATCAGTTTAATTTTTATTTCTTTAACTTGATTATAGAACTTTCTTGCCCTGAGTACTTCTCGGAACTTTCTTTTGACAACAGAGAATGTTGTTTCTGCTATGTTCCGTTTATTGTATTTTGTTTTATCAAAGGTAAAATGTAGCTGTTTTCTATATTTTCCTTTGATTTTTTTCCTTTTTCTTACTCTTAAAGGTATAATTGAGTCTGCTTTTATTTCTTCTCTAATTAAAGTATGAATTTTTTCAGAATCATACCCCTTATCAAGGACATAACATTCAGATTTTTTTGTTCTATTTGATTGTCTTATCAGAGCTTTTGCATGCTTGGTATCATGATCCGTTTTTTGACTTATTTTCCATCCTAAAATTACTTTTCTATCAGTATCTACTGCTATTGAAGTTTTAAGGAAGCTCCTACGGAGCTTCCCTGTTCTTCGAGAATAATAATAACTTGCATAAGAACTCGTAAACCCAGTTGCATCAATTGCTGTAATGGAAGCATTTTCTCCATGTGAATAAAATAGCTTTAAAGTTTTTGACAAAATTATGTTAAATAATGACGAAGGGATTCTGGACATAAACTTTTGAAGAGTAGTGTAATGTGGAATCTTATCAAGGTCAAGTTTTTCCTTTATACTGCTCATGAGGTCAATAAGCTCTACAAAATCTCGATAGTCTGTACTTATATACTCCTTCAGTAAAACAAGAACAAGAAGCTGATGTTGAGTATAAATACGTTTGGAATATTTACAGGAGTAAAGGTTCAGTCTGGAAGACTGAACCGTTTTAAGACTGAGATCAATAAAATTAATATATTTATTTGATGACAATAGGAATTGCTCCTCGTTTTTTGTGGGGACAAAAGATAAGGAGCAATTTTAATATTTTATTTTATATATTTTTGGGAAAAAATAAAACTTAGAGGATTTCTACAGAGCCCTTTACACCTCTTTGATCAATCCTGTTATTGTCAATCGTCAATTGCCTGTCATTCGCTCCCCAATCTCTGCAATAGAAAGGGAAGAAACCCATTTATGGGCTCGATTCTTCGACCTCCTGCTCCCGCGATTGAGCTATATAATCATAGTAATTTTTTTAAGATAGTTATTGGCTAATTAATAATTTTTTAAGTGAGTTAATGAACAATTAAGGCTATCAAGAGGCTTTATGATCTTGTGGAAAGACAGAGTATGCTTAATAACTGGGTGCTGAAAAAAAGGAGACATTAACCAGGAAAAAGGCTAAACTTCAATTTACTTTATATAAAGATTTCCATACAGGGTCCTGAAAACTGGCATGAGACCTCGGGAAAAAGATATATATAGATTTGTCCACACGCTGAGAACAATATAAAAATGGCTGAGAAAATGACTGGTTAAAAGAGGTTTTTTTGTCTTGATAATGTGAGGTTAACATCATCGGATGGCTTCTGGTTGTTGCATTAAGAAAGGGTTAAATCCGCACTATGACATACGCTTATCCTTCAAGTTTATGGAAATGGCACATGTTGGTTGTTGAGGAGACAAGAAAGATTATGCTTACAAAGAGCATCCACTGGGAACTTGAGATGCATTCTATGAGACCTGATAAGATAGTGAGGCTGCCACCAATAGCAAGGATGCTCAGGCCTAAGTAGAACCGGCTCCAGATGTTGCCACTTTTATTTGCAGTTTCCATGTATACGTCGAAATCATGGACTGCGGGAAGAAGTTCCACAGTATCATGTTCCCTGTTATAGGTGATTATTCCCAGGCTTTCCATTTTTGGGATATGGGTCTGGAGAAGAGAGATATATATGCTTTTTCTGACGCTGCTGTTTGGCTCTCCGTTTTCGGCTTCCAAACGAGCTATTTCTTCAGACAATGAGCGTACACTCTGGTTTCCGTGACTGCGCAGGAGTTCCAGAACATGCCTTCTCCGGTCATTCTGGAGAACTCCAAAAATATCACTCTTTGACAACTGCGATTGTGTCTGTACACATCTTGAACAATTACCTGTATAATCCATATGAATTCACCCTAAAATATTTTATACTGTATGAGCATATAAACTTATTTAATTTCTCTTATTATATTCTTATGTAGATTGCCCGAAGATTGTTTTTAGCTATGAAAAAGTAATAAAACTGCAATCACGTATATTTATCAAATCCAGTAATCATGAAAATTACAATAATAATATATTGGCCAGGCGCTAAATTTTCTTTTTCAGAATAAAATCGGCATTGCTAAGAGATTTTTTGGACATGCCAGGATAAAGGATATATTAACTGTGCATTAACTGTGCTTGAACAACTTGAGTTTCATGTTGATATAAATTCACAGACAATATTTGTGATACCAACGAAATACAAACAACAAAAAACGCATTAGAGTTTGCATTCAGGAAATTTAATAATTGAAAAGAGAATCGAAATGTACAGCAACAGAAAATCCAGTGTTAAATCAGTCATTCAAATGATCTATGGTTATCTCTTTGATTCTTACGGCCCTCAGGGGTGGTGGCCTTTAACAGAACTGCACGACAATGGCGGAACAAATCCCACTAAAACGGGTTCTATCAAGGGATATCACCCCGGAGACTATACATATCCCCATACGGAAATTCAGCAGTTTGAGATTATATGCGGAGCCATGCTTACCCAGAATACGAACTGGCAGCAGGTTGAAAGAGCCCTGATAAACCTGAAACGGATAGATTGTCTTTCCCCGGAGGGAATCATCGCCCTCGACCCTGAAGCCTTAAAAGAAGCAATCAGACCTGCAGGGTATTATAACCAGAAAGCGATACGCTTAAAAACCCTTTCTGAATGGTTTATGGAATTAAAAGGCAGAAGCCCTGAAAGAGAAGAACTGCTATCACTGAAAGGCGTTGGTCCTGAGACTGCAGATTCAATCCTGTTATATGCCTTCAAACAGCCCTCTTTTGTAGTGGACGCATATACCAGGAGAATTGTGGGCAATCTTGGCCTGGCTGATGAGAAAGCAAAATATTCAGAAATCAAGGCATTGTTTGAGAAGAATCTGCCAGAAGACCTGATCATTTATCAGGAATATCATGCACTTCTTGTAGAACACGCAAAGAGATATTATCAGAAGATTGACTATTCGCAGTGTACTCTTTTAAAAGGCCTTCTAATCTGAAGGCATAAGTTTAAAATTCAGGACTAAAAATTAAACAATACAATAATCGAACATTGCGACTCTGTAGCCTTAAAATAATTATCAATTTAAAATTCTTATTGGTTTAAAATACTTACTAATTTAAAATATATCAATGTAAAATATATCAATGTAAAATATATCAATGTAAAATATATCAATGTTAAAATATATCAATGTAAAATATATCAATGTAAAATACTTCTCAATTAAAAGGTTTTAAGGGAATAAGAACTGGCTACTTAAGAAACTCCGACTGAAGTTTCCGCTGTATATGTTTCTTAATCCTATTTCAACACTGGTTTACGTGATCAGGCAATTGTCCAGGCAGTTAAATGCCTGTTTATTAATTAATCCTTGATCTAATCCAGATTTCATTATACTCTGGTCTGTGCTCGCTTTTCCTGAGCGGCAATTTGTTCTTACAGGAGCTTTATTCCATACCAGTCGGAAAGTTCTGCATCAAGAACGCCTTCGTGGACCATCTTTTCGATCTCGTTTTCGACCTGTCCATAAGTGAACTTATAGTCGTGTGAGATCGCTGATATCACATCCGGGCTATGGCAGAACCGGTCTGGGAATGCATTGTTGAAAATTGCCACGTTCTGGATGATTATATTTCTAAGTTTTTCCATTTTATATCACCTTTTTTTGTTTTTTATAGTATTCTTATTTTAGTCTCATTTTCTGGTTCTCTTCGACATAATATAGTTGGTATGACCCGTATAAATAGATATCCCAAATATTAAATATATTCCATACATAACTATATAGTTAAGATACACCCGGACAACATGTTTTGAGTAATATAAATCACTCGCTTAGAATATTTAGTTAGTAAACTTATATAACTTTTATCCTCAGATGGGTATGCCCGACGGATTAAATCAAGGTTAGAATTCTGGAGGAAACAATTTATTAAAAGAAATGTATATATTACCAACAAAAAGAAATAAACGGCAGCTGCAAGAACTTTTGCCCTAAATCTTCTGCCAGAAATTATCTCTGGTTAGAAAGCTTACTTTGGAAATTCCTGTATACTGGAGACTTCCGGTTTGCGCGTATTTACTTTCGAATCTGGTTTATCAGAGGGGATGTTTCGGGGAAAAGAAAAAATGGAACAACTGATGTTTCAGAATCCAAATCCTGTGCTCCGGGCCGGAGCTGATGGGAAGATTATCTATTCAAACGCGGCAAGTGAAGCATTATTAAAAAAATGGGATACAAAATCGGGGGGAGAACTACCTGATTCTGTAGGGAATCTTATCAAAAAGGTTATAAAAAGGGGTATTTCTGAAAAAATAGAAGTTAGAGTGGAAAAAAAAGTTTACCTCATAACCTTCTATCCTGTGCCTGGAGAGAATTACGTAAACATATACGGGTTTGAAATAACAGGAAAGAAAAAGCTGGGAGAAAAGCTGCTTATTAAGGAAAAGCAGTATGATGCTCTCTATACACTCGGAAAGATGGCCCTTAAGTGCGAAAGCCTTCAGGCTTTTATGGATGAAAGTGTAAAATGATTGCCAGAACCCTGGACCTTGAATTCTGCAAAATTCTCGAACTCAAGCCTGATGGAAGTTTTCTGCTCAGAGCTGGCACAGGATGGAAACCCGGATTTGTTGGGAAAGCGATAGAAGGAGGAAAATGGTCTCAGGCTGGATATACTGTTTTTTCGAAAGTGCCTGTGATCGTAAAGAATTTTGCAGAAGAAAGCCGTTTTGAAGCCCCGGAAATCCTGCAAGAACATAATATTACAAGTGGGATAAGCGTTATTATAGGAGATACGGAGAAACCATTTGGAGTGCTGGGAGCCCATTCGACGAAGAAAAGAAAGTTTACTGCGGATGAGACTTACTTTTTAAATTCAGTTGCATTTGTAATTGCTGAAGCTATTGAACGCAGGCATGCGGAAGAAGAATTAAGCCGGTATAAGGAGAATCTTGAAGAGCTTGTCAAAGAAAGGACTCTGGAACTTACAAGAACGAATGAGAAGCTGTCTATGGAGATTTCCAGGCGTAAAAAAGTAGAAAAAGACCTTGAAAACAATGTATACTTCCTTGAGACCTTTCTTGATGCAATACCCTCTCCTGTATTCTACAGAAACCTTGAAGGCATATACCAGGGATGCAATGAAATGTTTGCACGGCAGATCCTTAACCTGCCCAAAGAAGAGGTTATAGGACATTACATATATGAATTCAGGGAGCAATTCTCTGATGAAACTCTCCGCGAAACAGCACATTTTGACGGAATACTGCTAAGGGAAGGCAATATCAGACCTCATGAACTGGAAATAAAACGTGCAATAGATGGAGATTCAAGAGATTTCCTTGTCCATAAAGCTGTTTACAGCAACATAGCCGGCGAAGTAATCGGAATCGTAGGCATAATGCTTGATATTACGGAACGCAAAAAGGCAGAGAAAGCCCTTTTAAAAACCGAAGAAATAAGGAAAAAAGAGATCCATCACAGGATCAAAAACAACCTTCAGGTTATTTCATCCCTGCTCAGCCTGCAGGCAGAGAATTTCAATGATAAAAAAGTAAAAGAATCTTTTTATGACAGCCAGAACCGCGTAATCTCAATGTCCCTGATTCATGAAGAACTTTACAAAACCGGAGAAACAGGAAATGTGGAAACCTTTGATTTTAAAGCATACATCCAGAAACTGGCAAATGAACTTTTCCGGTCATATGTGGTCGGAAACAAAGATATTCATTTAAAGCTGGAAATGGAAAATGCTTTTCTTGGCATGGATACCGGCATTCCTCTGGGGATTATTATTAACGAACTCGTATCTAACTCTTTAAAGCATGCTTTTTCCAGAGGAAGAGGCGGAGAGGTCCATATCAAGCTCAACAGGCTGAACACCAGTAAAATTAAAAATAACATGGACAAGGACAGCTGCGAAGTTTCTGAGTTCCTGCTAACCGTATCAGATAATGGTAAAGGTCTTCCGGATAATATTGATTTCAGGCATACTTCATCCCTCGGGCTTCAACTGGTAAATATCCTGGTAGACCAGATAGGAGGCGTTATAGAACTTAAAAAAGGGAAAGGAACAGAGTTCAGGATAACGTTCAAAGAAGAAACATGCTTTGGGAAGGAATGAAAGTAACGTATAAACAGATAGTTTTAGTAATAGGACTTACGCGGTTGAACTGAAAAACAACAGCTCTAAACCTTCAACTGTCTAAATAGGCGATTTAACTGCAAGGTCTATTGATCCTGATTCTAATCCTCAAGTGCGTAAGTCCTAAGTAAATAAGAATGGAAATCGGCTACTCACTTAATTATATATGTAAAAATTCAGAGCACTTGCTATATATGATTCTTTAAGAATACAGCGTAAAGTCAAAAAACCAGCTGAAAAAGCCCCTATCATAATACTTAGAAATCAGTCAGCTGTAAGGTCTATGGAAAGATTTTAATCTCATATATTATGCTGAGACATACTTTAACAAACACTATTGCGAAAATCAATAATGATATATTGACTACAGCTTCTACCAGCCGTCCCATAAACTAAGATTGTACTCTACATACTTAATATTTTTTGTTTAACAGTTTCTTCCAATTTTTATATTTATCTTCTGCATTTCTTCTGCTTAATACTTATTTCCAGATTTTACTTATGCCTTTGATTTTCACTGCGCGCAGAACAGGCTTTATATAACCTGCAAGAACAGGCTTTATATGACCTGCATATAGTTTTAATGCAATTACGAATTAAGCAAGTTACTGAAATTTATTTACCTATTATTCTCGCAGCTTCAGCAAGATCTTCAGCTATCATTTCCCTTTTTGATTTCTCAATCAGGTAATTCTGCCCTGTCTGAACATAAGAAGGAAAAACCCTTTTCCCGTTATAAAAAAACTTTTCTTTTCTTAATTTATACGTAGAGCCTGAAGGTACAGTATTCTTGCCAGTGAGCCTCTTGCTGATGTAGTTAAAAGCCTTTATCGCAACATCGCCCATCAACATATACACCTCAATATTCGGAAAGATGGCAATTTCCTTCTCCAGCACAGCAGAGCAATTTTTAACCGTCTGTGCAGAAACCCCATATTGCTTCTTTGTACATTTGATTGCTGTTGTAAGGTAGAATCCCAGATCGAGAATTTCCTGAATACTGTTTACCGGAATCCCCGCATCATTGAACGCCTGGATAGTCGTCTTAAGATAGAAAGGGTTTCCCGAAGCATAAAAATAGTCAGCTGGATTCTCAGGAGGAGCTTCGGAAATCATAATCACTTTTACTTTCTCAGGTTCGATTTCTACAGCTGGCACAAGATATCCGTTTTTATTAATATCGGAACACGGAAAGTCTTTGCATTTGATAGGTTCAACAGGCTTCATCGGATTCTCCTCAGGATTCGCCCGAATTTTCGGATTTAATATGTCCTTAAATTTCATATCTCCTTTACCATATGTTGTAAAAAAGTTAATCTTTTGATTCGATTAACCGGTCAATCAAATGCTTTAAAAGATAACAAAGTTTCTAAAAATGCTGGCTAAATTTAAAAGATCATCTGCAGATCAAATCTGCACATTTGATAATTTCCAGGTTTTATACACGAAAAATAGAGCATCTATTCGATTCAATTTGAAAATCCTGAGCTGAAAGAAGATACAAACAATCAGTAATGAAATACGAAAGCAAACAAAATACGGAAGCAAATTTGAAATTACAATAGATAGAAAAGAGATATTAAATGGGTTCTTGTGACCCATAAGGTCTGATCCACAATTTAATGTAGTTCTTTACTCGGTTAAGTTATGCCTATTTAAGTTATGCTTATTAAGTCATTACTCAGTTAAGTTATTACTTAGTCAAGTTACTACTTAGTCAAGTCATTACCTATTTAAGTCACATACTTTCTTTGTACGTCTTCTTCATAGATCTGGGACTGACCTTATGGATCAATTATAAAATATGACCTCCAGATATAAAAAAATAACGGTAAAATGGTTTTTTCTTTGGTAAGTGATGCCCCCATAAAAAGATCCCTCGCGTTTAAAAGCGATTGGTCAACCATCCCAGGGTCATCAGATCTTCTGGCAAGTACAGACTAAAGGTATTAACACATATCCAGAGGATATTTAACACATTCCAAGGGCTTTAAGAAGCTGCTTTAAATCTGCTTTTGAGCTTTCGACAAAGACCCCTCTTGTGCCCGAGATCATAACTGTCCAGTCCCCGCCGCTGTACATCCAGTTATTCTGTGGCACCCAGTTCATCCCGTAGAGTTTTGAGTAAGCACTTGCCAGAGCATCGAACATCATATTCACAGCCCCGCAGAACTTGGCAGTCATCTGTGCCATCTCTTCAGGCATTCCATCCCTGGCTTTATATTCCACAAGCTTTCCTTCGGCACTGAAAATTCCGGCTGCCATGACACCTTCAAATTTCAAAAGCTCGTCTAAAGATAGGTTACACTCTTTTCCGTTCATATATTTCCCCCACTGGTTTTTAGCATATACAGGTTTAACTGTTGCTAAATCTAAAAATATGGACGTCTTCTTTATTCCGGATTGCTGTTCAGAGGTTCACAGGCTCTCTCAGTGAACATACCAGAAATCAGTTAAACAAATAATTCTCCTTTGAACCTATTTTGCATAAAGGAATGAAAAGTGATTATCGCGATATTATATAAAAATATCAAGTTAAAAAAAGAAAATTGAAAACTTAATTTTAAGTTATAATTTCTCGGGCTCTGTAGAAATCCTCTGAAACAATAAATCTCCATCAATTTGAACTGAAGACCGGATTCATTTTTATATAATAATTTCAGCCTCTTGAAGCTGATTCTAATAGGTTTTCTACAGAGCCATTTCTCGTGAAATATAAATATCTCAAGTTAGGAAGATATTTTCATTTGATTATATAGACGTGAATATATAGATTATAGTGTATAATAATTGAGGTAAAGGGCTGGAAAGAGCTAATGAGCTTGGGAGATCAGGACTATAGAAAAGCCTGCAATCACTACGAAAAAGGAGAATTAGAGGAAGCCAAAGAATTATTTTCCAAAGTTATTGGTTACTACTCGAGAGTCCAAGAGGATAGAAAAAAGATTAAAGCATACTACTATAGAGGATGTACCTATTATAGACTTGGGATTCAATGTGAAAGAAACCAAATGTTCGAAGAGAGTAAGAAGAATTTTGAAAATGCATTAAAAGATTTTGAAGACATTTCTAAAGAAATCAATGGAATATATCTCAGTAAAACAAGTGAAATAAAGGAAAATTTTAAAAATTTAGAAAAATATAAGATAGCCTCTATAAGGACCGATGAGTCTCTTTTGTTTCATATTAATGTTGATTTCAACTCTTTTTCAACAATCAGAAGATTAATTGAATGTTTCAGATTCGATTCTTATGGATCTGGTTTTGAGTTATGGTTTCGGCTCTACGGAAATAGCAATAATGTAGAGAAATTTAATAGTGCTTTAAATAACTTTGTAAATTTATCTAAAAATAGTGACGAGTCATTTCTTAATCGACTAAACGAAATAAAGAAAAATTTTGACGATTCTCTTAAAAATTTTAATAGTTTTTATGAAAAAAATTATAGCCAAACAAATGGATTAAAAGGAATTTGGGAAAATTATAATTATGCCTTAAAAGATGTTAAAGATGTCTACACAAAAATCAATGAATTATTTTCCCTTAGCTATTACGCAGGATGTACTTATTATAAACTTGGAATGTTATACAAGAAAAAAAGAATGAATAATGAGGCTGATGAAAGCTTTAAACATGCTTCAACTTGTTTAGAAAATGCCTCAGAATACAATCCTTATAAGGAAAATGGCAAATTATGGTTCTATAAAGGTATTGCAGACTACAACCTATTTAAACATGATAATTCCGAATCATCCGAATATATAAATAAGTGTTTAAAAGATTTCAAAGAAGCAGCAACTTATGATTATTACGATACAAAAATTTTTGAAAATCTACTGCAGAGTATAAATACAGGAAATAAAAATGGTTCAAAAAGAGTTCCACTGTTATATTATCTTAAGAGATATTCCAATATAATCAGCGAATATTCAGATAACAACTCTTATAAAAATTGCTGGAGTAATCTAATCGCAGAATGCGAATATAAGGGAGCTTATTATTGTGCTCTTTCTCACTATGAATTAAAAGAGTTTAAAAGGGTATTTCAAAGATTTGATGATTTCGCAAAAGACGAAAAAGCTAGTAAAAATTCGTCCTGTAAAAGCATATCCTCAACTTCATGGTATTACAAAGGTCTTATTCTCCACGAGTTTCTAAATAATTGTAACAATAAGGAACTACTAAAAATTATTTTTGATTTTAAAAAAACTGATTCTGATAATAAGGATAAGAGTTCCTTCAAGAGTCTATTGGAGAAAAAAGATGATGAAATCCTGAAGTGCTACGTATCATGGAGCGAAAATAATAATCAAAGAAAAGTAGAGTTTGAAAAACATCTAATTAATAGCTTAAACGAGAATCCCAGAGTGAAAGAGATTCTCCAAAAAATTATTGATATGAAATCACAAATAGCTTTTAAAGAGGCTCTTAATAGATACGATGAAATAATAAAACCATTCAATAGTCAAGAAGATAATTTAGCTTTATACTACGAAAAAGCCCTTGTTTTAGACGAGCTCAAAAGATACAAAGAAGCTATTAAAGCCCTCGATGAATTCCTTAAAAACAAACCACGTGACGCAAAAGCCTGGCTCAAAAAAGGAACTATTCTTTTTAAACTTGCCAAAGATGAAGGAATCAAAGCTGTTTCTAGTGAACCGAAAACAGTAAACAAAAAAGGAGAAAACCCTTGTGAAAAAGAGACAACAAGAATTGAAGCAGCTAAAAATGCTCTGGAAAAAGCCATAGGATACTTTAAAATTTTAATTGATGAAAACCCGGGGAATCCAGACCACTGGTACAACAGAGGTACTGCCCATTCAAGTCTTGCTGAAGTTTTAATTAAAACAAGAGATTATCAGGGTGCCTTTAAAGAATACGAAGAAGCCGTAAAAGCTTTTGATAACGCTACAACCCTAAATCCAATTTTCGCCCTTGCATGGAACAATAAAGGCAATGCGTATTCGAAGCTTAAAAAATACAATAAAGCTATTGAAGCTTTTGAAAAAGCGTTTGAGATAAACCCAAATTATTATCTTGCGTTGCACAACAAGGGTGATGCTCTATATTCTCTTGGAAAGTATGATGAAGCAATTAAAGTATACGACAAAGTAATAGAACAGGGAATAGAACAGGGAAATGACAAGCCGATAAACACAGTCTCATATAAATCTTATAATAACAAAGGGCTTGCCCTTTATAAACTCGAAAGATACGACGAAGCTATGGTAGCTTTCGATAAAGCAATCGAGATAAACCCGACTTTTGCCGATGCCTTGACAAATAGGGGACTGGTTTTTTACAGACTGGAAATGTTTTCAAAAGCAAAAAAAGCTTTTAAAGATGCTCTAGAACTTGATCCAGAAAATCCACGCACTTCCAACAATCTAGCAGTTGTTCTTGCCAGAGAAGGAGAACTGGATCGAGCGAAAAGGATTTTTGAAAGCATTCTAGAAGAAAATCCTGACTTTAATTTAGCATGTGCCAACCTAGCAGAGCTTTATTTAAATAGTGGAGGAATCGAAAGAGCCTCTGAAAAAATAAGCAGTATTCCAAAAGATGATAAAAATCCTGATTCTAGTATGGGTTATGTTCATTTCCTGGATGGCCGAATAAGAATAGAAGATATGGAAAGTAAGGAAAAGAAATATAGTGAAGCAGCTAAATCATTTGAAAAAGCAGCTTCTTTTAACGTTGAAGATCCAACCTCTCTTCTATGGATGGTTTATGCTAAATATCTTTGCCAAAAATTTGAAGTTGATCAAAAAGCAGACTCTTCTGAGAAACAAAACTCTGAAAAGGAGAGTATTTCACCAAAAAACGAAGACATATGTTCCAATGAGCTTTCTAATTCAATTTTATCTGACTTAGGGAAGGTATTTGTTTTTTGTAATGCTCCCGTGATCAAAAAGAATTCGCTAAAAAAACTGCTCTACCAAAAGCTATTATGGGAAATAATAGTTGCTATAATATTTTTGAGTGGACTTTATTATCTTTTTAAAACTTTTGAGCCCGATATCCAAAATGTTTTTACTATTCAAATAACGAACAATTTGAAGTTAATAGGTATAGGATTGGTTATAGTATTCATAATATTTAAGCAGAGATTACTGTGGCCAATGACAGTAGCCATTATATCATTATTAGGTTTTTACCAGTTAAATAGTCAGATTATTGCATTTTTGCTTTTTACAGCAACGATAATGATCATATTACTCAAACTACTTAATCAAAAATTATCATTAGCAGTAGCAACAGTTGCAGCGTTTGCAATGTTATTTGGACCTTTGCACTTTTTTAATGATCAAATGATGAAGTATTTATCGGTACCAAACATGCTAATAGTGCTATTATTATTACTTATTTTCACATATGGGCTACTACCACTAACATTAGCGTACAAGTTAATGTTAGATTTATTCCATATTATAAAATCAAAGGATTTCTTTGACAGAGCCGGAATAACACTAGCAAATGTAAAAATAAAAATTAAAATGTATCTTATTCAATTCAACAAGTATAAAGAAATCAAGGCATACACCTTATACCTTCTGGGTTATTTCTATTTTAAACTTCAGGACTACACAACCGCTAAAGAAAAACTTCAAGAATGCATAAACCTGAGACCGGATGATAAGACAGATAAAGCTGCCAGAGAGTTACTTGACAATATCTGGAAACACAAAATAAAACCACCCTTCTGGACTTACTGGTTTAATTCTCCTGTTAATACCTGGAGAAGAAGGGCTTTTGGCACATTCGTTATACTTGGGATTTTATTGATACTATTTATACATGTTGAGAATCCACAACCTGTAGCCTGGAATGAGAGTACATCAAATGATTTACGGAATTTTTTCCCGGGTCAGATAAATTTTTATCCCTACATAGTTTCGTACCATTTAGCAAATAACACAACTTCAGATCCTGCATTTTCTGATAGTAATAATAGCGCCGCCTGGAATATTTTAACTCCTGCCAGAGTGAATATTTATCCGGATATACCGGATAATTACTTTGATGCATTTTTACTGTTAATTCTCATCCTGGCTCTGATTTACCCCAGTGTCAGGATAGCAGAAAATGTCAAACTAATACTTAAAAAAGGAAGTGATGTAAGTCTCGATTTAGGACCAATAGCAGCTCCACCGGAATTTAACTTTGAACTTGCTCCTTCCCTGATGCAGGATGTAATTAAGAGATTGGACGAAAACCTTTGAGCAGAGACTTTCGCAAGTGAAGAAATAGGGGGCTCTTCATATTATTTTGAGATCTCTTTTTCCCTTATGTTCCTGCCCGTAATTTGATAGTGAATGAAGAAAGATTTTTTATCTCATATGCGTAGTGAAAAAACATGAAACAATGGCCTCTAAACCCAAAAATCCCAGAAGAAACGACTTCAGAAAAAACAATTCTGGAAAAAACGATTCCCGAAAAAATCCCGCAAAAGGGGGAACCCGGCTCTTTCTGGGAAGACCGGGGAGACAGATACCATTGCGGTGTTGACCTTTACGCTCCTGAAAATACAGAGGTTGTTTCAGTCGAAGGCGGAATTGTTGCAGAAACCGGTCTTATGACCTCGCCTGAAATCCTGTCTTACTGGAACCCTACATATTATGTGGTCATTGAGCACGAAAAGGGGCTTTTCTGCAAATACGGTGAGCTTGCAGGGTTTACCGTGAAAAAAGGAGGTGAAGTAGAACAGGGGAGTTTAATAGGGGGTGTGGGAATGGTCTTGAATTCCTTAAGGATAGATGGTTCCTGCCCGCTTTATATCCAGAAGCTGAAAAATAAAAATCCCTGTATGCTCCATTTTGAAGTCTGGAAGGACGAACCCATTACCACCCACAGGAATTATCTTGGAGGCAACTGGTTTTCCGAAGAAACGCCAGAAAACTTGAAAGACCCTGCAAGATATTTGAAATCATTATATTCATGACTTTTCCTGCCTGAGTTCAATTTTTGTCCAGTTTTTATCCAGTTTTATCCAGCTTTATCCAGTTTTATCCAGCTTTATTCAATTTTTAGCTAACTATCATCAGATATTTTTCTACCGTGATAACCTGCTTAATCAAAGATTTTTATCCTTTATTAAGAATTACCTTTTGTAAAGCAAATACAAAACGAAAAAAATCAAGACTCTCAATACTGAAAGATTTCTATTTCGATCAGTAATAAGACCAAAAATACATCTGCTAGCAGCCCAGATACCTGTTGGGGAATTGTATGGATGCTTTTGTGGGAACTAGCGGCTGGTATTATGAATGGAATAAAAAGAAAAACCTTGACTGGTTCGTAAAAAACTCAGACCTGAACTCTGTAGAGCTTAATGCAAGTTTTTACAGGTTTCCTTTTCCCAACAATATAAAAAGCTGGAGCACAAAAGGTTCTGGGCTGAGGTGGAGCGTGAAAGTGCACAGGTCGATTACCCACTGGCGGCAGTTCAGTGAGAGTGCGGTTGAGATCTGGGAAAACTTCAGGGGACTATTCGAACCTATGGACCATCTCATTGATTTCTACCTTTTTCAGGCGCCTCCGAAATTCAATGATATTGAAAGAGCGCTAAGGTTTGCAGAAGAAGTCGGGATTGGCGAAAGATTTGCCCTGGAAATAAGGAACAAAGAACTGCTCGGAAACAATGAGCTGTGTGGCAGGCTTATGGAGAGAGTCACGCTCGTATCCGTAGACTCCCCAGACTACATTAACCGCTTATTTCCCGGAAAAATAGTTTATATGAGAATGCATGGAAGAGAAAGCTGGTACAGCTACAACTATTCCCTGGAAGAAATAGAAAAAACCGTAAGAAAAATAAGTGAATTGGGGAGTGAAAAGGCCTATATTTACTTTAATAACAACCATAACATGCTTGAAAACGCAAGAAAAACATTAAAAGTCTTTTCTGATTTGTAAGCATGAATTTTACCTTTTTTTCCGGGATTCATCTGAGAAGAACAGAAGAAAATATCCCGCTTGCAGGCTTTTATATCCTGCTTAAAGGATCTTATATTGATTTCTTCCCAAGTTAAATAACATACATAGTTTCAATGTCACCTGCCATTATGAATAAATTATTATATAAAGAGGTATATTTTAAGTTTGATCCGGATATCCCCCAAGTCAAAAGGTTGAATGTCTCAGAATTAGAGTTTAATTTTTCTGGCATTGTAACTGATGACAAAAAGATGTTTGCCCGGAACTCCCTATATATAAAAAAGAAGTGAAACATATGTTCTGGAGTAAAGACGATATAGTCGAAAGGCTGAGCAAAATACCCAGAACGCTGGAAGATATCTCGATAGAGATCTTTGAAGGCGTACCTCCGGCAACTGATCTGGTATTCAAAGCCAACCTTTCTAAAGAACATTGTACAGATGCGACCAGCGGCTGCAGAAACCCTCAAACAAACGTAAGCGTAGAACAGATAAGCATAGAAAAGGAACTTATGTATCCTTTCATGGATGGCTCTGTTTCTAACGAATTTACCGTAGATTCAGCGCAGTACCGGTTTATGCTGCCTTATGAAATCCTCGGCTACAATATTAAAAAAGAATACAGACTCATTCAGCCAGACGAGTTTAAAGCAAAGTTCCCGGTAGCTTACGAACTGTTGATGGAAGCAAAGCAAAATCCCGAAACCGGTGAGCAAGGAATAGATTCTGCCGAATGCTACCGCCTGGAAGATGAAAGCTTCCTGCAGTATATAAAAACGCCAAAGATAATTGTTACCAACAATTACCGCCTTCATGCGTCATATGACATGAGCGGAAAACATGTGTTTGCAGACGGGATAGGAGTTGTCCTTGGAGACCCCACGCTCTACCATTATATTACAGCTGTGCTTAACTCCTCAATAGCAAGGGTCCTTCCTGAGATATGGAACCGTGAAAAAATGCAGAGCAGCAAACATTTGAGCTCAAAAATGCTAAAAAGGTTCCCAATAGCGTTTCCTAAAAACCAGGCCACTGAGACAATTATAAGCACAATCTGCAGATACCTGATTTACCTCAACAGGCAAAAGCTTACTGCAAAGGAATACTCAATACCCGGTTACCAGAACCTGATTGATTTCTACAAGAGAATCGCAGATCTTCTGATCATTGATACTTATATTACAAACGATCTTGATCCGAAACTTCTGGAAATCCTTGCAGAAAACATTACAGCTTCTGGAGAAGAATTCGAATACAGCGATGATATCAATCTTCTTATCGGGCTGCAGGAAATAAAGAAAAATATTCTGGAATCTTCCAGTTTCCGGAAATGCAGGTTCAATAACGAATTTACCAATATTCTGGCTACACTGAAGAACAACGGCGCCTGGTAAAAATAAGGATAAAAAGAAATAGGGAATCTGGTTTTAGGGATTTTTTTGTTTCTTATTCCTTTCTTTTTCAATCAATCTTTTCCTGCCGGTTTTTCAGGCCATTTTTTCCGGTTAGCAGTAATCTGCCAGAGGAGCTTCAGCTGCAAGCTTTGCCTGCAGGGATTTTTCTTATGACTTTTCTGGTTCGCGAGATATGAAACTTTCAACAAAATAGCCTTTTCCTCCTGTCGAAACAGGTACAATATTTCTAAGGACTGGTAAAGACTCTCCCGTAGCTTTAATAAGTACACCTTCAGACAAATCTCCAGCATGATCCAGAGAAAGGGCAGGGCACTCTTCCTCCCTGGGCTGGCAGACTAAATTCTGGCTGAGCATTCCTATAAGTTCTTTACCGGAATAGCCCGCAGTTCTCAATGCTGCAGGGTTTGCATCAATAATTTTCATGGAAGAGGCTTCGATCAGCAGGATGCCACAAAGTGTATTGTCAATAACAACCTGAAGCCTTTCCAGACTCTCCCGCTCATATTTTTCCATACTTTTCTTGAAGGTAACATCCTGAGCTATTATCTGAATAATACTATCTTTTCGGTCGATAAATGAAAGGCTAACTCTAATATCAACAGCTTCCCCTCCGGGTTTCTGGTACTTCATGTCAAAGTGAGAGGAATCCTGTTTAAAAGCATGATTAATAGCCTGTTGAAGGTCAGGAAGGTATTCTCCAGGAATTAAAGACATCAGGGAAGTATGAAACGGATATTTTTGTTCGAAACCGAAAATTTCGCAGCCTTTTAGATTAATATCCAGAACCTTTTTTCCGTCTGAAATAATGACAGCATCATTGCACTTTTCAAAAAGAGCCCTGTAAGTCCTATCTTTCCTCTTGAGGTCGCCTTCTGCTTTTCTATAAAGTGCAAGGGTATTTTCACGTTCTATCCATCTGATTAGAGAAAATAGTCCCATTCCAAAAGAAATATATATAGAAAGAATAAGCAGAAACCCCAGACCTTTACTATAATGTGATTCCACAAATAACACAATTGAATCAAAGGTGTCGTAGCTGGAAGCTGCCAGTATGAATATAAATCCCGCAACCAGAATAACCAGCAGTTCATTTGACTTTTTTGTGAACGGCAACTTTTGGATATTTTCCATCCACTCATCCCCTGAAGAACCGGATCCTTAAAAAACTCCTTATATTGCCTGGCACCTGCCCATGCGTGAACCTGACATAGTTTTGATTCTATCAGTATTGATGAGTTTTGAAATATATCCACTACATCCTGATTTTAAAAATCTGCCCTTTTCACCCTGCATGGAATTAGCTGTTAGAACTATTGCAGGTGTTCTGTCTGTTTCAGGTAGATTTTTGATTTCTTTAAGGATTTGAAGCCTTTTACATTCTGGCAACAACAGGTCAGGAAGTATAAGATCAAGCCTGTTTTCTTTAGTAATTTCGAAAGCTTCAAACCTGTCTCTTGCCTTTTTAATATAATATCCGAAAGTAGTAAGAAGGAATCTGATAAGTTCCATAATTGCAGTGCTATCCTCGACAATAAGTATGCTTTTCATCTATATGACCCCTCAATCAATGCGTATTAAGAGGTCTGACAAAATACAGATACCCTGTAAATAAACTGCTTTTCCAGAGCTGGGCTATTATCTCTCAGAGATACTTCTATCAGCCCATATGAGATTATTAATTTTTTAAAGTTCCAGAGCTAAAAGCAAAAGTAATTTTGGCAGACCCTATTAGACAACTACTTAAAGTAACCTGTCGTTTTCCCCAAGCTGAAATACTTAAACAATAGTTAATAAACTATGATCCGTTTTCCCCAGATATAGCGGAATTTTTGAAGCGGAACTTTCAATAGAGAGTTTCTAATGTGCAAAAGTTAAATAGTAATTGTACTCCGTACATATAAATATTTTGTATGTCTCCAAGAAAAAGCCGAATCAGCAGGTAAATAGTACTCGTTTTCTTTAGCTTCTATTAACTTCTTCATTCAAAGAAAGCTTTTAATTCCTTCCTTTCATTAATCCAGTCATTTCTATGAGAACCATAATTCTAATTCATACATAAGGAAAATGTTAATTTTTAGCTTTTTATGAACTTAAACTCATAGAGGAATGGATATGAGAATCATAAAATTATAAAGAACCAGATAAATAACATCATGAAATTATATAAACATCATGAAATTATATAAACATCATGAAATTATATAAAAAATACAAAATCATAAAAAAACTTAAAGAGAAATAAAGTACACAGTCATCAAATCAGGCAACGACAAATTGTTGAAATTATCTGAAATGCCTGAAGAGATGACTATGGATTCTGTTTCGACTATGGATTCTGTTTCGACTATGGATTCTGGTTCTTTTCAGGTTCAATCGTATTCGGACCTGGTAGTGTTATTAACACCAGCCACAGCCACCGCGGCCATATCCGAAGCATCTGAACTTTAATAGTTTGAAGAAGTTGAAGTGACAGAAGTTAAAGTATCCGCACATTCTATTTACCTCCGTAGTTTTAAGTCATTCCTGTTTCTGCTCGATTTTGCACATTGGAGAAAACAGACCTGAAAAAAGGTCCGTGCTTTCTAATGGTGTAATTATAAAGTCAACCCCTTTATCAACCCCCGGATAGGTGTTATACTCCCTGCGATTATTTTGAAATATTTCTTTTAGCTTGTTTCAAGTTGGAAAGGAGCAGATTTAATTATGGTTGCAGGAGAGTATAAACTAAATAAATAATAATAAATTATATAAAATAACTAGAATAAAATTTCCTTACTACAAATAGACTTGGAAAATACGGGTAAACAATTAGCTGTGATGTGAAACTTACTTTTATTTTTAATTTAAAAGCTTTGATTTTTAAAGGCTCTTAAGATTATCGGGAAATCAATATTTATCACATCTCTCAGAGGAAAGTAAATATTTTAAGGATAGATAGAACCCGCTTTGAAGTGGAGCCTGTCTATATACCCTTAAAGAAGGTTCATTTGCCTGAATAAAAAAATATAACACCTTTTAGTTATAGACTTTTTAACCTCTCTTTTTTATATGGAAATAAGAATTCATGAGGAGAAAAAGATTTAAAATACCTTTTCGATCTAATCCCGTAAAGGAGACAATAGATATTGAAAAACATACCTATTAGAGAAGTAAAGATTAAATGCAATTTCTTTCGGAAAAATCAAACAGGAAATCCAGAAAAATTGTATCCAATTAAGCATTCTGTAAAAATTAGGATAAAGCTACCAATTCAAGATAAAACGATCCCCGGGGCGATATCTGCCTTATTTTGAAAAGATAGCTAAGAGAATCTTGCTTTGGTTTTACAGTTATTTCTAACTTTATATCTGTTTACCACCAGAAGGCGGTTATGTAGAGTTTGGTGCATTCGTAATAGAACACTACCTTGCTGTAATACAGGTTAAAGAATCCCATTGTATTATTCCTCCAAATTTTCTTCATTCATTTATCTGTTCTTCATGTTCTTGTCTTGTATATTCATTTTCAATATACCGTTGTATACTCATTTTCAATATACCGTTGTATACTCATTTTCAATATAATGTTGTATATTCATTTTCAATATACTGTTTTTATATAAATAAGGAAAGCTCTTTATGTTATCTGGAAGAACCGAGTTTATATCGTCAGATTATATCCCTAATACTTTAATTTCTCCGACAGCCAAACTATTTATCAACCCCCAGAAAAGGACTATACTCAAGGCAATTATATTGAGAGTGGTCTGGTTGTTAGCTTTTGTTTTGGCAGCTCACTGACTAAATTTTAATTACCTGAGAGTATAAATAAATATATAGTCGTGGATGATATAAAATTAGCAGAATTAACTATACTTACCATTAAATAGTCATTTAGAATCTGGATAATTTATGCCGGGATTAAGTGACTAACTTATAAATTTAAATCATAGGTTATAATTTTACAAGTCTTCCCTCAAATGAAGCTTCTATACATTATTTCTAAAAATAAAAGCTTAAAAGGGCTTTAAAAAGAGAAGAGAGGCATTTAGTTCATATTTAGCAGAAAATAATTGCAATAAAATCTCTAAATTGTACCGAAAAATCAGAAAACCTCTTCTATTTATAAACTGTTTAAATTTGTCTTTTTTCTTTAAAACTTCAACGTTATTGAAGAGACAAATTCGGTTAATCCTGAAGTAAGAAAATCTGGAGCTGTTATTTATTTTGTTTCAACAATCCTGCAGAACGGGTCCAGATAATCAAATCCCTGATATTTCAATTAATTTTCTCGCCCACTTTAACTTCTTTTTCTTAACCGGGTTCACAAGAGGGTCCTCAAAATCAAATCCGGTCAGCCTGATACATTTAGCCTCAAAATACCTGGCTACAAAAACGCAGCGGTCTCCATCGCTGAATCCGCCAAAGTTGAATATTTTATCAAAAGGCTTTGCCTGTGTGGTTGCAATAAAACGTCTGAACCTGGGAACGTATTTTTCCAGCTTATCCATATTGTCTCCGTGGGCATGAATAAGGACAATTGAACCCTGCTCGCAGTCAAAGATCTCTTTTTCGATGTCATCCTCAGAATTGCCGTCAAGGTCGGTGCAGATAACCTCAGGCACTCTTCCAATAGCCGTAAGGACAGCAGCAGCTCCATCAGCTGCAATTATAACAAAAGCGGAAAGATCGGTTTTTAAAAGTTCAGCCCTGAGTCCGGGAGCATTCCCGCAGACCAGGACTGGCTTTCCTGAAATCACATCTTTAAGTTCGGAAAGGCTGACAGTGTTTTTCCCTGTCAGCATACCGGAAAGGAGTCTGGCTGCCTCTTCGTCACCTTCACGGTCGAACCCCAGGTCTTCAAGAATTTCTTCATAAATTGGCTCCCAGGTCGCAAAATCCATCTATCAATAACTCCTTTCCTGTTTTTCATTTCTGAACTTAGATTTCTTTGTTTAGTTATTTTTCTAAATTTAATTGCAAAGTTATTTCTTCGCAATTCCCATTCTCATGGCAATGCCTTCAACATCCCAGTCTTTTACGAGAGCTCCTGAGATCTCTGCCTCGCTGCCCAGGTCAAAGATTTCGGCTCTAACCTCTTCTGCAATCAGACCTTTCAGGGTTTCAACAAGCTTCAGGACTCTCTCGTCCTGAATACGGACAGAGGCGCGGATATTTTCGTCCACAACAAGGTCGAGTTCTTTCCTCATGTCCTGCAGCCTGCGGATAACTTCCCTTGCATACCCTTCAGCTTCGAGTTCTGAAGTAAGGCTTGCATCCACGTAAACAGGGCCGGCATCGGATTCGGCACTGGCTGTACCTTCAGGCAGAGTCTCTTTGAAGTTTGCCATTCCGGAAGTAACTTTAACAGATGTTCCGTCAGCCAGAGGAAGCTCGAATTCCCCGGTTTCTGCAAAAGCTTTCTTTAATGCAAAACCATCAACTTTCTGAAGGGCAGGGATGACCTTTCCTGCATCTTTCTTGAAAACCGGTCCTATCTTTCCAGGGTCAGGAATAACCTCAAGCCCGAGCTCATCCCAGCTCTTGCCCACACCCGTAAGCACAATGTCCTTGGAATTGGTCTGGTCCATAAGGACAGAGCGCAGCCTTTCGACGGCTTTTGCTGCATCCTCGCTTTCAGGAGAGACAACAATTCTGGATATTGGCCACCTGAGTTTTCTTCCTGCTTTCTGGCGGGCGTTTGATGCGGCTTCCACAATGGAGCGGGCAGTGTTCATGGCTGCTTCTAGCTCGATATCAAGGTAAGCGCTGTTAACCACAGGCCAGTCGCACATGTGGACCGATTCCGGAGAATTCGGATCAACGTTCCTGATAAGGTTCTGATACATCTCTTCAGCCAGGTAAGGCATGAAAGGCGAAATCAGTTTTGTAATTGTTACATAAACCTCGTAAAGCACACAGTATGCTGCAAGCTTATCAGGGTCATCAGCCTCGGTCCAGGTTCTCGGGCGGATAAGCTGAATATACCAGCGTGAAAGGTCTTCCAGGGCAAATTCCATAATCTCGCGGACCGCTTTATGAAGCAGGTACCCGCTCATGGCTTCGTCCACTGCTTTAATCACGGACTGAGCCCTTGATAGAATCCATCTGTCTTCTTCCCGCAAGGCATCTTTTACTGAATCAATGCTGACCTTCATGGGGTCAAAGCTGTCAAGTGCCATATATGGCAGCGGGAACCTGAAAACGTTCCAGAGGATATTGATGGAGCGGTTGATGGTTTCCACTTCTTCTATATTGAACTTGAGGTCATCCCAGGGTGCGCTTGAAGAAAGCACGTAAGCACGCAGGGTATCTGCCCCGAACCTGTCTATAATATCCAGTGGAGAGATTACGTTTCCAAGGCTCTTGGACATCTTCTTTCCGCCTGCGTCAAGCGTAAACCCATGCATGAGCACACTCTTATAAGGCGCCCGCCCAAAGCCGACCATGCTTGCACCCAGCTGGGAATAGAACCAGCCGCGTGTCTGGTCGTGCCCTTCGGTAATGAAGTCAGCAGGCCACCACTCATCAAACTGCTCCCTTGTTTGCGGGAACTTAAGGGTTGCCCAGGAGGCTACGGCAGAGTCAAACCAGACATCAAAGACGTCTTCAACACGCTTTTTCTCTCCGCCACATTCACAGGGTATGGATACTTTGTCCACATAAGGCCTGTGGAGTTCAATATCGCCGTTCATTCCTGCTTTTTCCAGAAGCTCGGCTTTTGTTCCGATTACCTCAAGCTTTCCGCATTTTTTGCATTTCCAAACAGGAATCGGAATTCCCCAATAACGCTGCCTGGAAATACACCAGTCACGTGCGCCCTTGACCCATGTTCTGAATCTTGCTGAACCTGCCCAGTCAGGATACCAGTCTACTGCATCTATTTCCTCAAGCATTCTGTCCTTTATTTCGGTAACCTTGAGGAACCACTGTTCGGTTGCAAGATAGATAATGGGAGTCTTGCAGCGCCAGCAGTGCCCGTATCTGTGCGTAACCGTGCCTTCGGCAAGGAGCCTGTTGCGGGCTTTGAGGTCTTCTATAACAATGGGGTTTGCTTCTCTGACATTCTTGCCTTCATATTCCCCGGCTTCTTCTGTATAGGCACCGTTTGAGCCAACAGGGCAGAGGATAGGGAGTCTGTGTTTTACCCCAAGGTTGAAGTCGTCCATGCCGTGCCCTGGAGCTATATGTACGCAGCCTGTATTTTCCACGGTTACGAAATCGGCAAGATAAACGCCGTGCTTTATTTCGTTCTGCACAGGAACAAGATCACCAACAGGGCTTTCATACTCAAGCTTCGTAAGCTCTTCTCCGAGCATTGTCTCAAGCACTTCAAAGTCCACATACCTTCCCTGTTTGAGAACATTTTTAATGAGTTCTGTGGCTGCGATGAGGATTTCTTCCGAGCCGTCCTGCCTGATCGCCCTGAACTTTGAATATTCGTAAGCCGGATGAACAGCCACGGCTACATTTGCCGGGATTGTCCAGGGTGTGGTTGTCCAGATGACTATGAAAGTGTTTTCTTCGCCTTTGACCCTGAATTTCACATAAATGGAAGGGTCAGTCCTGTCGGAATACTCGACCTCGGAGTCCGCAATTGCAGTCTCACAGCGCGGGCACCAGTTTACCGACCGTTTGCCCACTTCGAGGAGATCTTTCTCGCTCGCCTGTTTGAGTGTCCACCAGGCGGCTTCAATGTACTCGTCTTTTAAGGTCATGTAAGGGTCCGGCCACTGCAGCCAGACTCCAAGCCTCTGGAACTGCTCGGTCATTGCCTGTTTCTGAGTAATGGCGAATTCCTTGCATTTCTCAATGAAATTTTCTACACCAAAGCTCTCAATGTCCTTTTTGGATTTGAAGCCGAGTACGCCTTCTACTTTAACCTCGATTGGCAGGCCGTGCATGTCCCAGCCCGGACGCTCAAGGATATGGCGGTTGTTCATGGAATAATAGCGGAGAATGGAATCTTTAATGATCTTGTTCCAGGCAGTCCCCAGGTGAATATGCCCTGTAGTGTACGGTGGACCGTCAACAAAAAAAAGCCTTTTTCCGGTTTTGCGGTGCTCCCGGGTTTTTCGATAGGCGTCGCTGTCTTCCCAGAACTGCGTCACTTTTTTTTCTATTTGTTCTGCATTATATTTGGCAGTGATTTCTTTTATCATAGAAGACCTTCAAACGTGATATCTTTTATAGTTTGTTGTTTATATACTGAAGCATGGATATGGATTCTTTCCTTGATGAATATTTACAAAGGTTAGAGGATGATGGATTAAGTAAACGGACAATTGATAACAACATATTCATATTAAAACCTTTTATAAAATGGCTTGATGGCAGGGAAGTCACAGATAAAACCGTCATGGAGTATCTAAGATACCTGAAGCCTAGAAACTACACAGACAGTACCCTTTATCAATATCGAGCTATCTTAAAAAAGTTTCTATCAACCTTTTCACCTGAGCAAGCCAGGAACATTAAATTAAAGGTAAAGCGCAAAGAACCACCAATTATACTTACTCAAGCTGAAATAGAGCAGCTTATAGAGGCTTGCAGGAATCCAAGGGATAAAGCCTTAATATCTTTTCTTTATGAATCAGGTTGCAGAAAAGGTGAATTAGTATCAATCAGGTTAGAGAATGTTACTTTTACAGAGTTTGGGGCAACTGTGACCATACCAAAGGGTAAGACAGGGTCTAGGACTATTCCTGTTGTTTACTCTGCTTCCTACTTACGACAATGGGTCGAAAGTCACCCTACAAAGGGAGGCTGTGATCCTTTATTCTGTTCGTTACAGGAGCCTTTTGCACAATTCTCTTTTTCTGGATTGTCGCACCTTATGAGGACATTAAAAGGGAGAACAGGAATAAAGAAAGATCTATATCCACATTTATTCAGGCACAGTAGAGCCTCCCACCTTGCCAACCAATTTACAGAACAACAACTTAAGCAATATCTGGGCTGGACTGCTGGCAGTAACATGGCTGCAGTTTACGTGCACCTTTCTCAAAGAGATATTCAGGACGCTGTACTTAAGGCATATGGAATAGAATTACAAACCGAGGACAAGAATAAATTTAAGGTTGGTAGGTGCCCAAGGTGCAAAGAAATTAACCCAGAGTCTAGTAGGTATTGTGGTAAGTGTGGTATGCCTTTAAAGGATGAGAGTATTAGACAATTAGAAACCGAATCTGATAGTTTTGAAACCGAGTTTGCAAAGCTTATTGCAAAATATCCAAATATAATTGAACAGCTTTATACAAACAAGAATGAGGATTGAATATATATAGAAAGGAAGCATATCTTTAATTGCCTAATTCGTCCATTTATACCACCATCACCAACAAATTTGGTGATCAAATGGAGAACAATTGTGGCAACTTTGACGTAGAAACAGTGACACACATAAAAAATTATGTGGCAACGCATGACGACTTTTTGAAGCGAACATTAAAGTTTGGTTCTCCTCTACAGAGAGCAAAAGCGAGTCTGTTATTAAAGATTGCAGGGGTCAGTCTATGACCTCTGCCTGTCTATTCTTTTGTCTTTGCTTCTGTTTCCCAACTTATGCTATTTTTATGGATGACAGATAATCAATAAAATGCATAATCGATTAAAAAAATAAAATAACTTTGTATAGTCCTAAATCCATATAGGTAATAAGGGGTATAATGGTAAAACTGTAATTCAAACACCCTATTAATCCTAGCTTCAAGGTTAAAAATGCAGTAAAAGATGATTTCACACAGACAACTTTACCAAGGGTGTTAGAGGCTGTTTTAAAATTCAAATCACTTCTACATTTGGATAGTGAATGTTTTTGAATTTAAATTAAGATATTAAAGTAATTACAACTTACTTACTCTCCAGATGTGCAAAATCAAATACATAAGACATCATGGTTAAAATTTACACGTTAGACATTTAACGGTTTAATTCTACCGTTTTTCAGTTCAATTGCGTAAATCCGATCCTAATTGTAGAATCAAATTTAATTTTAGGACACGCTCTAAGTATACAGGCTCATGAAACTTGTAAGACTTTTAATCTCCCATAAATCTGGTTTTATCAATACCGATGAAAAATAAGAGAAAATCGAAAAATTCTATTTCTATTCTTATGAGACAATGTCGGCGGATTATCCAGAACTTATCAATGCTTTCTATCTATGTCCATACATTTCCTGAATTTAGTTAACGATGTATAATATGGACTAAAATTTCGATATGTTTTATAATTAATCATATATAATGATAAGATTAATTTTTCTAAGTTAACGGTGACTACATATGAAAGAAATACTCAAAGCTTTGTGTTTGTTAATGTTCATTGTAATTCTTGTCCTGCCTGTAGAGGCAGTGACCAATGAACTATCCTGGTATGGTAACTTTACAGAAGGATCTGGATTGAATATAACAGAAAATGCTTCTAGAAATTATTTTGACTCCGGTTCCGGCTTAATCTGTATTGCCGCAGGAAAGACTACAGACGATGGAGAAATTATTTCTGCAGATGATGTTGTAGAAGAAATTACTTTTCTAACTGATAGTCCCGAATCTGAACTCTCTCCGGTCTGGACTCCGGATGAGGATTACATTTTGTACACTGTTAAAAGAAATGACTCAGATAGTCTTGAATCATATAGAATGAGAGCAAATGGCAGCGAGATAGAACGAACGGGCACTGGAGAAGGAAATCTTACCGGCTTTAGTGATATAAACCCTAGAGGAACAGAACTGATTTTGACTAAATCGATTGATTCTCAATCTGGTCTTTATCTGGCAAACCTGGAAAACGGAACAGTATTCTCTGTTACCGACGACCCGCAGGTCTCTGAAGGCTGGGGTGTATGGTGTCGCCTTGGGAGAAAAATAGCATATACGCAGGAACCTGAGGATATGCCGTCTCAGTTATGGATAGTTGATCGGGACGGAAGCAACAAAACAAGGCTAGGGGCATCAGAAAATGTAGGAATTGGAAAGGACTGGTGTCCTCTTGGATTAAGAATCATTTATAGTGCAAAAGACTTGAAAGACACATATGACCTGTGGGTAATAGACTTTTATGGTACAAATCAGGCGCAGTTAACGAATACATCGTACAACGAGTGGAATCCCTCTTTCAGTCCTGATGGAAAATGGATAGCATATGTCTCGGATGAAGGAGGGAGCCCTGATATCTGGATCAAGGATATTGAAGGAAATTACAGAGCCAAGCTTACAAACAACACTGGAAGCCCTGATTCTGTTCCCAAGTGGAGCCCTGACGGGTCAAAAATTGTTTTCACAGGATACAACACGGGGGATAATTCTACTGTTAATATCACAGATACCGATACGATAAACGGTTCAAATATAAATGGTTCGAACTTTGATTTGATTAATAGCTCGGATATTAACGCGATGGATGACTCAAATATTAGTGCGATAAACGATTCGGGCGTTGATCACATGAATAGTTCGGATAGAGCTGCAATTAATGGTTCGGATATTATTGTTATCAAACTCTTATTTGAACCTTATAATCCACCTTCTCCAAAAATTACCGGCATTAAAGTCGATCCTCCCGAAGGACTTTCTCAGGAAGGAAATGCCACAATCTCCATAACAGTAACAAATGAGGGAGGAAACGCAAGTGAAGGGAATATCTCAGTTTCCTTCCCGGGTAAAGAGAAGATCGAAAGTGCGGAGGGAACAGGCAGCATTGTCAATATCTATTCAGAAGGTAGTTCTGTTCAGGGTAAAGATGGAGAGATAACTGCTCAATATCCACTTGTTGAGCTCGTAGAGCATGAATGGAATACAGGGAAGGAAGAAACCCTGAATGTGACAGTAATACCAAATAACGAAACTGAGGAGTTTGTGTTTTTTGTACGGGCAGGTCTGAAAGACAACCGCACGGAAACTTACAGGAGAGATCCTTTAACCTCTACAGAAAAAGACCAGCAGGGATTTGATGTCTACAGGTACTCATTGAATTTATGAAAAGCTCGAAGATTCTTGATGCTGAAGCAAATATTCTGTTATTAAATATGGATGAAATGCTCCATTATTGAAACAGGGTATTTTAGCTTTAATATCTTCAAATCTATAGGTCTTATTTCATTTTTTCGTTTTTAAATGGGCTGGTTTCAGAATTTTTCTTTACGCTCTCCTTTGTTTTTTCCATAGGTTGAAAGTGCAGATCTGACGTGCCCGGAGTTATCGTACTGCTCCCTACTCTTTCTCTATGTTTGTGAAGTAGAGTTTGGAAAAACTCAGACATACCTTTTTAAACTTGCTCATATGCAGTGCAGGAAATAAGAGTTAAGAAAAAGATTGAGGTAAAAACCTCAAGATTCAGATTTATATTGCAGTTTAAGTGGTTGTACAAAGGCATGTTTGTAAAACATGCTTGCACAAAAGAGCATTTATTGCTTCATATTACTTCAGACTACAATAGCATTACTCACCTGCCTCTTTATTTCGTAAAGGCTCTGGCGTGAGTCAAGGAAATAAAAACGTTCCATTAAGATTTTTTCTTCCTTTAGTCTGTTTAATGCATATCGGACTGTGCGTGAAGGAAGAATTGTTTCACGAATTAGATCTTTTTGTGTCATCTGTCCGTTTGCTTCAAGCGTTTTAAACACCAGCTTTGCAGACGGAGGCAGTTTCTCAAGTTTTTCGTAGCTAATTTCATTCGAATTGTCGTTTATAGATTCATTTTCAACAAAAACGATCCCTCATAGTGAGTCACCATCCTTATAAAAGAGCTCTTTATATTTAAGCCGTTTGGTCCAAATTTTAAAAACAGATACAAAAGGATTAGTTTGTTAGACTTTAAGGAGAGATAAATATGAAAAACAAAGGCAAATTAACATAATTGTACCTTAAAGTATCTCAGATGGAGAAATGCCCGAAAAATAACTTCAGAGCTTTTTCGTTCTTAATTAGAAGTACTGAAACGAATCAGTTAGCTAATAACTATCAGGTCAAATGTACCATCCATACACGAGACCGCAAATTCATGGAAGTGCTTCATGTTATCCGACATCTCTTCGTAAATTGAATGAGAAACATATATGGTTATATGCGGTTTTTTTTCAGGGTCTTTTTTAAGTTCTAGATATAATTCTTTAAAGATCTCTATTAGAGTCTTCAGGTTGATACGTCTGATTATTCTGATATGCCCCGCTCCCTCCGAATCAATCATAGTTCTATAACTCTTGTTTTGCTTTATATTCTGCTCATTTAAACCCATTATCTTACCGCATGTATGATTTTTTCTATATTTTTATGTACAAATATGGGTTCACAATTGTGAACTTTTTTAACGTAGAATTCACAATTGTGAATACACTATTTTCTTAAGTTATAAAAACATTGTGATCACAGAACTGAATAAAAAATTACTGAAAAAAAGAGATTCCAAAAAGAAATTCTGGAATAAAACAACTGTCATTTGCAAAGAAGTGGATGAAATGCCTCCATGCACAGATAAAAGTATGAGTTCACAGAGTTACCTTGAAGTTCGAAAACTCCTGTTGCAGAAAGGGTTTACAACAGAAGTTTAAAGGCCGAAACTTAAGAGTTTCATGCTTCCGAGCTTACCAGCGTTCTTCCTTCAATACTGCTTCTTTTTCCTTCAATACTGCTTCTTTTCACTTCTCCCTGTTGTACATGTTCACGCTCCCTGAGGAGTATATCTGACCAGCTTTCAGCCCATACTTTGAGTTCTTCAGATTCCAGTGGGGCAGGAACATATTTCTTATCATTATGCAAAATGCCCCTTGCAAGTTCTCTGTAAAGCTCAGCCTGCTCTGAGTCAGGTGCATGTTCGACCACAGTCTGCCCTCTGAGTTCACTCCTTGTAACATCAAGCGAACGGGGCACATATCCTGCAATCGTTGTCTTTGTCTGACTTGCAAAGTCGTTTATTATCTCCTTTTGAATCTGCTGGTTCATTGAGTTTGCAATTATGCCGCTGAACAGCGCACCGCCATTGTTTGCATATTTTCTTATTCCTTTGAAGAGATTGTTGGCTGCATATATTGCCATGAAATCCGAGGATGCGACAGTGTATACCTGTTCTGCTACACCTTCACGGATAGGTATTGAAAACCCTCCACAGACAACGTCTCCAAGGACGTCATATATTACTACATCAGGTTTGAATTCCTCAAAGACATTTTTTTGCCTCAGGAGTTCAATTGCAGTAATAATACCCCTGCCAGCGCATCCCACTCCAGGCTCCGGACCTCCTGCCTCGACACAGAGAATGCCATTAAAGCCCTCGTAGACAATATCGCTTGTTTCTATTCTTTTCCCACTCCTTAAAGCATCAAGAACCGAAGGAATCGATTTCCCGCCCCTCAGGTTATTTGTGGAGTCGCTCTTTGGATCACAGCCGATCTGCATTACTGTAAGGCCCAGGTCCGAAAGAGCTGCTGAAAGATTTGATGAGGTAGTCGATTTTCCGATACCTCCTTTTCCGTAGATTGCGATGTTTCGTGCTTTTGTCATTTCATCACCATACGGAGAAACAAACAGATACAATTTATAAGCTTAGACTTCAGCAATAATTGACTTTTAAATTCTGTTTTTCTTGATTTTGCGGCAAAAATTCCCTCTTTTTTATTGAATTTCTACTTCTTATCTGGCTAATGAAAAGATTAATTTGATAATTTTACTGATAAATCAGAAAAATCAGAAAAGTATAAATTTATGGAAAACCTCATTATCATGAGGATTCTAATGGCCAATAAGAAAACAATTGATGAATGTTGTAATTCTAGCGGATCGTCATGCGGATGTAATCAGGGTTCGGGATGCAAGGTCGAGGCAGTTCTTAGTGTGGATGAAAGAGGACAGATGGTACTTCCAAAAGACGTACGGGAAAAAGCTGGCATCAATCCAGGGAATAAACTTGCTTTGATCAGCTGGGAAAAGGAAGGTAGTATTTGCTGCCTTGCTCTCATAAAGGTCGAGTCCCTTAGCGGAATGGTAAAAGATGTGTTAGACCCTTTGATGCAAGATAACGATTGAAAAGAGGAGTTGGGACCACATGGACAATAAAAAGACTGCTGGTTCATCATGCTCATGCACACAGAGATTGGAGATAAAGCCATTAAATCGTTTTACTGAAAATCTCCCGGTTTCTGAGATTCTCAATACCACAAGCACAATCACATTCGCCAATCGGCTCGATCACTTCCTTGCCCGGTGGGGAGTTAACCGGATGGGACATATTGTAAAGCCCTGCCTTTACCGGCTAGGAAACCCGACACCGGATTCACCTGTTTTTGTCTCTGCAAATTACACGCTGAGTTTTGATGCAGTTCGTTCTGCACTCGCAGGAACTGATTGTTATATTCTTGTTCTGGACACAAAGGGAATAAATGTCTGGTGTGCTGCGGGTAAGGGTACATTTGGAACAGATGAACTTGTGCGGCGTATAGCATCTACAGGGCTTACAGACGTTGTCAAGCACCGCATCCTCATTCTTCCCCAGTTGTCAGCTCCGGGAATCTCTGCATACGAAGTGAAACGCAGATCCGGATTTACGGTGGAATATGGTCCTGTTCGTGCCAGCGACCTTCAAGAATACCTCAAAACGCGGAAGGCAACGCCTGAGATGCGCAGAGTTCAATTCCCATTAAAAGATAGGTTGGTACTGACACCCGTGGAATTTGTTCATGTAGCACTGCCGACAATCATTGGTAGTATTATTCTTTATTTCCTTGCAGGTCCTCTTGCAGCTCTCGCTGCAATCACAACAGTTCTTGCGGGAACTGTATTCTTCCCAGCTCTGCTACCATTTATCCCTACGCATGATTTCAGTACAAAAGGGCTCATTCTGGGAGGGATTGTTGCTATTCCTTTCGCAGTTGTTTCTTTTACGACAAATTCTGTATTGCCCTTATGGGAGAATACTCTGATATCACTGGCAGTACTTCTGATTATGCCATCCCTGGTAGCGTACTTAGCCCTTAACTTTACAGGATGTACGACTTTTACTTCAAGGACTGGCGTTAAAAAAGAAATTTTCAGATACACACCTGTTATGGCACTTATGGCAGGTTCTGGAATTATACTCTCAGTTCTGCTTGGAATAATCGCTTTGATGAGGTGGATCTAAATGTTTAATTCTTACCTTGAGAACACGCTCAAGTATTATCCAGATCGATGTATAAACTGTAAGCGCTGTACACAGGTCTGTCCACATGGAGTTTTTGCAGAAGGAAAAGAACGAGTTGAACTTTCACAACCGTCTGCATGTATGGAATGCGGAGCATGTGCTCTGAATTGTCCGGTTCAGGCAATTGAAGTGCAGAGTGGGGTTGGCTGTGCATGGGCAATGATAGGTGCAGCACTTCGAGGAAAGGATATGGATAGCGGTGAGTGTGGCTGTGGAGGAGAATCTGGATCTTGCTGCGGTGGAAATACAGAGAAGCAGTCGTAAGTAAGAATCGGTAAAAACAGTAAATAACTCATGAGGATTAAATGAATAATGCAAGTCATTATTTATGTTTTACTCATTTGCCATTATGACTTTAGAGACCGTTACATTTCCCCTTCATTATTTTCTAGAGTTATTCAGTTATATAGGAAAAATTCCAAGTTCTAAAGCTGAAATTGTATAATTTCTGACTCTATATTCGAAAACTATTCATCAATATTTTTTACTCTATTTTTTCTTTAATTTTTTTGAACTGCTTTATTTTCGCGTCTACCTGCATATTTTTTCAAATTTGGACAAATTGAGGCAAATTTTGCCAGATTTTAAGAGTATAAATACTTTCGATTTCAAAGTAGACACCCACTTCACAATTGTGAAGATATATGTAACTCTTTCAACTTCTAATCGAGGGATATTAGTGACAAATTATGCTGAAGCAGTTGCAGCAAAGTGCTTAGAATGCGGTCAATGTACTGATGAATGTGACTTTTTAATCGCATATGGAAAGACTCCAAAAGAACTGGCTAACGAAGCATTGAATACGAGTTTTTCCAACAATCCTGTACTACCTTATTCATGCAATATCTGTGGATACTGTCAAAAACTCTGCCCTGAGAATCTTGATATTGGACTTATGATGATTGAAGCTCGCAAGAACCTGGTGTCAGAAAAGATCGGGCCACTTCCAGGTCACAAGCCAGCAGTTGAGGGGCAGGAATTTTACTTGTCAGATAACTTTAGAATTGTCTCTGCGGGTAAAGGAGCAGAATCCTGTGATGCAGTTTTCTTCCCTGGATGTGCTCTTTCCGCGTATTCGCCTGATCTTGTTCAGGCAACATACTCACATCTTACTGCTCAATATTCCAATCTAGGGATTGCACTTGGATGTTGTGGAGGACCATCTGAACTGATTGGAAAAACTGACTATGCTAATCAGATATCAGAGCAACTTGAGAAAGACATAAAGAATCTTGGAGCTTCGGAAATTATCGTAGCTTGCCCATATTGTTACAAACGTCTTTCCGAGCGATTGGCTGATGTCAAGCCAGTCTCTCTTTATAGGGTGCTTTCCGAAATTGGTGCTAAAATTCCAGAAAAGGGAAACAATACTTACACTATTCATGATCCCTGCTCTACACGTGGTCAGTCGGAAATTCACAATGCTGTACGCGCTTTGATTTCCAAAGCAGGGTATACGATTGATGAACACACTCATACTCGGGACAATACTCACTGCTGTGGGATGGGAGGAATGGTATTTCTAGCGAATGCAGATGTCGGTGCAGCAAAAACAGAAAGGACAATCCGCGAATCTTCCCATGATCTGGTTACTTATTGTGCAACCTGCCGTGATATATTCTCCGGCCAGGGAAAGAATTGTGTCCACTTACTTGATCTATTATTCAGCAAAAATCCGGCTGAACAGGCATTAAAAACTCCCAATTCTCCTGAAATTGCAACGGAAAATATGAAAGCATTGAACCGGTGGGCAAGAAGCTTAGCTAAGAAAACAAAGCACGAGTCAGTTTTGAGCCAGTGGGCAGGAGATTTAACTGAGGAGGTAAAGCATGAGTCTAAATAATCAACCTGTTCGTGGAATTATTCCAGTCCTTTGTGTTGTTATTTCTTCAATAATCTTCATTGGAATTGGTCAGGGAACTTTTGGTATTAATCCGGATATGTTAAGCGTATATGCCTTATTCTTCGTCTGGGCTGCATTTATCGTTTCACTTGCTGGAAACTGGCCACTTGAGAAAGTAAAGCAGCCTCTGAGGGGAATTACCTATCTGGGTATCTGCCTGGTGGGTGGAGTGTTGCATCCACTGATAATTTCATGGCTTGGATACGGATCTGAAACTTACTGGCCATTGATCTCGAATCTCTTCCTTGGAATTGGGATCATTATCGCTTTTGATAATCCTTTTGTTAACTGTTTTTCCCAGCCTAAAGCAGTTTTCTTCAACGCTCTTTTCTGTTACGTTTTTGCCATAATTCTTATGGTGGGATACGGATTTGTTCCGTCTATCTGGTTCGCAATGTTTGTTTACTACTTCTTCTGGGTAGAGAAGTGGCCACTGCAGCAGGTCTCCCAGCCAGTGAAGGGAATTCTGGCTTTTACTGTTTTAGGATTCTTAAGCCTTATTTTCTGGCAAGCCTATAGCATGGCAGGCACGAGTTTCTTTAAGCCTGAAGGAGGCCTGTTCTTTGTTCTTTTTGTGTGGTGGCTCGTTATGTTCTCATGGAACCTGGAAACTTGGCCTGTACAAAAGGTTGCTCAGCCGATAAAAGGTATTATAGGTCTTACAATCTCTCTTATTTTGACAGTCCTATCGTATGCCATAATCTTGAAGATCCTTGTGATAGATCCAGGCACTGCCGGAAGTATAGTTTGGATCTTTGTCTCATGGCTCTATACCTGGGATATAGTCCTTTCTAAATGGCCAGCAGATCAAAACTCAGGACTGAGTCAGAGTTCTGAACTGGCAGAGACTGCCACAGCATAAATGGGTTGCCTCCTTGGAGGCCCCAAAATATTTTGCCCACTAATTCTTGAGTAGCTAATATCTAAGGATCTTTTAGCTATGGGTTTATCGAAATCCCGGCAAGTGAATATTGCCGCAAAGTTTCGGATAATGAGAAACAATGTCACATTTTTGCTGAATTCCCGATTTATATATCCATTAACGAGAATGGAGGGGATGATGCCAAGGAGCAGAACATAATGGAGACGAATTCATTACGAAAACCGGGTATCTTACGGAGTAATATTGATGTCAGAAACAGAACTTACTGAAAATGAACTTATCGAAGAAAGAATCGACCTATCACGGGCCACATGTCCCAACAGAGAGCAGAGGGCAAACGGCATAAATGTCTGGTATGGAAAAGCAAGCGACCTTGCAAAAGAAGCCCGTTCAGGCTGCCTGAGGCAGAGAGAAAGGAATTTCCAGCAGTCCAGTGGTTGTGTTCTGAACTTCTACCTTTCAGTAAGGATCGGAACAATCCGTGATGCTGTAGCCATATACCATGCACCTGTAGGCTGCTCATCTTCAGCTCTAGGGTATCGTGAACTTTACAGGCATGTTCCTGTTGAACTTGGCCGCCCTGCAAATTACGATCTTCACTGGATTACAACAAACCTCGGGGAAAGAGATGTCGTCTACGGTGCCGGCGAAAAACTGGGTGCAGCAATACTTGAGGCTGAAAAACGGTACAATCCGAAAGCAATCTTCATACTTACCTCTTGTACCTCAGGAATAATCGGAGAGGACATTGAAGGAGTTGTTGCAAAATACCAGCCGCAGGTAAAAGCAACAATAGTCCCTATCCATTGTGAAGGCTCACGCTCAAAGCTTGTCCAGACCGGTTACGATGCCTTCTGGCACGCAGTCCTGAAATACCTTGTCAAAAAGCCGGAAAAGAAGCAGAAAGACCTGGTAAACGTAGCAAGCATGCTCTCATACACATGGCAGGACAGGCTGGAAATAAAGCGCCTGCTTGGAAAAGTAGGTCTTAGAGTTAACTTCGTCCCTGAATTTGCATCTGTGGAGCAGTTTGAACAGCTTTCAGAAGCTGCAGTTACTGCCCCATTGTGCCCGACTTATACTGATTATCTGGCCCGCGGGCTTAAACAGGAATATGGAATTCCTTATTTCCTTTATCCATCTCCGATGGGGGTCGCCCACACAGATGAGTGGCTCAGGGAGATTGCGAGAAATACCGGAAAAGAAAGGGAAGTAGAAGCTCTTATCAAAGAAGAACATGAAAAGTGGCTTCCGAAGCTGAAAGCGATCAGACACGAATTTGAAAATATCAAAGGCAACGGAGAAAAGGTAGAAGTGCTGGGTGCACTCGGTCAGGGAAGGCTTCTGGCTCAGGTCCCGTACTTTGACGAACTCGGCCTTAAATCTTCAGCTGCAATGTGCCAGGACTTTGACAACCTCATCCTCAAAGACCTTGAAAAATTGATCACCCAGATGGGGGACTTTGACATTCTGGTAAATACTTTCCAGGCTGCAGAACAGACGCACATAACAAATCAGCGAGATCCAGATATCGCAATGACCTGCCCGTTCCAGGGAGGCGCATTTAAGCGTGATAAAGGTGTTACAAGGGTTCACGCCTTAAGGTCCGATCCACATCCCTGGAGCGCCCAGAGCGGCTATACTGGAGCGATTGCATTTGGAAACTTCCTTTTGCAGTCATTGAAAAGCCATTCATATCAGAGAACAATGAAAGAAAAAACACAGAGCACATACAAAGAATGGTGGTACAAACAGCCGAACTCGCTGTATTATCTTCAAGCAGAGGACTAAATCAGGTGTAATCATGGTAATAAGTGAATCTTTAGAGCCAAATAATTTTATATCAGGTGCTATCGAAGCACCCCGCTACTCCTGCGCACTCGGAGGGGCATATTCAACCGCAGTAGGCATATTTGGAGTTGTTCCTATACTTCATTCAGGGGCTGGATGTGGAATCGGGCAGCTCTTCGGCCAATTTTACGGAGGCGGCCAGAATGCCGGAGGCCCTTACGGCGGAACAAGTACCCCCTGTTCCTCTTTAGTTGAAGAGCATGTTATTTTCGGCGGTGAGAAAAAACTTGCAAATCTTATCGAGTCAACGGTAGAACTTGTAAATGGAGAGCTGTTTGCAGTCATTTCCGGCTGTGTTCCCTCACTTATAGGAGATGATGTTGGATCGGTCATCAGGAGGTATAAAGAAAAGAACCCTGACGTTCCGATCATACATGTGAATACTTCAGGGTTTGCAGGAACTTCATACGACGGTTACGAATACTTTTTCGACGCTGTAATTGACCAGCTCCTTGAAGAGACTCCGAAAGAAAAAGGGCTGGTAAATGTATTCGGCATAGTCCCATCCCAGCACATATTCTGGAAGGGTGAAGCAAGAGAGATAAAAACGCTTCTTGAAAAAATAGGCTTGAAAGCGAATCTTATCGTAGGAGAGTTTGATGCTCTAGAGAACCTGAAAAAAATTCCTGCTGCTGAATATAATATTGTCCTCTCAAGCTGGGTCGGGCATAAAACGGCAAAGAAACTGGAGGAAAAATTCGACACCCCCTATATTTCTTTCCCCGGAGTCCCTGTAGGACCAAAGCAAACCTCAGAGTTTCTGAGAATTATAGGAGAAAGGCTAGATGTTCCATCTGACATTATTGAAGATCTGATTGCCAGAGAAGAGAAGCGAGCTTACAGATTTGCAGAATACATTGGCGATATTCTTTTGATCGTCAGACCACATCCGTATCTCGCGGTTGTTGCCGACAGTAATGCGGCTGTAAGCATCACAAAATACCTTGCAAATGAGGTGGGATATCTGCCTGACATTGTCCAGATAACGGATAATCCACCTGCGGAGGCCCGTGAATTAATAAATGAGGAGCTGACAACTGGCCTTGAAACTCCTGCATGGCCCGAGATAATTTATGAAGTTGACGCCTACAGGATTCGGCAGAATTTAAAAGACAGGAGTTTTTTATTTCTGCTTGCGAGTTCTCTCGAAAGTAATATAGCCGGCCCTGAATTCAATGCCATACATCTGACGGTTTCATTCCCTTCATATGATCGTGTTGTGCTTGAGCACAATTACGCAGGGTTCAGTGGAGGGCTTACTTTGCTGGAAGATATTATGAGTAAATATGCAGGGCCTCTGTGAATAATTACCTGTATGAGTAATATATCTTGTAAGTAATCTTACCTATGAGTGGATTTATCCTCCATTTTTCCACTCACTTTAAAACTTAGGGTTTTATCATCTCTCCGTTCTTTTCCTTTATTCTTTTTTAAGCCGGGAATACAGAAGTTGAAAAATAATAAGCCAGCGCACGCTTTGCAGGTAGAATCCATGGAGTATTGAATATGAAAATCAGAGAAAGCGGTATGCCAGCCGAAAACCTGTGGGAGCACTTTTTTGACCCGAGAAAAATCCTGGTGGTCATGGGATTTGACCATAGCATAGCGAATGCAGTTGATTTTGGATGCGGCTACGGAACTTTTACCATACCTGCGTCAAAGCTGATAAAAGGGACGATATATGCTATTGATATTGAAGAAAAAATGATAAAAAGAGTCACCGAGAGAGCAAGCAATGAGAATCTAAAAAACATAAAAGCAATGCTCTGTGACTTCATTCTTGAAAGCTCCGGTATGGAAGATCAGAGTATGGACTATGCAATGCTGTTCAATATCCTGCATGCAGAAAAACCAGAAGGGCTTCTTAAGGAAGCTTACCGTGTCTTAATGCCAGAAGGTAAATTAGGCATTATACACTGGAATTATAATCCTGAGACCCCACGGGGCCCACCAATGGATATACGGCCCAGGCCCGAACAGTGCATCAAATGGGCTTCTGATCTGGGATTTAAGTTGGAGAGCAGGCATAATCTTAATCCATATCATTATGGGCTTGTCTTCTCAAAGCCAGGTGGGAAATAAAGTTACGTTTATCATGTGATTACAATGAAGCTATTGATGTTCGATACTGAGGACTTCTGGTATAAAACTTTCAGCAAGACTGTCGACTCTGCTGAGACCTGTGAAGTCGAAAAATCCACAACTGATTCCCTGGTCATTTTTATTAATGTTGAGAACGAAGATGAGGATCAGAAAGACAGGGTTGTTAAAAAAGCTGTAAATAATATCATCTGGCTGGCTAAAAAAACAGGCAGAAATAAGATAGTCCTTCATTCTTTCGGACACCTATCTGAAAGCAAATCGAATGTCGAATTTGCTGAAGATGCAATTGAAACAATCAGGGACAAACTAACTGCAAAAGGACTTGAAACTTCTATGACACCGTTCGGCTATCTATTCGAATTTAAAATCCATGTGAAGGGGGAATCGCTGGCAAAAGTCTGGAAATCAATATAATTCTATCAATACGATTTTAAAATGTATAAAAAATCTATGAGTCTTGTAACAACGGATCCTGCAATAATATTTCGAGCTTCTGAATTCTATCAAGTTGCTTGAACAGGTAACGATTATACTCCAGGTCCGAGTCTATCTTTACTTTGACTTCTTCCCTTGAAGGATGCATGATCCAGTTCCTGAATTTATCAAGTCCTCCGAACTGCTCAATATCTCTTATCGACAAACCATGTTTTTGCTTAAAAGCATCATAATATTTCAGGGCTATTAGATAATCGTAAAAGCTGCACTCCTCAAAAACAGAGAGTTCATACACTTTATTTTGCGATCTGCATTTAGGTTTTGCAAGTTTTATAAATTTCTCTTCAGACATTCTTTCTTTGAAAAACGTTTTCATCTGGTTTTCCAGCCTGTAGAGAAGCAGATAAAAGAACATCCTCACAGCCCCTTTCCTTAAGTCTGCAACAGTAACTATCCCCACGATTTCAGCATGGATTACAAAGAAAAAGGAGTTTCTATCCAGCATTTTGATTAAAGACATTATATCCAGGTCTTTCGAAATTATCTTATTAGGCAATATATAATGCTCTCTGGAGCCCTTACTATCAAAGTATCGAAGGATTGTCCCGTCTTCATTTTTAATAGGAAAAACAGTTATTTCTTTATGAAATTTTGAGTCTTGAGGATGGAAATAAAACTCTTCTCTTCTGGTCATTATTTGTTCCACAGTTAAGCTCTTGTGGATTTGTTCAAAAATTTCGTCGTTCACCTGAACCACCCGGTATTATTGACACCATTTATGGTGTAGTGCGTTTCATAATCTTGATTATTGATATTATAGTGTTATCCT
This sequence comes from Methanosarcina hadiensis, assembly GCF_046529725.1. Classification (GTDB taxonomy): domain Archaea; phylum Halobacteriota; class Methanosarcinia; order Methanosarcinales; family Methanosarcinaceae; genus Methanosarcina; species Methanosarcina hadiensis. The sequence continues at coordinate 1,557,765 of NZ_CP136241.1, read as the reverse complement.
AAAACTTTACTTTTATTTAGACAGATGTTTTATCCGGAAATAATTTCGCCTCAAAAACAGAAGTTAATCTCTTAAATCCAACAAATATGGAAAAAAATCCAGTAAATATGGAAGATCTACTGTTTTATCAAATTTATAGTCACTCATGAATTGAAATCAAAATCTTATGGACACGAATCGATTTTATCATTCTGTTTTTTTACCATTTTGTATGCGTCTATTACTGCAAATATCCAGATAGCGGGAAATGTGAGAAATCCAATGATGAGAGCTATCAAACATAAACTAATCACGAGTCCTGCAATCAATGCAAATCCTCTAAGTAGATCACCTGCATAGACCTGGCCGAGTCCCGGAATTATAAGAGACAATAAAGCGGCAAGCAAAGGACTTTTTCTTTTGCCTTTGGTTTTTTCTATGTCACATTCAGGGCGTATTTCTGCCCCCGGATGAATCTCCGAATCTGTGTCGAATGTTTTGTTATAAGCTTCTTCCATAGTATTTACTCCACGATTAATCTACTAAATAATAATATCTGTTTGATCGGGGCGTTGTGAAATAGAGCTACTGGCATTTATAAGATTACTCAGGATCATTACCAACACTTTACGCCAAAAAAACCGATTCAAGGGCCAACAATACAATTTTTTTGGAGTAAGCGTATCTTAAATTATTGGATAAGAAATGTCTCCAAGGTATTTAAATAGAGAAAAGCAGGCATGTTTTGCCGTGAAATATGGGTTTAAATATTTACAAGTGTTATTGTAATTTGTTAAACTGAAGAGGATCTTATAAGAGGATCCAGTAATAGATAAAGATGTTAAATAGCAGGTAAAAGTATGAACTTTAAAAAGTTTAAGTATCGCAAATCATCTAATCTTTTTGTTTTGAATGCAATAGAATCTTTATCCTTCAGCTGTTGTTGTTGATTAAACTCGTCTCCACAATCCTCCTTTTTTCTTTATGTAATAACTGAACTAATCTACTCTACCAATTATTCTTCCTTAAATCTCAAGGCAGTTTCATGTAAAATATATTTTTTGACAGTATATAGCTCTAAAAAGCTGGATGCTGGTGTTTATTGTGTATAAACAGTTATTTTATTACTCAGCCAATCTTGACCGAAAGCATCGAAACCGAACCGCCATCAAATCCTTTGACTGGAAAACTGACCTTCTCATCCCTTTTTCGACAACCTATAACGTAGAGTAGAGGTAAATAATGATCTGGAGTAGGAATGGAAAGAATTGCATCCTTTCCAAGGGTAATATAGTTGATGAGAGGATTATCGTTTGCATCCAGAAGCATTTCTTTCACCCTTTTTTCAAACCGAACAGCCCAATCAAAGGGCTCAACAGAGTGCCGGCTCCAGCTGTAAGCATGCAAATTATGCACCAGGTTACCACTCCCGATAATGAGGATCCCCGCCTCTCGCAGTGGCGCAAGCATTTTGCCAATCTTATAATGAAACTCTGGAGGTTTTGTCCAATCAATGCTGAGTTGCACGACAGGAATATCAGCATCAGGATAAATATGGCAGAGAACTGACCATGTTCCATGATCCAGTCCCCATTGATTATCAAGGCCTGTTAAATTTGAAGGAAGTAAGTCCATGATACGGTTTGCAAGGGCTGGGTCTCCGGGGGCAGGATAGGTAACTTGATAAAGATTCTCCGGAAATCCGGCAAAATCATGGATTGTTCTGGGTACAGGCATCGCAGTTACAGCAGTTTGCGGGATGTACCAGTGAGCGGAAATGGACAGGATAGCTTCAGGCCGCGGGACCTCGGCGCCTATTCGGTCCCATGCTTTGGTATAATCATTATCCTGTAATGCATTCATGGGATTGCCGTGTCCCACAAAAAGAACTGGCATAATTTCAGGCATTTCTTGACCTCAATATTTAATAGCAAGAGTTTAAGCTCGCATTCGTTATTACCATTTTTCTCATTCTCATTCCTATCTCTAAATTGATTCTTACCCCTCAATGTGGCTACCGTCACAGAAAGGCTTGTTCTCCGATTTTCCACACCTGCAAAGAGTGACACGGTTCCGAATTTCGTACAGTTTGCCATCTGCGGATTCTATCGGGATGCCGCCGCGTACCCAGAGAGGACCCTGTTCGTGGAGCAGGGTAGACTCAACAATAACAATTGACTTCTCAAATTCAGGCTCAATTGCCTTTCCGGTAGTGTTGTCGATGATCACCAGTCTCCCGGAGGGGCAGTTGAAGGTTTCTTCAATGGCTATATTCCTGGTATCAGGGTCATCGCGTTTCACAAGCTTCCATGTTCCTCCTGCCCGTACACAGAATCCAGCGTGGACACAGAAATGTTTATTGTCGAGTAGAGTTAGCACAGGACCAGAAATAGTATCTGCGCCTTCAATATAGGGTTCATAGTCTCCGGTTTCGGTTCCATCAAAGTGAATCTTTGTATGCATCCCATCGCAGAAAGGTTTATTCTCTGACTTACCACAACGGCATAGAGAATACTGTTCCTTCAAAGGGTATCTTTTGACTTCCAGCCAGTCTTTGCAATAGCCTTCCTCATCACTGCGAATTTCCGAAACAATAAGTGGAACACCGCCGGTCACGATATATGGACCATTCCTGCTCACAGTGATCTTCATGGAATTTTCCGGAATTTTTGGCTTTTTTTCAATTTCGTTCGTCATGGTTATTTATATCCCCCTTTAAAATTAAGAAAAACTCTGCGTTATGGTTTTCAATAACTAATGACCTAATATATATGTGAAAATGCATTATGAGATTTACCGTCTTCGTTTCTGTATCGTCACACTAGACAAAAAATAGCGGCTTTTCCATTAAAAAATGGTAATAAATATAACCAGAGCTAAAAGAAATAAAGCATTAAAGCAAAGCTCAAAGCCGCTTTGGTTTTATATTATTTCAGTTCTCTGGGCTGTTTGTTTTCAGGCAGTTCCGGCAGGGGCATAGAGTTGATAAGGATTGGACTTTCAATTTCTTTTGCCCTCTCGACCACAAGTTCTTTTCCTTTCTGAGTAAGGGCAAAGAGCGGCACAGCAGTCCCCACCTGGGCGAGAGGTTTTGCAAGATCTCTCATGAACTTTGAAGCGCAGCTGGTTGTGATATCAACATTTTCCAGAAGAATCTGAGCTTCTTCCCGGCTGATACCTGTTACATGTACGCCAATTATTATCAGATCAAGTCCAAGTTCAGCTTCAAGCTTCCGTAACTCTTTTGCGGTTTCGGCGAAAGGAACGGTTACCGCGATTTTTTTGTGCCCGAGTTCTGCTGCCTTTCTCACACCTGCAACAGAGTCAAGTTTTGCAGTTAAGGGATCAAGCACAATTCCCCCGCGTTCGGTGATCCCTTTAATGATGCCTTCAATGGGTTCGGTTTCGACGAGCCCTGACATCCTGCCTCCCATACCCTGGACTAGGGTAGGGTTGCTGGTTATGACTGTACCTGCACCATCGCAGGCAGTCACCGTTGTGTCAAGCAGCCCACTGCGAAGTCCGGTCATCATAACTTCAGTAGCTCCAAACCCTACAAAATCTTCGAGCTCCAGACGGCGTTTATCCGTAAATATCCCGAAATCGCTGATTCTGAATTCCATGTTTTTCTTGACTTCTTCCGGAGTAATTTTCTGGATTCCGCGCACCTTGGCAAATATAGGACACCACTTGACTTCAGGTTCTCCAACTTCGATAACCTTCCCATCCTTTACTACTACTCTCGTTTTTCCCATTAATTCCATTATATGTGGCATGTTATACCTCTCAAACATAGAAAACATAAGATTTTAAGAAATTAAGGAAACTCAGACTCAGGTGAAATTTCACCTGAAATTTCAGTTAAAGTTTAAGTGATTTATAAAAATTATTAGTTGGTTTAAAAACCAAGCAATTATTTTCTCTCTTGAAAGAGGCTTAATTTCTATGATTCATCATAAATTAGTCCTCTTGAACTCGTTCAATAGTAACCCATTAGTTAGTCTGCTTGAGCGAAGCGAAACAGACTGCGGGCTCCCGAATCGCAATTCGGGTTACCATCCGCGTTCCTGAAGGGCTTCCTGCACAGGAATCATATCTGCGCTTATGCCTTTCATTCCTGCGCCCACGCCTTTTGAAATTTCTGCTAGCTTTGCAGGGTTGTCGTAGTTGTTTACGGCTTCAACAATTGCTTTTGCCATCTTCTCAGGGTTTTCTGCTTTGAAAATCCCTGAGCCTACGAAAATTCCGTCTGCACCAAGGCGCATCATGAGAGCTGCATCAGCAGGGGTCGCAACTCCACCGGCTGCAAAGTTCACTACTGGAAGGCGCTGCATCTTTGAGGTTTCTACTACGAGTTCGATAGGAGCTTCAATCTCCCTTGCGACCATTATAAGCTCTTCTTTGGTCTTTCCTCTAAGTGCGCGGATTTCGCCCTGAATCTGCTTCATATGCTTTACTGCCTGGCTGACGTCGCCGGTTCCGGCTTCTCCTTTTGTACGGATCATGGCTGCTCCTTCATTGATCCTGCGGAGAGCCTCTCCAAGGTTTCTGGCTCCGCAAACAAAAGGCACGGTAAACTGCGTTTTGTCTATGTGGTAGAATGGATCGGCAGGAGTAAGGACTTCGGATTCGTCTACCATGTCAACGCCGAGTGCTTCAAGAATTTCGGCTTCTACAAAGTGCCCGATCCTTGCTTTTGCCATAACAGGGATAGTAACCGTATCAATGATCTGCTGCACGATTTCGGGATCTGCCATACGGGCAACCCCGCCTGCCTTTCTGATATCTGCAGGGACAGCCTGAAGAGCCATAACAGCAACTGCTCCGGCTTCTTCTGCGATCCTGGCCTGTTCGGGAGTTGTCACGTCCATGATCACACCTCCCTTTTGCATGCGTGCAAAGCCCCGCTTGATAAGTTCGGTCCCATGTCTCAATTTTTCAAAGTCCATGAATGTCATCCTCGTTGTTTGGAAAAAATTAAAAAGGATTTACGATGAGCAATAGCTCATCAAAAAATAAAAAAGGTTTCTTTTTTCGATTTTTCTGTTATCTATCTGAAATCTGTGCAGGTTACACTTTCTCAAGAGCCTGCTCAAGGTCTGAGATTATATCCTCTATATCCTCAATGCCCACGGATAGGCGTATGTAATCCGGCTTGACGCCTGTTGCTTCCTGTTCCTCAGGAGTTAGCTGCTGGTGGGTTGTGGTTGCCGGATGGATGACAAGGCTCTTTGAATCACCAATATTAGCAACATGGGAAAAGAGCTTCAAAGAGTTAATAAACTGTTTTCCTGCTTCTGCACCGCCTTTTACGCCAAAACCCAGCAGTGCACCATAACCGCCTTTGAGGTACCTGGTTGCAAGCTCATGGCTTGGATGGTCCGGCAAACCGGGATAATTGACCCATGAAACTTTCGGATGTTTTGATAGGTATTTTGCCACCTTAAGGGCATTTTCGGAGTGCCTCTCTATTCTCAGGTGCAGGGTCTCAAGTCCCTGAAGCAGCAGGAATGAATTGAAAGGTGAGATAGCAGCACCTGTGTCCCTGAGTAGCTGTAGCCTGATTTTGAATACAAGAGCTACATTCCCAAGTCCCGGGAAATTTGAAAAAGTATCCCAGTATTTCAGGCCGTGGTAACTTGGGTCAGGGTCCGTTAGTTCCGGAAACTTGCCGTTATTCCATGCGAACTTTCCGGAATCGACTATTGAGCCGCCGATTGAATTCCCATGTCCGCCTATGAATTTGGTTGCAGAATGCACTACAATATCTGCCCCGTAATCAATGGGACGGACAAGCCCGACAGCACTTGTATTATCTACAACAAGCGGAATTCCGGCTTCGTGGGCAATATTTGCAATTGCCTTAAAATCCGGAACATCGAGCTTTGGGTTCCCTACTGACTCGATATAAATAGCCCGGGTTTTATCTGTGATAGCCTTGCGGTATGCCTCCAGATCAGTCGAATCTACGAATATAACTTTCCTTCCAAATTTGGGAAAAGTATAATTGAAAAGCTCATAGGTCCCGCCATAGAGGTTATTGCCGGATACGATTTCATCCCCTACACGGGTAATCGCCAACAGGGCATAGGTTATTGCTGCCGAACCGGATGCAACTCCAAGGGCTCCGGTCCCGCCTTCAATGGCAGCTATGCGCTGTTCGAACACATCAGTGGTAGGATTCATTATACGGGTATAGATATTGCCAAGCTCTTTGAGACCAAAAAGATTAGCTGCGTGGTCTGTGTCCCGGAAAACATATGACGTTGTCTGGTATATTGGTACTGTACGTGATCCTGTGGCTGGATCAGGACTCTGTCCAGCATGAAGGGCAAGTGTTCCCAGTTTATAGTTATTTGTGGCCATTAGAATAGTCCCCTTTTATCTGAATTTTTATTCTGAAGTTTCTTTTTGTCCGAAATTACTTTTTTACCTGAAGCTCGTATTTATTAGCAATATCCTGGAATGTATCCACCACATAGCGAACTTTCTCCCAGGAAAGCCCGTATGTGTTAAGTTTCCAGACGCGTGTAGCTCCTGCAAATTCTCCGACAATACCCTTGCCTGAGAGTTCGTCTGAAAGGAAGAAACCTCTGCGCTTATGGTTCTGCGCTATTACATCGAAGTTGCCAGTGGTATCAACTTTTGAAAGGGTGTGTTTTCTCGGGTACTCTGAAACAACTTTGCTGCCTTCGATAGCAAGTAAACCATCAATCAGATAGTTCGACTTTTTCAACTCATCTTCCCAGTTCTTTACTCTCTCCCTTACAGCAGGGAAAGAAGCCATCATACCCAGCAGCGTCGATCCCATAAGTGTGCAGCCGAGCATCTCTACTTCTTTTACGCCAAACTTGCGCTTTGTGAGGTCTCCGGTCATCTGAGTCGTACGGAATACCTTTGGAGCCCACTCCTCGGTTGTTGCCAGTACCCCGGAAGGTGCAGGGGATGCCATGCTTTTGTGGCCTGAGCCCACGACAAAATCCGCACCTATATCCTTTCCATCAACTGGCCTGACTCCTACGGTATATGCGCCGTTATACAGGAGAGGAATATCGTACTGATGTGCAACTTTTGCGATACCTTTTACATCATGTTCATTGGCATACTGATAGTCAAAGTGGTCAATCATCACCAGTACTGGCAGTTTGCCTGTCTCCTGCTTGACGGCTTCAATCTTCTCAGCTGTAGCATCTGCCGTTACTATCTTTTTCTCGTTCAAGGGCACTTCCCTTACTATTCCGCCTGCTTCTTCTACTGCCAGGAACTCTGTATAATGAGCAAGGGCCGAAACAAGGACAGAATCCCCTTTATTTACCAGGGTAGATGCCACTGCCTGAAAACCGCGCCTTGCACCTGGTACTACGCGAGCAACGTCCATGTTAACAAAGCTGGCTAGCTGTTCATGAAACGGGGCAATAGGCGGGCTGGTGATTTTGTCCAGCCTGAAAGGTTTGCGGCAGGCATCACAGGTAGAGTAGCCGTCCCCATATGCTATGAGGGCTTTTCGTGCTTCGGGTGTAAGCCTTCCAGCTGCCTGGATCGGCTGTATATTGATGTAAGTTTCTTCTCTTGACCGGATCTCAATATTGTCAGCTATTTTCCTTATTTCAGGGGTTCCGGTGCTATTTTCTATATCGTCCAGAATTTTTCGGACTTTATTTACTCCTTCTTTAATGGAGTGTTCTTCTTCCGAAGTTGTGATATTTGGAAGGGTTTGTCTGAGGGTCTCCCGAATATCCTCAAGGGCAAAAAGTGCCTCAAATGTTTTTTGTGTTCTTATATCCATGAGATTACCTCTAAGCTGAAACCCGGAATCGAACCGGGATGTAATGGATTTGCAGTCCACCGCGTAGCCATTCCGCCATCTCAGCATTCATAGAGTTAGAGTTGCTGTTTTTTGTGCCCACACACCGCAGATATTCATAGTTGTGGATCTATTCCGATTTGCCCGATACAGCCATTTTGGCGAGTTAGGTTTCAGAATCTGCCTGAGAAGCTGTATTGAGAAGAACGGGTGTTTTTCGTGAGCCTCTGCAGAAAGCGGGTTATGTAATGTTGTCTGTTCGTCTACGACTTGCGTTTCGATAAATCTAAAAGTTTTCTTGGTGTGTAATGAAAACTTTTAAGCCAGAGCCTGGAATCGAACCAGGATTAATGGATCTGCAGTCCATTGCGTAGCCTTTCCGCCACCCTGGCACCAATTATTCACAATTGTGAATTGGCAACAGACCATACTCATTTTTGGTATTTAAAACTATTTTTTAAGGCAAAATGTGACTCAGTTCTAAAATCTAGTGATTTTTTCATTTTTTGATTGAAATCTAGAATTTCCAAGAAGAATGCAGTCTTCAATCAAACTCGATATT